>JAAYRB010000197.1 GCA_012519005.1 Clostridia bacterium
CTTTTACTTCCTGTGCAAGGCTCTCTGCCTTTTGCCGCTCAAGATTACTGATGCGCCTATTTTCCTCCAAACCCCTGATCAGGTCTGATACCTGAATCTCCTCTGTTGACAAGAGTTCCTTGGATCTTCGCACGATTGTCTCGTTTAGGCCTAGCCTCGATGCGATTTCTATGGCATTGCTCTTCCCGGGTAAACCGATGAGAAGCCTATAGGTTGGCCGCAGGGTTTCTGCATCAAATTCCACTGAGGCATTTTCAATACCCGTCATGGTGTAAGCAAAGGATTTGAGCTCACTATAATGAGTGGTGGCTACGCAAAGGCAGCCCTTTTCAGTTAAATGCTCCAGTATGGCCATTGCAAGAACAGATCCCTCCGCGGGGTCGGTACCCGCACCCAGCTCATCTAGCAGTATAAGAGTCTGTTCATTCACCCTGGGCAAAATATCTATTATATTATTTAAATGGGAAGAAAATGTACTTAAGGATTGTTCAATGCTTTGCTCATCGCCTATGTCAACAAATATATGATCGAAAATAGCAATTTCACTGTTGTGAAGTGCAGGTATATGGAGTCCCAATTGGGCCATAAGAGTCAAAAGACCAACTGTTTTCAAGGTCACGGTTTTTCCACCGGTGTTGGGACCCGTGATAATTAATATCTTGAAATCTTTGCCCAGATAGACATCAATGGGCACAACTTCATCTTTATCTATCAAAGGGTGGCGTCCCTGTCGAATATTTATATATCCGGACCTGTTTAATCTTGGACTTGCCCCATCCATGTCATGACTCAGCTTTCCTTTGGCAAGGATAAAATCTATTCTGGCAAGGAGGAAAAGGGTTTGCCCCAAATCCTTTTCATCATGGGCGACCCTTTCCGTTAGTTCCGATAGTATCCTGTCAATTTCGTTTTTTTCATCAGATTTTGCTTGTCGTAACTCATTATTCAGTTCAACTATTTTATATGGTTCTACAAATATGGTTGCACCGCTGGCTGATTGGTCATGAATCAACCCCGGTATTCTGGACCTACTTTCCGCTTTAACGGGGACAACATATCTATCGCCCCTGATTGTAATCAAAGCATCCTGTAAATGTTTTTGCAGTTCAACAGATTGAATGATACCGCTTAATCTGTCCTGGACACGCTCCCTCAGGCTTTTGATTTTTCTTCGTATCTGAGCCAGCTTCGGGGAGGCATCATCATGTATTTCTCCTTCTTGATCAACAGTTTTCTTGATTCTATTTTCTAGATCTTCATTGATCACTATTCCTTCCGCCAGGCTTTTTATATGGGGTATTTCCGCTTCCATCTCAAATATAAAACCCCTCAATCTCCTCGCACATCTCAAAGTGTCCGCGATATCCAAAAAATCCGTAGGGTCCAGAACACCCCCTCTTTCAGCCCTTTTCAATGCCCGTCTAATATCCCTGATGCCACCAATGGGTATATCAGGATATAAACGCAAGGCTTCCACTGCCTCATTAGTTTCTTCCTGCCATTTTGATATCTGAAAAAGATCCGAAGAAAAACGCATTTCGTCCACCATATCTTCACCCACGGAAGAACCGCATCTTTCCTTGATCATCCAGATAACCTTTGGAAGTCCCAGCTTTTCTATGGTAACCCTTAACATAAACCTCTCCCCTTAAAATAAAAACCCTTCCCAGCTATTTCTTTGTACGGGAATGTCTGATCAACCCGGAGCAGGTCACAATTTCTATACCCCTTACCTCTAAATCATCCAAAAACAAATTCACCCCAAGGGAGTCACTGGCCATGTGACCGGCTATTACAACATTGATATAATTTTTCTCTGCTTCTTTCCTGTGCTTCTCACTCATATGCATTGATACAACCGTACCAACACCGGCATTTGCAAGCTTCTCATAAGATTTCTCTGATCCACCCGTCCCCCCAGTCATGTCAACAAAAACCTTCCCGGCTCTGCTTTCCTCAGACCCAACTATACACCTGGGTCCCGCACCCACCCCACTGGCAATTTTATATTCCGGTATTTCTTTTAAAAGGCTGATAATATCGCCAACGGTTTCCGGTTCCTTAGCATTAAAATAGTTCTCCAGATATTTCACCACCAAATTATCCGCGGGGGTATGGACACAAATAAAGGGAATATTCAATAAGCGGGCGATATCCACTGACCTGTTATGGTTGCGGGGAAGCAGACCTCTTTGCACTTCCTTAATCCTTGGTGCCATGATACCCTCCGCTACATTAATCGGTATACCATGATTGAACAGGATATCCTCTTGTACATCCATGACACCGTAGAGGCCTGCTAGTGCACGGCCCTCGGGGTGGTGACTAACCACTAGGTCGAAACCTTCACCCTTGTCACGGAAACGATCCGCCAACAGCAGCTCCTCTCCACCAATATCTATTCCCGCCAGCAGCCTTTGTACTTCTGCTTGTGGATCTCCCCATAATATACGAGTATCTTTGTAGGGGTTGTTTATGCTTTCTTTGTCAAATTCGCTCTTCTCGTCTTTATCCAATGCATTGAATTTTTCTTCTGTTTTTTCCAAAATCCGCCTTACCCTTTCCCCGCCTCTGGGATCAGCCTCAATCCCTTTATCTACAGCCAATTGGTATATTTCTGCTATCTTCATCCTTTATACCTCCATTTTTATTTCTTAGATATGAATTCATTATCCCTGATATAGAAACGGAGCAGCCAGTCAGCTGCTTTGGAGATGCCCACTCTAGTAGTGGTTACCACCTTAAATGTATCCTCCTCCATTGACTCATAAAATCTGATTGCCCCCTCCACCACGCTGCTTCCGTTGTACCCCATATCTATTCCCATGGCCTGGGTAAGTTTGCCCGGACCGCTGCATAAATTCAGAATCTCATTTTGCCCCCTATTCCTGCGCATTGTTTCTATACCTTTTATCGGCTCCAGAGCCCTAATAAGCACCGCTTCAGGGCGGTTATCAACTCCGCTTGTAACATTAAAACAAAAATGAATGCCATAAATAATAAAAACATAAGCAAATCCTGAGGGCCCAAACATGACTTCATTTCTTTTGGTTTTTCCACCTATGGAATGACATGCAGGATCCCCAACAAGGTAGGCCTCCGTCTCCACAACTTTACCCGCTAAAATATCCGACCCCTTGGAATATACCATATGCTTGCCCAGAAGTTCTTTTGCAACAGTTACAGTGTCCCTCTGGTAAAAAGAAATGGGCAGCAGTTTCTTGCCGCTTAAGTAAGGGCTCTCACTCATCGAACCCCAACCCTATTCCTTGAGAGATGGGAAAGCAGCTCCTGAGAATCCAGGGTGTTTAGCACATCATTCTTTTCAAGCCAGCCCCGCCTGGCAGTCATAACTCCATACTCCATATCCCTTAGGCCGGTTTTCCCATGGGCATCTGTGTTGATTGCTATTTTGACCCCCGCCTCTTTCGCCATCCTTACATATGCAGCGTTGAGGTCCAATCTATCAAGGGAAGAGTTCACCTCTAAAGTCTTGCCAAGTTTTGACGCCTTTTCTATAACCTTTTCCATATCCACCTCATAGGGCGGGCGTCTACCCAAAATTCTTCCTGTGGGGTGGGCTATTATGTCAACATAGGGGTTCTCTAGAGCAGTAATCAACCGTTCAGTAATCGCCTCTTTATTTTGTTCAAACCCCGTGTGAATGGAAGCAATCACAATATCGAATTTCGCAAGTATCTCATCCTCATAATCCAAACGACAGTCCCTCAATATATCCATTTCAATCCCTCTTAGTATAAGAAATGGTGCATATTTCTTCCTAAGATAATTGATTTCATCCCATTGTTCCATCAATCTTCCCACTGTCAGGCCATTGGCAACAGCTAAGGATTGTGAATGATCAGTTATGGCAAGATATGAATAACCCATTTTTACTGCCTCTTGAACCATTTCTTCTATGGTTCCATGTCCATCACTCCAGGTGGAGTGCGTATGAAGATCCCCTCGAAGGTCATGAATATCTACCAAATCCGGAAGACTGTTATTTTTAGCCGCTTCAATTTCTCCCGCACCTTCCCGCAGCTCGGGATCAATATATGGAAGTCCAAAAGCCGAATAAATGCCCTCTTCATCGCTGACTATTATTTCCTTACCGTTTTTCAGGATACTATTCCCATCATAATTAATTCCTTTTTTATTACCTAGGGCTGACAGCTGCTGGAAATGTTTTTTGGAACCTGTTGAGCGGTGCAAAACCGCGGCAAATTTGTCCTCCTTAACAATTTGAAGATCGATTTTTGTCCCCAGGTTTGTAAAGGCTTTTGCTCTATTATCATGGAAAATATCCAGTTCCCTGATATGAGGGTGTTCACCCAAGATCTCCATAACCTTATGAGAGTTATCCGATGCCGCTACAAAATCAACATCCCCTACCATATCTTTCCCCCGGCGCATACTGCCCGCCAGGCTCACCCTACTGATCAGGCTAAAGGAAGATAACAGCTCAAATATTATGTCAGCTGAAACCCTAGCAAGCCCATGGGGGACATGTTCCATATTTTTTTTCAGTTTCTCTATCCCCTTTAAAATATTCGTCTCTGTCTTAGGCCCGATACCAGGCACATCTCGAAGCCTACCGTCCTTTGCGAGAACCATAAGTTCACTTAGATCCTTGAACTGCAGTTTCTCGTACAACAGACCGGCGGTTTTCGGACCCACCCCAGGCAAGCTAATGATACTTAACACCCCCGGGGGTACTTCCTCCCTCAGTTCATCTAGATAGACACTCCTACCAGTATCCAGTATTTCTTCTATTTTTTTTGCAATATTTTCCCCAATCCCAGGGATTTCCGTTAGCACTTCTTTTTTTCTGAGGGTTGTAATATCTTCTTTGAGTTTTTTTATAGACCTAGCCGCATTGTTGTAGGCCCTGACCTTAAATCTGTTTTCCCCTTTCACCCTCAACAAATCAGAAATCTCCCTGAGAGTCCAAGCTATTTCAAGGTTTTTCATCTTTTAACCTCACTATTTCAATAAAAATCTTAAAATTATTTATAACTCAATACATGCCTTAATATGTTTAATCTGCCCCCATGACACGATTCTTACATGTGCTCTACAAAAAAACCTGCAGTATAAACTACAGGCCTGTCATATTTTAAAATTCCAGTAGGCAGCTATTTCTTTCTTTCCTCCTCTATCAAGCCAAGGAGTACATCGTGATCCGCCTGTAACTTGAACAGTTCATCGGTAATATTTAGGGCTGTTAACACGGCAAGCCTTGATGCTCCTAGGCTGGGGTTTTGCATTCTTATCTCCTTCATCTTTTTATCTACATATACTGCCAATTCCTCGTTATAGCTGCTGGGGTAAGAGGACCGGAGAATATACTCATTTCCATTGATTTTTATTTTTGTTCTGGTCTTACTATCAGGCGGCTGGTTTTTTTTCACTGATATCCCCTCCTTCGTAAAGACTGGGGAATTTCATCTTAGCTCAGCACCAAACTTATTGGAAAGCTCTTTTTCTATTTTACTGTGTAAAGAATCTACCTCTTTATCAGTCAGTGTTCGATTCCCTGCCTGATATGTCAATGAATATGCCATACTTTTTTTACCCTTATCAATCTGTTCACCCTTATAAACGTCAAAGAGCCTGTAATTGCTCAGGGTCTCTCCCCCCGTCTCTTTAATTGTTTCCTCAATTTCTGAGTAGGGGACATCCTCAGACACAACAAAGGCGATATCCCTGCTGGCAGAGGGGTACCTAGGTAGGGGTTTGTAGGGTTTAACATCCACGGCTATCTTTTCCAAGAAATCAAAATCCAGCTGAAATACGTATGTATTACTTTTGAGACCAAAATTTCCACCCACCACAGGATGCACCTGACCCGCAACCCCTAGAATGCCTTCACCAACCCTGATTTTGGCGGTTCTCCCAGGATGAAACCCAGGGTATTCATCGGAAGGGCACCAGCTGACATTTTCTACCCCCAGTTTGTTGAACAACTCATCTAAAATTCCCTTAAGCAGATAGAAATCCATCTTCAAAGGCGGGGAATTCCATGTTTTATCAATGGTACCCATTACCAAGCCGGATATAACCTTCTCTTCCTTGGGCTGCTCCCTCGGCTTAAGGGGAATAAAAATATTGCCTATCTCAAATATTTTTAATTCATTTACCCTTCTGTTGACATTTCTTCTGGCAACATCCAACAAATTCGGTAGAATGCTGGTTCTCATTATGCCCTGATCCTCGGACAATGGGTTGGAGATTTCCACCGCATTTCTCAAGAGGTGATCACTGGGAATATTCATTTTATCCAGAAGTTCCGCATTCATAAAACTGAAGGTAATCACCTCGCCCAAGCCGCAGGCAATTAGAATTTCCCTACATCTTTCCTCAAATATTTGCTTTTTATCCTTCTGTATATTACTGGTATCACCCCCGGGAATCGATGTGGGTATTTTGTCGTAACCATAAAGCCTGGCAACCTCTTCCACTAAATCAATCTCCCGTCCCACATCATGGCGGAATGACGGAATGATAACCTCAATAATTTCATTTTCCACAGCATGTATTTTGAAATCCACGCTTGCAAGCAATTTTCTAATATGTTCTGTGGTTAAATCCGTACCTAATAGCTCATTAACTTTATTTGTGCGCAACTTAACTGCAGCCGGCTTCCATTTGCCAGGATATTGGTCCACTACCCCCCTTACTACCTCTCCCCCGCCCAATAGGGCTATCAATTGGGCGGCTCTGTTTGCTGCATCCAGGGCCCCCTCAATATCAACTCCCTTTTCAAATCGAAGAGATGATTCTGAACGTAAACCAAGTCCCCTAGAAGTCCTTCTAATGTTTGTTGGGTCGAAGTTTGCAGATTCAATCAGAACAGTGGTGGTATCCTCCACAACCTCGCTGTTCTCGCCACCCATAATCCCCGCTACAGCAACAGCCTTTTCCCCATCAGCTATTACCAAATAATCAGGTTTCAAAATCCTCTCCTGGCCATCAAGGGTAATCATTTTTTCCTGGGGCTTGGCCCTGCGCACAACTATTTGATGGCCCTCTAGGAATCTATGGTCAAAGGCATGAAGGGGTTGTCCCATTTCCAACATCACATAATTAGTAACATCCACTACATTATTGATGGGCCTAACACCTAAGGCTGACAGCCTATTTTGAAGCCAACTGGGTGATGGGGCTATTTTTACTCCCTTGACCGCCCTTGCCACGTAGCGACCGCATAAATCATCATCTATAATTTCTACAGATATTAAATCCTTTATATGGCCATCATGTCCCTCTTTCACTTCGATAAGAGGATGCCTTACAGTTGTATTGCAAATAGCCGCAGCTTCCCGAGCAATATTCACAACACTCAAGCAATCAGGTCTGTTAGGCGTCAAGTCTATTTCAATAACTGTATCGTCCATGCCAAGGGTTTCGTAGAGTCCAGCACCTATTTTTGTATCTCCCGGCAGTACATATACCCCTTCCTCCTGTTCTTGGGCTGGGGTTTCTATGCCCAGTTCCCCTAAGGAACAGATCATCCCTTCGGATAGGACTCCTTGGATTTCAGTGGGTCCAATTATATCGCCACCGGCCAAAACCGCCCCGGGCTTTGCCACAGGAACCCGCTGCCCCACCTGAATATTAGGTGCACCACATACAACCCTGAGGGGCTGCTCGTCACCAACTTCTACGAAGCAGAGAGCAAGGGTATTAGCGGACGGGTGGGTATCGATTTCAACTATGGACCCCACAACAATATTTTCAAAGGTCGGTTCGTTTTTGATTATTGCACTGACTTCTAAGCCAACCATTGTCAATTTATGAGCCAACTCTTCTGGAGAAATATTTATGTCAACATAATCCTTTAGCCAATTGTAGGATACCAGCATATATTAATCCTCCCTTTAAAACTGTTCTAGGAACCGAGCGTCATTTTCGAAAAACAGC
>JAAYRB010000001.1 GCA_012519005.1 Clostridia bacterium
CAGCTGAGTTGGGCTCAGCTTTAAGGCCGCCACAACGACTTTTTGGTTTCCATAGGCACCGGCGTGGACAACGCCCCTCAAGGAGCCCAGGACAAGGATATTGCCCCCCGCCACCACTTCCGCACCGGGGTTGATATCCCCCATAACAACCACATGACCGGGGTAGCTGATACTTTGTCCGGAACGTAGAGTGCGCTCTATCAATAATGTTTTATCAGCGGGTATCTCGTGGGCTTTGAATGCCGTCCTATCCTGCAGATCAGGACCCCTATCCTTTTTTGAATCCCTAAGCCTTGAATTTTCCCCACCTACGGCGTGGTCATTTTCCACAGGATCCATATATAGATGTGGGTAAATCTCTGGCGGCTTGGTGTTTTTTAAATCCCTATCCGGGGGTGTCAGTTGCATAAGTAAATTTATTTTTTGGAAAGGTTTCTTCATAATCGAAGCTCCTTATGGGACAATGTTCCGACGGTTACTATCTTTTTTCACATTTCTACACCATGGCACCAATTCCTTCCTGCCGGGCGAAATGAGATGGGTTTTTTTGCGAGATATTTCTAAATATTTGTATATATTTTTAAATATTACGACAAATTAGTCGTTTTCTGGCTCCTCCTCCTTGTTTAGTCCGTAATATTCCTCAAAAACCGCCTTGGCCACATGACCGGCTGAACCGCTGCCGCTCTGTCCGTATTCCACAAGACCTGCAAAGGCGATCTGTGGGTTTTCCACCGGGGTGAAGGCTAAGAAAACCCCATGGAATTCCTTCCTTTTATTGTCCCCCACTCTGTTAGTTTGTGCGGTCCCGGTTTTTGCTCCAACTTCTGCAGGAATGTCGTGAAAAAGGAAATAGGCGGTTCCTCCAGGCTCTGATACCCTTCTCATTCCTTCTTTGACATGGGCCAAATTGACGCCGGAAACAGGGACCTTATTTAGCATTTTAGGTGTGTATTTTTGAACAATTTGCCCGTCGGGAGATACAATCCGATCAATCAGATAAGGTTGGTAATGCCTACCCCCATTGGCAATGGTAGCAGTGAGATTTGCCAGCTGCACAAGGGTAAAGCTGTTGGACCCCTGCCCTATGGATATATTATAGGTATCAAAGGGCTGCCATCTGGTATAAAAATTTAGATCAATTTTCTGCTGTGCTTCCAATGTTTTTTTCTTGCTGTCATACTGTCTATTTATTTTATCCTTTTCCTCTTCTGAGGCAGTGGAAAGTTTGTCCATGCGTTCTTTGTTCAAATCATTGAACTTTTTCTCATATTTTTTACCCAGGGATGCCTCATATAGTTCCTTTTTCCATTTAGGAGTTGGAAGAAGGCCGCTGCTCTCGTTTATAATTCCCAAGGTGTTGGTCTTTTCCCCCATACCAAAGGCCTGGGCCACTTCCACCATTTTGTCGATACCTGCCCTATGGGCAGCCTCCTGAAAATAGACGTTACAGGAACCAGCCAGAGCGCTGTAGAAATCAACATTGCCGTGTACACTCCAGCATCTTATATATGGCGGCCTCCAGTAGGATCCCCTACATAGTACCTTTTCGTTGGGGTTAATTC
>JAAYRB010000198.1 GCA_012519005.1 Clostridia bacterium
AATCCCAGATGGGCAGGGGGTGTGATGAGTGCACCATCCTTAATAATGAAAATATTATCCCCCGTGGCCTCGGTCACATACCCATCATCGGTGAGCAGCAGAGCCTCGGGAACCCCCATGAGAGATCCCTCTATCTTGGCTAGAATATTATTCAAATAGTTCAGGGATTTAATTCTTGGGTTCAGTGCCGCCGGGCTGTTCCTGGTGGTTGCCACGGTGGCCACTTCCATACCCTTTTCGTACAGCTCTTCCGGGTAGAGCTCGATACCGGAGGCTATACAGAACACCGTGGGAACCGGGCATTTCTTGGGATCCAGACCCAAATCCCCCACCCCCCGGGTCATTACCAGCCGTATATATCCGTCCCTTAGATTGTTGCGGCGTAGGGTTTCCAGTACCACTTCATGCATCTCACCCTTGCTGATGGGCGGCTCCATCAAAAGCACCTCGGCCCCCTCATAGAACCTGTCCAAATGATCATCAAGCTTGAAAACCCTTCCGTGATAGGCCCGAATACCCTCAAAAATACCATCACCATAGAGAAGCCCATGATCAAAAACAGAAACCTTTGCTTCCTTTTCATCTACATATTGACCATCAAGGTAAATCACTAGCCCCAAAGCGAACTCCCCCTTTAGATTTTAGTTAGTCTGTTACAAAGTTTCCGGAGATTAAAAAATCCTCCCAGCCCCACAGAACTGAATCTGATCAGGGACGAGAGGAATCCCGCGGTACCACCCTGATTGCCGCTAGGCAACCACCTTAACAGATAACGGTTTTATCCGGTACCGCTTAATGACTATGTTTTTAGCGTTCAGCAATACGGCTCAGGAGAGATGAAGCAGCTGATATTATTATCGGGCTCCCACCTCCTCCCGATTCTCTGGAAATAATTGATCAGCGGAACCTACCTCCATCAATGCCTTTAAAATATATTAAAAATAAGTATAGCTTAAATTTCTAGGAACTGTCAAGACTGAAAAGGATGAAAGGTTTTCCCTATTTTTGCAAGGCCTACAACTTACCGTTGGGCAGGACATTTTTTAAATCTTCAATGGGTGCGGCCACGATGAATGTCTGATTGTAGATTGCCTTCAGTACAGCGACGCATTTTCCCTCATCATCGGCCCTAAAACCCATCACGCAGAAAATAGTGGTCCCATGGGAATTAGATTTGACAAGATCACCCACTTTTAACATTTCAACACCCCCCACTATAATTTATGCCCGGGGGGTGAAATGGTTACCACTTGTTTCCACCTTAGGCCAATATTTTTATAATGTCAGCTCACCTGTGAAGGCTCCCGATATTTTCGGAGATCCCCCAACTGCAGGAAAATAACCCCGGCAAAAATCAGGACAGCTCCTAGGATTTGCACGGGGAGCAGGCTCTCCCCCAGCAGATAAAAGGACATCACCAACGCGAAGGGCAGCTCCACAACCCCAACGATGGATACTCTGGCGGCCCCAATTAACTTCAGACCGGCAAAAAGAAAAATCTTTGGCAAAAACCCGCCTATCAGGGTGATCAATAAGATAAGGGTTACCATTTCCCCGCTGAATGCAATTTCCATCAGATTCATGGGATTTTGGATGAAAAAGGTGAATACCGCCATGAAGGTAACGGTATATAAGGAAACAGTAAGGGGCCTGGCTTCCTTTAGTACATGCTGTGCATAAACATGGACGAAGGAAACTGCAAAGGCCGCCCCAAATCCCAGCAGCACCCCGGCCAAGGGCATGATATGGAAGTCAAGATTCAAAATATCCAGTGCCAAAGCAGTACCAAGAATGGTCAAGGCCAGGCTGATCCCCTGGGCGGCGGTGATCCTTTCCTTGAAAAATACCCTCACCAGCAGAATCACATAAATGGGGAAAGTAAAGAACAGCATAGTCACCAGCCCGGCATCAAGAAACTTCAATGCATAATAAAAGGTCAGTACCCCGGCAAAATCCCCCAGAGCCACAATGAATATCTGTAATATATTCCCCTTGGGCAGCTGGATCACATCTTTTTTAAACATCGCCAGCACCCAGAAAAGAATCATGGACAGGATGTATTGAATCAACAGCAGTTGATTGGGCAGTATCCCATGGGAGTAGACCATCTTCACCAGCATGGTATTCAAACCCAGGCCCAAGGCCCCAACGATAATATATAGATATCCCAACAGCATACCCATGGTACCCCCCCTTTCAAGAAAAAAATAAGGGGCTTCCGCCGTTCATCCGCGTAAAACCCCTGGGCCAATATCACTGCCCTATGAAGATAAAAATATCCTCCTCAGTGACTGTAACTTTGGGTACATCTCTAGACTCCCCCATGATATATAATTTCCCAGGCTTGGCACATTGCCAAGACCTTTATTGGACATAGGGAAAGTGACATCCCCCTTGATTATCCCATACAGCTCTTGCAATTCTTGCCGGCACCGGCACTGTTCCCCTTGGTTTTGCTCTTTGTATTTCTCCTAGCAATAATATTGCAGCCGGAAAAAACCTGACGCACATCCCCCGCCTCACATTGGGGACATGTGACTTTATCCTTGTCCGCCAAGGAAACAAAGGAGGAAAATTCCTTCCCGCAGTGGCGGCAGTGAAAATCAAAAGTAGGCATTCTCAAACACTCACCTTTCCAAAAAGTTTACAATAAATAATATCATGATTCCAAAACATTTTCCATACCCTCCATATCTGCAAACTCCTCCTCGGGTATCACCCTTGAGATAAGAAGGGCCTTTTCCTCAATGAGCCGCCGATCAAAACAAACCCGCAATGTCCTGCCCCCGGAGGACACCACCCTTACATCAGGAAGATGGGGATAGCCCCTGGGGGTATTGAGCACCACTGCAATCTCACCATTATTTAATTCCACCGGTGTTCCGATGGGGTAAACTGCAATATTGTCCAGGAAAGCCTTGACAACCCTATGTTCAAAGTAAAAATTACCGCTGGCGGCGATCATCTCTATGGCCTCATGATGAGGGTAGGCTTTCCTGTAGATTCTATCCGATGTGAGAGCATCATAGATATCCGCCAACCCAGTAATTTGAGCATACTCGTGAATCTCCTTTCCACTCAACTCCCTGGGGTAGCCCTCCCCATTGTACCTCTCATGATGCTCGAAGGCTACATTTGCGGAAGCAAGGCTGATATTGGGCATCTCCCTCAAAATATTATAACCGTATTGGGGATGCTTTTTCATCTCATCAAACTCCGCCTTGGTGAGTTTCCCAGGCTTATGAAGTATTTCCGGAGGAACCAGCACCTTGCCGATGTCGTGAAGCAGGGAGCCCACCCCCAGCTGGTAGAGTCCGGGACGATTGTAACCCATGGAAATGCCGGCCAGGATGGAGAGGGTACATACATTCACTGAGTGAAAAAAAGTGCTGTCCCCTAAGGTGCGGATGTCCACGAGATTTACCATGATATCCTTCTGACCGAGGATATCATCCAAAACCGTGTTGATAACACCTGATATTTCCGGCCCTCTGATCCTGGGAGCCTTGTTTAGGGATAAGGAACGACCCACATCCAGGTAAAAACTCTTTAAGGATCTGACAGCATGAAGCCTCGTGGTTTCAGCCACCACATCTATGGGTTCCACATCCTGAAGGAAGCTATCTTCCACATAGACCGCCGGTATCTGAA
>JAAYRB010000199.1 GCA_012519005.1 Clostridia bacterium
GGTTTCCGGTTTGGGATTATTGCCGAAATAATAGTTGTTTTATAATGCAATACCAATACGGTATTGAAGATCGCCCATCTGTTACCCGGAACCTAAATGCGGCAAAAAAAGTCCGGGAAGGGGATTTTTGCCTAGCCTATACAGGGCGGAAGAGTATAGTAGGGCTTGGGAAGGTGACAAGGGAATTTTATGAGGAGGCTGATCCCCAAAAGTTTGCCTTTGCCGAAGAACCTTGGGCCCAAAGGCTAGGTGTTAAATGGGATTTGATTTCGGATATACCCCTTAAGGTGGATGATTTTCTTAAAAAGATGGCCGTTAAGCAACCAACTAGTTTATATACCTGTGCCATAAATGGAATTGGGGAAAAAGGATTTGAATATGCAAAAAGAATCCTGAGTGGGGGTAGGGGGCAGAATGGAGGACAAAATGATGTGCTCAAGGGATATTCCGCAAGCCAATTCCTGGAGGAAGTATTTATAGATGAAGAAAAATACAAGGAAATAATCTACAGTCTGAAAAGCAAAAAGAATATTATTCTGCAGGGGCCCCCAGGCGTAGGTAAGACCTTTGCCGCGAAAAGAATTGCCTATGCAATGATGGCTAGCAAGGATGATGATAAAATTGAGATGATTCAATTCCACCAGAGCTACTCCTATGAAGACTTTATCCAAGGGTTCAGGCCAGCAAAAGACGGAACCTTTGAATTGAGGAATGGAGTGTTTTATAATTTTTGTCAGCAGGCCAGGAATAATCCGGAAAATGATTACTTTTTTATCATAGATGAAATTAATCGGGGTAATTTAAGCAAGGTATTTGGTGAACTTATGCTGCTCCTGGAATTTGATAAAAGAGGGCCAGAATTTGCTCTTGAATTGACCTATTCCCAAGGGGAAAAGTTTTATGTACCGGAAAATATTTATCTTATCGGTACCATGAATACTGCCGATAGATCCTTAGCACTGGTTGACTATGCCTTGAGAAGAAGGTTTAGATTTATAAGTCTGGAGCCAGCCTTTGATTCAGATAAATTCCTTTCCCATTTAAGGCAAAACAAAATAGACACCCAAAGTATGGAAAAAATCAGATCAAAGATGAAGGCATTAAACAATAAAATCAGGGATGACACCAGGGAGCTGGGAAAGGGATACGAAATTGGCCACAGCTATTTTTGCACTAAACCAATGCCGGGAGAAAGTATCGCAGGTTGGTATAAAAGGATAATACAACTGGAAATTAAACCATTGTTATATGAATACTGGTTTGATAATGAGGAAACAGCAAAAACTGAGGTTGAAAAGCTATGCTAAGAAGTGATAATGGCATGGAAAAGCGGATACCAATCAAAAACATCTTTTACATGCTTTGTTATGCCTGGGATATCCTGGAGCAGAAGGATATAGTGGAGATAAATTCTATTGCTAGTATTGAAATCCAAGATTTGTTTGCCATGGTCTTAGCAAATGGGGTCAATTACTTAATAAGGAAGGGATTTCACAGACGGTATATATCCCATGCAGAAGATAGCAGCATGCTCCGGGGGAAA
>JAAYRB010000200.1 GCA_012519005.1 Clostridia bacterium
AGGAATTAGGTTTACCCAGAAAAGATGTTCCCATGATCAGCATTATTTCCCGTCTGGCCTCCCAAAAAGGATTTGACATCCTTGAGCAAATTATTGATAAACTATTGTATGATAGAGATATACAATTTGTACTCTTGGGTACCGGTGAGGACCAGTATCAGCAAATGTTTAGCAACCTCAAAATCAAGCACCGTGACAAAACTGCAATAATCATCGGTTTTGATGCTGATTTAGCACAAAAAATTTATGCCGCCTCGGATATGTTTTTGATGCCTTCAAGGTTTGAGCCCTGCGGTCTTGGTCAGCTAATCTGTCTAAGATATGGAACAATTCCAATAGTCCATTCCACAGGGGGCCTAGAGGATACCATAGTTGACTTCCAGGGTGATCCGGATAATGGAAACGGCTTCTCTTTTAATAACTACTCACCCATGGATCTGCAGCATGCAATTGATCGTGCATTGGATCTATATTATAACCATGGGGATCAATGGAAGAAGCTGATGAAAAATGCCATGGGTGCAGATTTTTCCTGGAAAAACTCTGCCCAAAAATATGTTTCCTTATACAAAAAAGCGATTCAAATAAGGAGAAGAGAAATGACCAAGACGGGCTGAAACCATTAGCAGAAAACCATTTAGATGTTCTTTTTTAAAGTAAAAAAATTATCCGCTGTAACTTGTTTTTTTAAGTTACAGCGGATTTATTTTTGTTCTGTCTTACATATTAAATTTTTTTACCTCCATGAACCCCAAAACTCCAATTAACTCCTTTGTTGTTATCCCAGTTCCCACTGGAATCTCTAAAACAAAAATTCAGACGGTTTGAGTTATTTACTTCGAATCTTTTAGCATAACCCCTGTCTGTTTTTTCCATCCTTAATTCCCTGATATCATCCCAAGCGTCGGCGTGGCCAAAACCATAGTGAAGATACACATTTTCCACTCCGGGTTTCGCCAACAAACCGTTATAAAGAATTGTCACTTCCTCGTTTTCGGTGATAGGTACTGGGTCCACGGCTACCCCACCGGGGTAATCCGCATTACGCATAGCGACAAGCCGTCCATCTTTTTTGCCGAATCTTGAATGTTTTGCCATTAACGGCACTCCTCCAACCTTTATAAAATACATGATTGTTTACACTTATTATTTCATTGGGCTTGTCACCTTATGTTAGCAAATACTGTCTGAACTGTCAGGCCTCTTTTTTTGCTATATATTCGTCATAAATATAGGCCAACTCTTTGTCAAACAGGCTTCGTTTTAAATCAACTGATGTAGCCCTTACATTCTCCAGCAGTTCCTGTGCTTCTTGGTCATCAATTTTGATACCGTATTCTAAAAATTTAGTCTTAATTGCCCTTGTACCCGAATGCTTTCCAATGACTATTTGCCTTGTCAAGCCAACTTCCTCAGGTTCAAAAGCCTCATAGTTTAATGGGTTTTTAATGGCACCATCCGCGTGAATACCGGATTCATGGGCAAACATATTTGTACCCACAATGGCTTTCCAGGAAGGCAGTTCCCTTCCCGATGCCCTTGCCACATACTCTGAAATTTCCCTGAACAAAGTTGTTTTGCATTTAAGATCTATTCCCTCCAGGAATTTTAAAACCATCACAACTTCCTCCAGAGCAGCATTTCCCGCCCTTTCCCCGAGACCTAGGACAGTAACGCCGGCATGGGTGGCACCAGCCTTAATTCCGGCAAGGGTATTCGCGGTGGCCAAGCCAAAATCATTGTGCATGTGCATCTCAATGTCAATACCCACTTCATCTATCAGCTGCTTAATTTTCTCATAGGTGGTAAAAGGTGTCAATATGCCCACGGTGTCACAAAATCGCAGTCTATCGGCACCCACCTCTTTGGCGGCCTTGGCAAACTCTATTAAAAAATCCATATCCGACCTGGAAGCATCTTCTGCATTCACAGATACATAGACATCATGCTCTTTAGCAAATTCCGCAGCTTTGACCATCCTGCTGAGTACATCTTCCCTTGTGCTGTTGAGCTTGTGTTTAATATGGATATCCGATGTTGAGATGGAGATTGCCACCGCGTCAACACCACATTGAAGGGACTGTTTCACATCGGATACTACTGCTCGATTCCAACCCATAATACTTGCATTTAGATTGCTGTTCACTATTTCAGTTACAACTTCCTTTTCATCCCCGCCCATTACAGGGATACCTGCCTCAATCTGATGCACCCCTAAATCATCCAAGAGTCTAGCTATCCTTAATTTTTCCTTGTTTGCAAAAACAACCCCCGCGGTTTGTTCACCATCACGCAAGGTAGTGTCCACTATGGTTACTGTTGGTTTCATTCCGTCACCTCGTTTAAAAGATTTGGTTCGGCTTATACTAATTTTAATTAAAAATACACTTCAAATAAAGCAATAGATTTTTTCATCGGTCGAGCAAAAAGGATTCGGGACTCCATTCATCATCAGACATAGACCAACACCTCCAATGATTAAAACAGGGAAGTGTTCTCAATTTATTTAGTGGGTGTTGAAATCCAACACTGAGCTTTCACTGGCTTCCATTACCCAATTAAGGGCAATACCCCTTCCCTGTAGGGATTTAATATGTTAAATCATCCTACAATATTAAAGTATTCCACATGGGGGGCAAAAGTTCCTGCATATTTATACAGCTTAAAAAACACACCTCATCCTAATATCTTAGGGCAAGGTGTGTTTACATTGAAATCAGGTATCTGGTTTTACTATAGTTTTTTCAGAAACAGCTCATTGACCAGCTGGGGGTTGGCCTTACCCCTTGTCTCCTTCATAACCTGCCCAACAAGGAATTTAAGGGCCCTTTCCTTCCCGCCGCGGTAGTCCTCAACGGATTGGGGGTTTTTTTCCATCACCCCATTGACTATTTGCCCCAATTCACCCACATCGCTTATTTGTTTCAAACCCTTTTTTTCTACTATGGTTTCCGGATCTGTGCCAGTTTCAAACATTTCCTCGAAAACCTTTTTTGCGATGGATCCACTGATAACTCCCTCATCTTGAAGCTTAAGCAGCTCTACTAAATTTTCAGCGGTAATGGGAGAATCCTCGATCTCAATATTATTTGTATTCAGAAGTCGGAGGAGTTCGCCCATGAGCCAATTACTGATTTCCTTTGGATCATCATAAAGACCCACACAGGAATCGTAAAACTTTGCCAATGATTTTGAGCTGGTAATCACTCCGGCATCGTATTCCGGCAGGTCGTAATCCTTCATGAGCCTTTCTTTTTTATCTGCCGGCAGCTCAGGAATCGTGGTTTTAACGGCTTCAACCCACTGCTCGTCAATAACTAGGGGCATCAAATCAGGATCCGGGAAAAAGCGGTAACCCTCTGCTTCTTCCTTACTCCTCAACACTTCTGTAATGCCCTTTTGTTCATTCCAAGTCCTGGTTTCATGAAGGACTTCCTTCCCTTCCTTCAGTAACCCAATCTGACGCTCTACCTCGTATTCAAGTGCCCTCTGAAGGGCCCTAAAAGAATTCATATTTTTTAGCTCTGTCTTAACTCCAAATTCCTTGCTTCCCTTGGGCATCACAGATATATTAGCATCGCACCTCAAGGACCCCTCCTGCATCTTGCAATCTGAAACCTCTGTGTACTCTAGAATCGCCTTCAAATGATCCAGATAGGCCCTTGCCTCCCCCGGTGAGCGTAAATGGGGTTCGGACACAATCTCCACCAAGGGAACCGTGGAACGGTTAAAATCAACTAGAGAATAATCCGCCCGGGCGATATCATCACCGGCATGTACCAGCTTACCCGCATCCTCTTCCATATGCAATCTGTTTATACCGATTTTCTTCTCCCCATCCGGGGTGTTGATCATCAAGTACCCCCCGGCGGCTATGGGAAAATCCTGCTGGGATATTTGATAGGCTTTAGGTAAATCCGGGTAAAAGTAATTCTTGCGATCAAAGCGGCAGATGGATGCAATTTCGCAATTCAATGCAAGGGCAGCCTTTATTGCATACTCTACAACCTTTTTATTCAATACTGGAAGGGCGCCAGGCATACCCAGGCACACGGGACAAACATGGGTATTAGGCTCCCCTCCGAATTCCGTGGTACAAGCGCAAAAGATTTTAGATTCTGTCTTTAATTCTGCATGAACTTCCAGGCCAATTACCGTTTCATACTCCCTCACCTAATCCACCTCCAGTTGTAGGCGTCATATAATCGCAGCCCCGATGACATTCGTAAGTATAGGCGGCCCTCAGAAGGGTCTTTTCCCCAAAGGGTCTGCCCATGATCTGCATACCCACTGGCATCCCTTCTACAAGACCACAGGGAACAGTAATTGCAGGTATCCCTGCCATATTTGCCGGTATGGTCAGTAAATCCGATTGGCGCATGGCGGCGGGATTGGACATTCTTTCACCAAATTTAAACGCAGTGGTAGGCGTTGTGGGGCTGACCAAAATATCGTATTTCTTGAAAGCCCTCTCAAAATCATCCCTGATCAATGTTCTGACCTTCAAAGCCTTCGTATAGTACTTATCATAATTCTCGGGGCCTAACAGATATGTACCCAGTAAAATCCTGAATTTTACCTCTGGACCAAAACCCTCCGCCCTTGTGGATTTATACATGGAAACTAAATCTTCCGCCTCACTGCGACACCCAAAGCGCACCCCATCGAAACGAGCGAGCCCCGAGCTGGCCTCGCAGGTGGCAATGACATAGTAAACAGGTAATGCATACTTGGAATTTGGAAGGGTCGTTTTTTCACATATGGCTCCTTGTTCCTCCAAAATTCCAATGGCCCTTTCCACTCTGTCTATTACCGCTGGATCGGTCCCTTTCCCAAAGAATTCCTCCGGAATTCCCACCCGCAAACCTTTTATATCATCCACCAAAGCCCTTTCATAGTCCGGCACCTCACAGTCCATGGAAGTTGTGTCTAGGGAGTCATGTCCTGCAATATTATTTAGCACCAATGCACAATCTCTAACATTTTTAGTTATTGGCCCCACCTGATCCATGGAAGGTGCAAACGCCACAAGACCCCAACGTGATACTCTGCCATAACTGGGTTTTAGGCCTACCACTCCACAAAAAGCCGCCGGCTGCCTGATGGAACCACCGGTATCACTACCTAGGGAATAGACAACCTGGCCGGAAGCAACGGCTGCCGCTGATCCCCCGCTGGACCCTCCGGGTACACGGCCCCCATCCCAGGGGTTTTTCGTTTTAAAATAATAGGAGTTTTCCGTAGATGAACCCATGGCAAATTCATCCATATTCAATTTACCCAGGGTGATTGCACCGGCATCATGGAGGCGCTCTACCACCGTGGCATCATAGGGAGGTAGGAAATTATCAAGCATTTTGGAAGCACATGTGGTCTTAATATCCTTCGTGCATATATTGTCCTTTACCCCCATAGGTACCCCCGATAGGGGACCAAGGTTTTTACCGGATTTTACTGCATCATCAATTTTTTTAGCCCTCATCAGGGCTTGCTCCTCAGTAACATTGATAAATGCTTTGGTATCACCATCGGTTTTTCTTATGTAGGATAGAAAAGCATTGATCAATTCCTGGGCATTTATCTTCCTGTCTGCGAGGAGCGCCCTAGTTTCTGTAATCGTCAACTTAGATACATCCAACACTACTCCCCCCATCACACAATTTTTGGAACCCTGAACTGCCCATCCTCCACACATGGAGCATTTTTCAAAGCGGAATCCCTTGAAAGTCCTTCCCAGACGGTGTCCTCCCGAAAAATGTTTTGAGCAGATAAGACATTCACAGTGGGTTCTGTATTTTCAGTGGAAATTCCCCTTAGTTCATCCATTGTACCAATAATGTCTTTAATCCTTTGGACATAGATATCCAATTCTTCTTCCGAAACATCAAGATTTGCGGAAATTGCCGACCTTTTCACGGCTTCCCAGATTGACGCCATTTTTCTATCACCCCTTAAAACGGTGGATTATTATGTTTTTACACAAATGCGACAGTATTATAACATTTTTCCATCCCAATTTACAAATTCCCACTACGATTTTCCCTCATTGATCAATGCCCTAAACTGCTCCTCATCTAAGATAGCAATCCCCAAAGATTGGGCCCTATCATATTTAGAACCTGGTTTCTCCCCGGCAACCACATAGTTGGTTTTTCTGCCCACTGACCCCTGTATCTCTCCCCCTAGGCTCTCAATTTTCTCCCTTGCTTCGGCCCTGGTCATGGAATCAAGTCTACCGGTCAAAACAAATTTTTGCCCCGATAAGGGTGCATCAGTTTTTTCCATCTCTACCATATTCACGCCGGCATCTCTCAGTTTTTTTACAACCTTCAAATTGTGATCCTCATTAAAAAAGGCTTCGATACTCTCAGCTATTTTGGGGCCTATCTCATGAACGGATATCAATGACTCAAAACCAGCCCGTCCCAGATCCTCCATATTGTTATATCTGTCAGCCAAAATCTTAGCCGCCCTAGCCCCCACATTCCTGATCCCAAGAGCAAAAATCAACCTCGATAGAGGGTTGTCTTTGCTTTTTTCGATAGAGGAAATTATATTTTTCGCGGATTTTTCTCCCAGCCTCTCCAATTGCGATATTTCTTCCCACTGTAAGTAGTACAAATCGGCAGCATCCTCCACTAGTCCGCTGTCCAGAAGCTGTTCGATAACCCTTGGACCTAAACCCTCAATATCCATGGCCCCCCTAGAAACGAAATGGATCAAGCCCTCTCTCCTTTGGGCGGGGCATACCAACCCCCCTGTACACCTTGCCGCTGCTTCTCCCTCAGGGCGAACAATTTTACTCCCGCATTCAGGGCATTTGGTGGGAAAACTGAAGATTATTTCATCCCCGGTCCGTTCCTCCTTTATAACAGAGACTACTTCCGGGATAATATCACCGGCTTTTTGTGCCACTACCATATCCCCAAGGCGGATATCCTTATCTTTGATATTATCCTCATTGTGAAGTGTTGCCCTGCTTACGGTGGTCCCCGCTAAGGAAATAGGGTCAAGTACTGCGGTGGGGGTAACCACACCTGTCCTTCCCACTCTGACGATAATATCCCTCAACCTGGTAACACCCTGTTCCGCGGGAAATTTATAGGCTATTGCCCATCTGGGGCTTTTAGATGTACTGCCCAATAACCTTTGATGCTCTCTCATATCTACTTTTACAACAATACCGTCAATTTCATATTCCAACTGGGCCCTTTTTTTCTCCCATTCCTCACACAAAGAAAAAACCTCGTCAATATTTTCACATAACCCCCAATTAGGATTGACATTGAATCCCTGATAATCCAGGTATTCAAGAACCTGGGAGTGAAGTTGAAATTCTTTGCCTTCAACGAGTTGGATTTCATATGCGAAAAGATTTAAGGCCCTTGAGGCCGTGACCCTTGAATCCAGCTGACGCAAGGAACCAGCCGCCGCATTCCGTGGGTTTGCAAATAATGGCAGCCCCTCTCTCTCCCGCCCTTCGTTTAGGGTTTTAAATGCCCCTTTGGGCATATAGGCTTCCCCCTTTACTATCAGCAGGGGAAGGGACTCCCTCAAGGCCAAGGGAAGGGTGGAGATGGTTTTTAAATTACTGCTGATATCTTCCCCTGTTAAACCATCCCCCCGGGTGGCACCGGTTGAGAAATACCCCTCCTCATAGTAAAGTGCCACTGAGAGGCCGTCAATTTTTAACTCCACAACATATTGGGGCTGCTCGCCAAGGGTTCTTCTCAGTCTGTTGTCCCATTCCTTAAGATCTTCAAAATTGAAAGCATTGGACAGACTCAGCAAGGGGACTCGATGTTCTACCCCGGAAAAAGCATCCAAAGGTTTTCCCCCCACCCTTTGGCTGGGGGAATCTTCGGTAATCAGCTGCGGATGAAGTCTTTCCAGCTCCATCAGCTGCAGCATCAATTGATCATATTCCCTGTCCGAAATCTGGGGGGAGTCCAGATCAAAATAATAATGATTGTGTTTTTCTATTTCCTGCCTAAGCTTTTCTACCTTTTCTTTAATTTTATTTGATTTATCCGCCATTTGGGATCTCTCCTGAACTAGATTTACAGCCTTTTTATAGGGGCAAATTCCAAAAGCAGTTGTTTAATACCCTGGTCCTTGAAAGCCACAGAAATGATATCCCCCTCCGGGGGGCCTCCGACCCTCACAACCATTCCTTCCCCCCATTTTTCATGATAGACTCTATCGCCTACGGAATATATATTTTCCTGCTTCCCCTTATCCCCTTGCTCACCTTCTCCATCCATCAAATAAGACGGAGTGTCGCTGAATTCAAGCAATTCTTCGGGTATTTCTTTAATAAACCTTGAGATGCCGCCGTATAGGGTTTCCCCATACAGGGTCCTTTGTTTTGCATGGGTTAGGTACAGCCTCTCCCTTGCCCTAGTCATACCCACATAGCACAATCTTCGCTCCTCTTCAATCTCAGGTTCACTATTTAACGATCTGGAATGGGGGAAAATTCCCTCCTCCATTCCAGTGATAAACACCACAGGAAATTCTAGGCCCTTTGCTGTATGAAGAGTCATCATCACCACCCTGTCGGCTTCACTGCTGTGGGTGTCAGCATCGGAAATCAATGCAACCCCTTCAAGGAATTCCTCAAGGCTGCCATCGCGATTTTTACTGTCATATTCCTGAGTCACAGAGAGGAACTCTTTTATATTATCCAGCCTACCTCGGCTTTCTTCTGTGTCTTCCTGCTCCAACTGCACAGTATATCCAGTGCCTTCCAGAATGTCCAGGGTGAGATTCGTCACCCCCACCCTGTCCTTTTTCTCAACAAAATCCTTCATCATTTGGCCAAATTCCATGATGGTTTTTTTGGATCGCCCTATATTTTCCATGAGCTCTACTTCCAGCAGTGCATCCATGATTGGAATATTTTTTTCCATGGCATAACCCTGGATTTTCCCCCATGTAACGGGACCAATTCCCCTCCTAGGGACATTGATTATTCTTGCAAAGCTGAGGTTATCATAGGGATTGACCAATACCCTGAGGTAGGCAATAATATCCTTGATTTCCTTTCTTTCATAAAACTTCAGGGTGCCAACTATATTGTAGGGAATATTGTTGAATACAAAAGCTTCCTCTATAACCCTGGACTGGGCATTGGTGCGGTACAGGACCGCGGCCTCCCCAAGCTTTTTCCCATTTTTTTGGCGGAATTTTGCTATTTCTTTGGCTAGAAACCGGGCCTCTTCCTTTTCATTATCCGCTAAATAAACTTTTATTTTCTCCCCCGGGGGCCCATCAGTCCAGAGCAATTTTTCCTTGCGGCCAAGATTGTTTTTTACCACTTCACTGGCCGCTTGGAGGATGTTTCTCGAGGAACGGTAATTCTGTTCAAGCTTTATTACCTTGGCCTCTGGATAATCAGTCTCGAAATCAAGGATATTCTTTATATCCGCCCCACGCCAACCATAGATTGACTGATCATCATCTCCTACAACACATAAATTCCGATGTTTTTCACTTAATAGTTTAACCAACATATACTGTGCGTAATTTGTATCTTGATACTCATCTACCAGAATATATTTAAATCGTTTTTGATAATATTCTAGTATTTCACTATTCTTGCTGAACAAATATACGGTCTGCATCAACAGATCATCAAAATCTAAGGCGTTATTTTCCACAAGCTTTTCTTGATATTGGCTGTAGACCTCCGCAACCTTGGCATCGAAAAATCCACTTACTTCAGCGGCATACATTTCTGGAGTGTAAAGGTTGTTTTTTGCCTTGGAAATTGCATCTTGCATTCTTCTGATGGGAAATCTTTTTTCGTCCAGATCCAATAGTTTTAAAACGTCCTTGATCAAGTTCCTTTGGTCCACGGAATCATAGATCACAAAATTTCTTTTATATCCAAGGAAGTTTATATTCCTTCTTAGAATCCTCACACAGGTGGAATGAAATGTGCTTGTCCAAATATCCCTAGCCCCAACACCTATGAGTTTCACAAGTCTTTCCTTCATCTCCTCCGCCGCCTTATTCGTAAAGGTTATAGCCAATATATTTTCTTTGGGTATTCCCTTATATATCAAATAGGCTATTCTATGGGTAAGAACCCTTGTCTTTCCGCTTCCTGCCCCGGCAAGAATTAAAAGCGGCCCATCTATGTGGGCGGCGGCCTCCCTCTGTTTGGGATTTAGATTTTCAAGCATATCCTGTTGTGCCTCCATGAAAATACACTCCTAATATAATTATCTCTAAAAGCTTCGTTCAAACCAAAACTTTTCCCTTCAAAAGCCCATTTTAACTTATTTTATGCAAAAAAAAATGCCCTGCCTAAACAGGGCATATAAATTGGGAATCGTTATTTATTCTTCATGCCGCTTTGACAGCTCACCAAGAATATTTTCCGGTTTTATCTTGTGGTAAACAAGTAAAACCAGCAAATGGAATATCAAATCAGATATTTCGTGTATAACTTCACTCCTGCGTTGATTCTTAGAGCCAATAATCACTTCTGATGCTTCTTCTCCTATTTTTTTTAGAATCTTATCCTGGCCCTCATCAAACAAGTAGGCAGTATAGCTGTCCCGGGGTCTTCTCTCATATCTTTGACAAATAAGATTATAAAGTTTATCAATTATTCCTTTGTTATCCTCACGGATAATATTTCCTCGCCCGGCCCCCAGATTATGAAAACAGCTTTTTTCCCCCTTGTGGCAGGCAAACCCCTTTTGATCTACTTTAATAAGCAGCGTATCCCCATCACAATCAAAATGTATTTCCCTAACCCGCTGATAGTTCCCCGAACTCTCGCCCTTTTGCCACAGCCTGCGCCGGCTTCGACTATAAAACCATGTCTTGCCGCTGTCAAGGGTTCTTTCCAGCGATGGTCTATTCATATAGGCCAACATTAAGACCTCACCGGTGGCTGTATCTTGGATAACTGCGGGAATTAGGCCCTGCTCATCGTATTTAAGTTTGCATAAAAGGTTATCCCCCCGGGTTAATGCTTTCACCCCTGACCACCACCCCATGATTTTTCAAATAGCCCTTGATTTCTTCAATGGTATATTCCCCATAATGAAAAGTGGATGCCGCCAAAACCGCATCGGCCCTACCTATAGTCAGTGCCTCTAAAAAATGATTTAGACCTCCTGCACCCCCTGAGGCAATAACGGGTATATTGACAGCTTCCCTCACAGAGGATGTAAGTGTCAAATCATAACCATTCTTGGTGCCATCCCGATCCATACTGGTTAACAGGATCTCCCCTGCTCCCCTACTCTCAACTTCACTGGCCCATTTGATCACATTAAGCCCTGTACTCCGTTGGCCTCCTTGAGTATATACTTCCCAAAGTTCCGGAGCCTTGTGCCTTGCATCAATGGAGACCACCAGTCTTTCAGGCCCATATTTGTCTGCTATTTTTTCAATCAACCCAGGGTTATGGTATGCGCCGCTTCCCAGGACAAACTTGTCAGTCCCCACACTAAACAGCTGCTCCGCATCCTTTAATTTCTTAATCCCTCCACCCACAGCTAGGGGAATTGATATTTTATTTGTAATCTTTTGAATTTTATTGACGAAGGACCCTCTGTCCCCGTCGCTTGCAGCTATATCCAATACCATCAGCTCATCTGCCCCGGCCCTGTCATATACCAATGCCATTTCAATAGGATCGCCGGTATCTCTCAAATTGACAAATTTAACACCCTTCACCACTCTTCCCCGGGAAACATCTAGGCAAGGTATGATCCTTTTCGCTAGCATTTTTGCTTCACCAAATCCAGGGCTTCCTTTAAATCAATATTCCCATCGTACAAGGATTTGCCAAGAATAACCCCCTCAAAATTGGGGTATTCCAACTGTAAAAGCTGCTTTAAGTTTGCCAAAGATGCCATTCCCCCGGCGATAATTACCTTTAAATCCACCGCTTCCAAAAAGTCCTTTATTATATCTATATTCGGGCCTCGTAAGGTACCATCCCGGCTGGTGTCTGTGAAAATCACTCTAGCAATTCCTATATCCTGTATGTCCTTTATAAAACCTGCAATATTCCTCTCCACCAAAGATTTCCAGCCCTTGATTGCAATTTTGCCCTTACGTATGTCCACTCCCACAACTATTTTTTCCCTATATAGTGAATGAGCCTCCTCAAGAAAATCGGTATCAGCGGCGGCGGTGCCCAGGATTACCCTGTCTATGCCCTGAGATAAAATATTTTCAATGGTTTCTAGATCCCGGATTCCCCCACCCAGCTGCAAAGGAATTTCTGTCTTTTCTTTTATTTTCTTTACAATATTCAGATTTTTAGGGGTCCCCGAAAATGCGCCGTCAAGGTCTATAATATGCAGGAAAGGGGCACCCTGATCTTCCCATTCCGATGCTACCCGGATAGGATCATGGGAATAGACAGTTTCCATACCCATATCTCCCTGGAAGAGCCTAACGCATTTTCCTTTACGGATATCAATGGCAGGAATAATCAGCATTCTTTCACCAGCCTTCAATTACATTATGATTAGGATAGATGACAAATAAATCTACAGCAGCCCTTTGGTGGAGGGGATGCCCTTGCCAACCAAAGCCACCCCTTGTTTCACCGCCCCGGCAAAGGCTTTGAACATGGCCTCCAGTATGTGATGACTATTCCTGCCCTCTAACAGTTTAATATGTAGGGTCAATCTTCCATGGTTGGCTGTGGCCCTGAAAAACTCCTCCGCCAACTCAACATCAAAGGCGCCAACTTTTTCAGTTTTAAATGACACATCATAATTAAGATAGGGGCGGCCGCTAAAATCCAAAACAACCATTACTAAGGATTCGTCCATGGGAATTATGGTATGGGCATATCTTTGAATACCTGAGCGGTCACCTAGAGCGGCATTTATACAATGCCCCAAGCAAATGCCCAAATCCTCTACGGTATGATGATAGTCCACCTCTAAATCTCCCTGGGCATCAATAAATAGGTCGCAGCCGCTGTGATGGGACCACAAATCCAGCATATGGTCCATAAAGGCTATGCCGGTGGTCCCTTCCATTTTTCCCTGACCGTCCAATTCCAGCCCAATATTTATCTTCGTTTCAGAGGTCACCCTTTGATGTTGTGCGGTTCTGTTCATACCTTTACTCCCCCTCAAACCTAATTGACACCGCCCTGGCATGGGCATCAAGCCCTTCTACAACGGCAAATTTCTCTATGTATTTTGCATTTCTAAGGAGTTTTTCCTTACTATAGTGTAAAACCCCCATACTCTTCGTAAAATCACCCACACTCAGGGGTGAAGCGTACTTGGCAGTCCCACCGGTGGGCAGAATATGATTGGTACCTCCAAAGTAATCCCCAACGGACTCGGGGGTATAGGGGCCTAAAAATATAGATCCTGCGTTTTCGATGTCATTAAGTATAGCCAACGGCTGATCCACCATTATCTCCAAATGTTCTGGGGCAAATTTGTTTGAGGCAAGTACCGCCTCCGCAATATCTTCAGTTAATATAATCAATGCATTCTTGATAAGGCTCTCCTCAGCAATATCCTTTCTGGGCAGCTGCCCCAGCTGCTTTCTTATCTCACGCTTCACATTATCCGCCAAAT
>JAAYRB010000201.1 GCA_012519005.1 Clostridia bacterium
ACCTTGTGCCAGTAATCCGGAACCCCTGGCCCCTTTCGTGGATATGTTTTTAATCGGGGATGGGGAGGAGATTCTACCCCAAATTTTGGAACTAATCAAAGATCATAAAAGGGCAAATGAGGGAAAACCGGAGAGAAATAAAATTCTAGCCAATGCCTTGGATTTTGAAGGTGTATATGTTCCTGGCCTTTATAATTTTGAGTACCACAGCAATGGAACGGTGAAAAATAAATCCGTATATTCTCCGGCCCCAACTAAAATAGTAACAAATGTGGTAAAGGATCTGGATGAATCATATTTTCCCGAAAGACCTATTGTGCCGGGTTTAAATGTCATTCATGACCGCATGATGTTAGAGGTGAGTCGAGGCTGTTCCCGGGGCTGCCGTTTTTGTCAAGCTGGAGCAATTTACCGCCCCGTAAGGGAAAGAAGCCCCGAAGTGCTAGTGCGGCAGGCAGAAAATTTGGTAAACAACTGTGGCCATAGTGAAATCTCCCTCAGCTCCTTAAGCACCGCAGATTACTCCCATATAGGGGAATTAGCCACAGGACTGGCCTCTAAGCTATCCCCTAGAAATACCAGCATCTCCCTTCCCTCTCTAAGGGTGGACAGGTTCTCCGTTGATTTAGCCCAAGAGATCCAAAAGATTCGCAAATCCACCCTGACCTTTGCCCCCGAGGCGGGCACCCAGAGGCTGAGAGATGTAATCAATAAGGGAGTAACAGAAGAAAATATCATGGATGCCGCCTCCTCCGCTTTTAAGGCTGGTTGGGACAGATTAAAACTGTATTTCATGATCGGCCTGCCTACGGAAACAGAGGAGGATTTGCAAGGTATTGTGGAGCTGGCTCAAAAAATTCTTCACATGGGGAGGGAAATAAGATCACCTTCAGGTAGGGGTAGGGTGAAATTGACAGTTAGTGCCTCATCCTTTGTGCCTAAACCCCATACACCCTTTCAATGGGTTGGCCAAGATACAGTGGATGTACTGAAACAGAAACAGGATTACCTAAGAGGAAAATTGGGAAGAGGCATTCAATTTAGCTGGCATGATGCAGGACAGAGCAGCATAGAGGCAGCAATTTCAAAGGGAAACAGGAATCTGGCGGATGTTATAGAAGGTGCCTGGTCCAAGGGCTGTAAATTTGACGGCTGGGACGAACATTTTAATTTAGAAATTTGGCAGGAAACTTTTAAGGAGCTGGAATACGACCCCTCCCCATATACTAATGTTGGCCTTGATTTGGATGCTGTTCTTCCCTGGGATCATCTGAATATAGGAGTAAAAAAGGAATACCTCAAAAAGGAGTACCATAGGGCTTTCAAAGGCAAACTGACTCCCGATTGTCGGTGGGCCCACTGCACCCAATGCGGCATTTGCAGTAATCTTAAGGTGAGCAAAAACATCAAAGGCGGTGGGGGATTTGTTGATTAGATATAGATTTTCCAAAGATGGGGATGCAAAATATTTATCCCACCTGGATCTTCTTCGGGTTTTTGACAGGGCAGTTCGCAGGGCAGACCTCCCCATAGAATACAGCAAAGGGTTCAACCCTCGGCCCAAGATTTCCTTTGGTCCCGCTCTAGCCGTGGGTATATCCGGGTCCGGGGAGTATGCGGATATGGAATTCTCTGATAAAATTGAC
>JAAYRB010000029.1 GCA_012519005.1 Clostridia bacterium
ATTTATGCTTTTCCAGCATATAGCTCACGTAATGACACAGATAATAAGGAATATACAATTTCTGAATATTCTTTGCCTTTAAAACATATAAAAGCGCATTTCGCCCTGTATTTAAGGCTATCAGGTCTCTGTGGTATTCATTATTAACCAATTGCTCCAGGCCAAAATACCCGCCAATTTCCTTCATCTTCATCACCTATTCGACGTACACCTTAATCCATTTATCTGCATGGTCCATCATGTCCAGCATTTGATCCATAGAATCAAATTTCAAAAACACTATTCCTATAGCCCTATTTGCACCATCAAAATACTGTACAGTGTCCCCCTCTTTTTTATAGATTACCTTTTTTAGGATTTTCCCTTCAATTTCCCCATCAAAGACAATGCCTTTGAGGATGCCGTTTTTTGATGTGTGTAAAACATAGGTGGAATAATAATTTTCCTTTTCACAATAATTAAGACTCATGCAGCTGTTTCCCAAGGCCGCCTCTACTGTGGCTGCAACCAGATCAACGCCGGTGATCATACTCAGTAAATCAGGAATCATGTTTCCCCCACTGCGAGGCCCCACCTCTATCAAATAAGGCTTGTCCCGGTTGTCAAACATAATTTCAATATTAAAACCGCCAAATCTAATACCTAGTAGGTCTACCAGCCCCTGAATCTCTTGTTTACTTCGTTCAATCCTATCTCCTGCTATATAAAGGGGATAACTCTTCCCCACTGGGACTAACGGGTTAACATCGCAATCCCGATGGCAATTTAGTAGCCCCCAAAATACCACCTGCCCATTGAGCACAAAGCAGTCGCCGCCAATCATGTACCTATGATCCATGGCAATAAACTCTTCAATTATTATATTTTTGCCTCTTGACTGTTCAAAGGCCGCCTTATATGCACCCTCAAGCTCATCTAGCGTCTCCACCTTCCGGACACCCTTGCTGCCAGAGGAGTCGGTTGGTTTGATCATTACAGGTAGTGTAAACCTATGTATGGACTCTTTTGCCTCCTCATAGCTTGCAAAGCCCTGAGCCCGGGGACAATTGAAACCATTGGCCGCTAAAAATCCCCGGAACCTGTCCTTATAAGCCAGTATTTCTACAGATTTGTATGGGTTAGTAGGCAGTCCTATTTTTTCTGCAACATAGGCGGCTGTGGGCGCTGCCGGATCAGAAGCATAGGCGACCACCCCATCAACCTTCTCCCTTTGTGCAACCTCCAGAACGGCCTCCTTGTCTGTTGTGCTTGCACAATAGAATCTACTGGCATAATGCTGGCCAGGGTTGTCCGGTAGGTAGTCACATAAAACAGTGTAATAACCCTGTTTGTTGGCATATACAATAGCTGGTATCTGCTGGGCAGAACCACCTAATAATAATAACTTCTTCACACCGTTTCCCCATTTCCTCTTGCAAAAATATCTTTAGCAGTTGACAACAGATAACTGAAACACTCCAGTTTAATCACCCAGGCCATACCCGTATATAGGACAGCCCCTACACATACCTGGATCAACAATGTGCTTATCGCTGACAATCCCAACCACTTGAAACTATAAA
>JAAYRB010000202.1 GCA_012519005.1 Clostridia bacterium
CCAATTCCAACTCCACCTGCCCTTCCTGGAGTTTAATTTGCTGAACGGAAAATATATCCGCATCAACATCATGAAAATAATCCATGAACCCTTTTTTTATGCAGGCCCTAAGGCCGTTAACATTCCAAGAAACAAGTTTCACATACTTCTCCTCCCATATATGAACCCCAACCCCAGTTCAAAAACATCTTAAACAGCATCCCTGTACTTAAATAATTTTACATTAAAGCCGGGATTCCCCCTAATTTATTGAAAAACTTCCTCATTTAAGTATATCATGACATCCGTCCCAGAAAAAAACACCCACCTCAGCGGTGGGAGCAATAAAAAATCTAATCCGACTCAATCACCCTATGGGTAATCTTTTCCGCCACCGGGATGGCTATATTGGCCAAGGGTATGGATATGGCGGTGCCTGCCATGGCGGATTTAATAAATGCAAATATAAAACCTTTTACAAAGCCTAAGTTGATTACCACCATGACAAAGGCCACCGGGACGGAAATAAACACTGCGGCCAAACAAGAGAAAATTATATTTCGATATTTTTTGTTGATTTTCACAGATACCCCTCCATTGTGAATTTGAGTACCCCAAGGAAGTTAAGCCAAGCCCCTGTGAATGTATGCAATTTTTTGTTTTCGCTAAACCGCAGCGGGCGGCCCCCGACTTTAGCCGTGGGGTCCATAACCTCTGGACATTTCAATAACATCTCAACAGCATCAAAAAAACCACTACCTAAAATAGTGGTTCCTTCATATTTATACCTCAAACTGCATCGCCAGGTCAATCTCAAAAAGGCATGGGGGATATATTTATGGGAAATGAGTATAAGGTTGGTATCTCTTTAAACTCCCATAATTCATTAAAGCCGATTATTTCCCCATACCATGCCCACACCGCCGGGCCGGAGAAACATGGTAGACCTCATCATGAACCCCGGCTAAATCATGACTTGCGATTCATTGCCCTACAATCAATGGAATAAACTCCTGGGTGCCCACATCCACAATTCCCATATCTGTAGGGGCCAGCTCCGGTATGGCAGGATGGGCGATGAAACTGAGAGTCATAAAGGGTGCAGACAATGTGCAGCCGGTTTTGGCAGCTGATTCATTCATTATTAGGAGCTGCTCCTCGATTACATCGGCCCTCATCTCATGGCTTATCAAACCGCCGATCCTGAGACTCATGGAAGCGATTACCTCACCTTCTATGACCGTGACCAGCCCTCCCCTGATCCTGGCCACTTCATTGACGGCCAAAGCCATATCCCCATCATTGGCACCAATAACCGAGATATTTTGATGATTATGAGACATGGAGTAAGCCAGCGCACCCCTTTGCAGCTTGAAATTCTTGATAAAGGCCGCATTCACATTGCCGTTTTTGCCATACCTTTCGCAGCAGGCGAATTTCATGATATCCTTTTCCGGATCCCTCATCACCAAGCCATCCTTTACAGGCAGTACCGCTGTCTTGGCCACATTGATGATTTGGTCATCCACCAGTTCCGCAATATTCACTGACACCGCATCCATACCCTCCGGTGCTTCCACTTTAAAAGATTCGGCTGTGATGGGATTTTTAAAATGTATGGTATCCTTGATCCACTCAGGATATTCCCTTTCAATGACTTCCACGGGCAGCACACCCTTTTCAAAAACCTTCCTACCCTCAAAATATACCACCTGGGGCTGAACCTTTTCTATGGAATCGCAAAGGATTATATCGGCAAATCTACCTGGGGTGATGCTTCCATAATTTTGATCCACACGGAAATATTTCGCGGCATTGATAGTAGCCATGGAAATGGCGGTCATGGGATCAAGGCCCAATTCTATGGCTAGATTGACATTGTGATTGATATGGCCTTCCCTGTTGATGTCGGTGATGTGTTTGTCATCGGTGCAAAAGCAGGTGTTTTCAAAACTGTATCCCTTCTTCATGGCGTTTTTCACAAACATTTTTAAATTTCGTGCGCCGCTGCCCTCCCTCACCATCACAAACATGCCCAGGCGAAGACGATTCAGCGCCTCCTCCCATTCCACGGGCTCATGGTCATCGCTAATACCTGCTGAAGCATAGGTACTGAGCTCTTGAAAATTCAGCCCCACGGCATGACCATTTATGGGCTTACCCATGTTCACAGCATCACAGAGCTTTTGAATGTCACTATCAGTCCTCTGTAAAATCCTGGCCGGAGCCACCTCGCCCAGGGCCACCGCTTCGCCTAAAGCCAACAGCTTCCTGGTCTCCCCCACCCCGATGACCCCACCCGTGGTCTCCAAACCCGGGGCGGTGGGTACGCGGGTGGGGACTTCTATGGCTATTCGATAGGGAAGCTCATGCGCATTTTCCAACATCACCTCGATGACCCTGCCGCCAGTGACATTGGAAATTTCCATGAAATCCACACAAAGAGTAGTAGTTCCCTGGGGCACAATCACCTGGGCCATAGCCTCGGGGTTGATCATGGAAGATGAATAATGCATATGACCATCTATGAATCCCGGCAGAGCATACATACCACCGCAGTCAATTTCCTCATCTGCTTCCAAACCGGCATTTGGCTCAATGGATACAACCCTTTTCCCCTTGATATAAATATCCGTCTCATAGATTTCCTTCGAGCAGACATTCACAAGCCGGACATTTTTCAACACCAAATCACAGGGGATTTTCCCCAAACCACAATCGACCAAGGTCTTAATTTCAGAAACAGTACGCATCTCCAACCTCCAATACCGATTTATAATAATCACACACTTCCATCTTCCCCGCCGAGTCAGCTGCCCTTTGATAACAATTGCACAGCGGAGAGGCTTAGGGGCTGTTGGCGAAGTTAAGGAAAGTTGGATCAACTGTCCGAGCAAAGCGAGTTTTGATCCAACCCTTAACGAGTTTACAGCCCTTTATCTCGGAGCTTTAGCAATTAAATCAAAGGGGATAACAGACCATTACCCA
>JAAYRB010000203.1 GCA_012519005.1 Clostridia bacterium
AGAGGATTATGTGCATACCTGGTTATTAAAAGCAATAGCTACATCTGCAAACGAAAGATTTACTACCATTCAAGAAATGCGGACAGCTTTTATCTCTGTTGGTTTGGCTGGTTCACCTACCGCACCGGAATTGGATGCACCAGAGGTGACCATATTAGAACCAAAAGATGAGACTACTGACCTTCTATCAGGTTCCATAAAAAATCCTTTTGTACCCTACCTAAATACCCTTTCTAATACATCCGCTAACAATGAAAATGCTACCGCAGAATCTCAGATTGGCCAACCATTTTTCAAAAGGATTGCTGTAAATAACCCCCTAACCGACTTTGTCTATCAGAAATTTACTCATGAAAAAAGCAATATTATTCTCACTGGCAATGCAGGTGATGGTAAGACTACTATAGCTGCGGATATTTATACAAAAATTACTGGCAAACCCTGTACTGAGCTAAACAAGATAGAGGAACAGGGTAAATTTGTGATAGTTAAGGATATGAGTGAACTTTTTGAGGCAGAACGCAGAAAAATATTAAGCGAGGCTGTGTGCAATGAGGCTAAATGTTTTCTCATTGTTTCTAACACGGGTACCTTATTGGAAAGTTTCAAGGACCTGGTACTAGGAAGGCAGAAGGCTGATAGGAGTGAGTTGTTACGTGCCTTAGAGGCAGATGCACCCCAAAAAGTGTTTAATGACCGTTTTGTAATCCTTAATATTGGCAGAATGGACAGTATTGACACGGCAGTGAATGTATTTAGACGCATGGTGGATAAGGCTAACTGGAAAAAATGTTCTGAATGTACATGCAGTAGAGACTGTGCAATTTTATACAACGTTAATTTGTTACAAGATAACATAGAGACAGTGTGCACGAGGGTTACCCTTTTGTACAGGCGTTTGTATGAGTACAACATCCGCCTTACGATGAGACAAATGACCGGTCATTTAGCATATGCAATAACCTCCGGGTATAACTGCAGGGATATTGTCAACCTGTCTGATATAGCCCGCCAGGAGTTAATCTTTAGCACACTATTTTTTAACAGATTCTTTGGTGATAACGGAAAAGATGTCCAAATAGAGGCTCTCCAGTTACAACCAATCCAGCAAATTCGCAAGGTTAGTTTTGGTGCAGTACTGCATCCCTTTTTTGAAAGAACGACCTGGGCCACGGATAAGAATATTCATTCTCTTAATGATAGTTCATATGCTGTGTTGCAAAGGTTAAATAAACAGTATGAAATAACTAATTCAGATTACCGCCAACAGGTACGGCGTTTAATCTATTTCTTAAAAAGTAATGGCAGCAGTGAGATGGAAGATTATATTATGGTATTTCTGCAGTCTCCAATGCTGTTAGGATTTTTGCAGTTCACAAGTGGAATAGAGAGGATACCTGCACTTTTGGAGAATAATTACAGATCCAGGGTAATGCAGGTTTTGCAGGAGTATTTTTCTGGCATCCGTTTGCCTGAAGGAGCATGGAAGGCAAATGATCTCTATATTACCTTAAATAGGCGCTTTGTTGGTTCAGGCACGCAAATGATACTGGCCAGCTTTAGATCAGAGGATTTTGAGCTAAAAATTAAACCAAGGTATGAGGTTCTAGGGAGCAACAGGGGACTATTATGTCTCAGCTACAAACATGGGGAAACAGAGATGCGGCTTGATCTGCCTTTCCTTGATTATGTGGAACGTAGATATCAAGGAGAAATAGCAGAGGAACTTTCAGCCTATTATACAAATAGAATAGAACAGTTTAAGGTTAAACTACTCAATCTGCATCAAAACAATAATAAAAACGACACCAACAGCTTAGAGCTGCTACACTTTGGTGCCAATCGTGCATTTAAGATTATGCAGGTAATTGTTTCCAATGATTGTCTGGAGGTGTTATCATGAATTCCCCTCTTCCATTACCCTTTCCAGCAGTAAACATTGATGAAGATCTGAATCCAGCCATTAGGCTTTTTGGTAAACGTTTCATCAAAGAGCAAACGATAGTTGAATATCTGGTTGAATTTTTGGCGCTTTTGTTTTCAGAAAAAAAGATAGGTGAGGATAAAATTCAATCAGTTTTACCATCTATAGAAAGAATATCGGAATGGGATTCGGCAAATTGCGAGTTGGAGTATAGGCCGCCTGTTAAGTTTAACCTAAAACTATTGGCTTTCTTGGGTATATCACGAGTGGATCTGCGTCATGAGACACATAAAAAGCATTATGAGAGTCTAGTTAATAGGTTAAAAAAACAGATCAAAATTAACAATGGACAAGTGGAAGATGTAATAGAAAGGATAGAGGAATTATTACTTGGATTTCAAGGGGCGGGGTTTGATCGTACATGGTGCGCACAGGTTTTCTTCCCTATAACAAGGACACTATTAACAAAAGAAGCCATATGGAACAAAAGTAGAGGGAAGGCTGTGAATGATTGGTATGGTGGATTAACACATTTTGACTTCACAAAACATGCCTTTATGGCTAGGGGAGGGGAATTACTATACCTTCAATTATGCAATGTCTTTCTAACCCCGGAAGAAAAAATTAGTGCTTTAGCCCAGCATTTAAGGTTTACAGATGAAAGCGAGATGCATCTGGAAAAGTTACACCAATCGTTGCAAGACAGCTTGCCGAAACTTTCAGGCAAATATACTAACGCACTTGATCAGCTAGTAGAATATATCGAATTTTTAGATAAAGAAACACATAAATTGACCAACAAGGACGATAGGTGGTTGACCTGTAAGTGGTGCCCGCGGGACAGTTGGCAGGAAGGATATTTATTTGCAGTGGAGATTAAACGATTATTAAGTGCCCTACTAGACCCCATTGAACGTTTGGAACTGCTAATGACTGGCTGTGCGCTGCAGGTTTTACGTAGTTTGTCTGCCCAAAGCCTAAGATATGCTGGCCCACCTCATGCTAGGGCCGGGGGCAGTGTATTGGGTTATGCCTGGGTTTTTTCTCCTCCGGAGGCTTCCTCTAGGCAGCAGCGTTTGGTATCCCAAAGAAACTTGCAGGTTGTCCAGGGGCTTATTCAAAAAGCCCTACGCCACAAGGATCTTAAAGCAAGGGTTGAAGGCCAAAAGAGAGATCCTTACAAGGATGCGGATACTAAGTATGGCCACAAGTTATTCCTTCTTTTGGGAAAAAAGCTAGGTATTATAGTGCCCTATAGGGGGCCGGGAGCTCGGTTAATCATGACAGAAACCATGCTGCGTTATTTGGTGTTGGTTTTATTACACCCTGGTGAACGCTGCACATATGATGAATTTCTCGAAAAACTCTACCTGCATTTTGGTATTGCCATTGAATGGAGGCAGCTAAATGAAGCTATGCATTGGAGCGGCTTACCCGTGAGTGACACAGTACAGTCTTCTAGAAATTCATGGTTTGCAGAAATGCTGCGTGCTGGTGGTTTTTTAACCGAGCTCTCTGATGCCTGCTCCATAGTGTGCAATACCTTCGGGGAAGATAATTAAGTATCTGTAGGTGTTTAAAAATGAAATACATGGCTAATACAATTAAAAATTTTATTTTGGCTGAGGCTAAAAACAAAACGGGAACATTTAAATTTATACTTCCTTCCTATCCCTCTGGGCTACTATTGACCTTAGGCAAAAGACTAGCTGAGGAATTTAGCCGTGTAGTGGGACATAGGGTACGGTTTATCTACGGTGTTGCATACCGGTTGGGAAAGGAATGGCATGATCACGGTACCAGCAACGATAGGACAAATTTTAAAAGCATCTGCCAAAGCGGCTGGTATAACAGTGATAACAATCTCACTAATTTGCGCAATGAATTAAGAAAACCCGATGAAGATTGCTTGGTCATCGTTTTGGCTGGTTATGACCACATTGATGACCAGGGCAGTTTGCTGGATTTTTTTCACCTGGATCAACAAACTATTTGGAATTTGTGCTTAAAAAAATCCTTTAAAAGCTGGGTATTGGCCAGTTTGCAAACCGAAGTGGATCAGGTTGATGGGACCTCTGAAATCGATAAAATTGCAGAAGTCTTTTCTTCTTTATATGAGTATGGGTTAACTGATTTGTTAGGTGTTAGTATTCATTTAGAAAGCCTTGATTTTACAGGTATGATGAGTAGTGATGATGCCTATCTACACCTTCTGAGCAACCTAATTAATTTCAAACTTCCTTGCATGATTGGGCTGGCCGGCAGCAGGGTTGGTAGGAAAGGAATTGGCAGTTACATTGCTCCTGCCCTAGAGTTTTTTAACTATAGCAGGTTTCTGGAACAAGGCAAAAGAAAAACAGCGCTGAAAAAGATTGAGCAATTTAGAGCAATAATCGATAGTGAGCAGATCGATAGCAGGGTGCTGGGAGATTTTAAATCCCCCACTGCTTTATTGGATACTCTAAAGGATTACATTGAAAACCGCTCCCCAAACGCTTGTGAGATATTAAAAACAGCAGATTTTATTTTTATTCACAATAGAATTCTCAATTATAAGCCTAGAAAGAATGAGCCTGGCCCTGTTAGCAAGAAGGCCAGCAAAATTTATGGTTTACCGCCCCAGGTCTTTTTACGCGCCATGTGGATCACCCTGGGCGAATTTAAAAAGAACCTGAGGGAGCGTTCGGTATTGGCAGGTGAAAACTTATCCAAAATTACCCTGCAAAGCACCCTTTTTAGGCATGATTTTGATGCTGGTGAAGAAAATGACAATGGTGAAGGGGACCAGGTGCTTGCCCGCAACTTCCTAAACCAGGTTTTGGGCGGAATTGATGAATTACTAAAAAATCAAATTCACCTGGAGTTGGGTGCTGATAAAAACAAGAGAACAGTTGCGTTTGACTCCTATATATGTCCGGGCGAGGAGAATAGTTTGCTTCAGTATAGTAAAACCAAAATAGCAGAACCAACATTTAGGTTTGAGGTTAAGGTTTCAGGCCAAGATGGCTACTCCACTAAACGGGAATTTTTGTGGGCGCTGCCACAAAATCACCAGAGCCGTTTGTTGAAAAACCTTTTCAACCTAACTTATCAAGGGTATGTGAATAACAAGAATGTCTTGCCTGTATTTGCCATTCCTTACATGTCGGAGGTGTTCAAAGCCCGGGATGAAGATGAATTAAGCAGACTATTGCATACTGCTCTTAAAAAGGATTTTACAATGGTTGACTTATTAGAGGTGCCGGACATTGATAGTGGAGATAGGGTTAAAAACCTGTTGATTGAGTTATCCGTATGCTATCAGATGTTTTTACAGCAATTTGAGCAGTCTGGTTTCTTTTGTGCTCTTGAGCATGGTTATGAATCCCTTCGCAGGGCCTTTGAGATCGCATATATAGGTTATCTGGAGGATAGTGGAATAAGCGCCTTAGGGCCTTTGCTAATGAAAGCTTTTATGATTGTAGCCAATGAAAAACAATCTTTTCCTGGTTGGGTTTGGCAGGATTTTTTATCTGCAGCAGTGGTGACACCCTTGCACCCGGCTGTGCTGGAGATGCTAAGACACCAACATATTTATTTGTGTGAAAGTTTTCGCAATTATGTCCCTAAAGCATTGGAAGATGCCACAGAAAAATTGTTTGCTATAAGGCGTTGGGATCAGGTTGAGGATCTTGCCA
>JAAYRB010000204.1 GCA_012519005.1 Clostridia bacterium
ATTGGCATTTATACCTATGCCCTGGATAATATAGTGAATTCTATCCATTTCCGCCCTCATTTCCGTCAGGATACCTCCCACTTTCCTTCCCTCAATATATATATCATTGGGCCATTTTATGAGGGGTTCCAGTCCTGTTATGATGGAAAGGGCATTTGTCACCGCCGCTGTGGAAACCAGGGTAATGCCCGGGGCCCTGTGGGGACGAAAGGGGGGTCTAAAAATAACGGAAAACCATATCCCTCCCCTTGGCGAAAACCAAGGCCTGTCCATCCTGCCCCTGCCTTTTTTCTGCTGTTCAGCAATCACAACCGTGCCTTCCTTTGCCCCTTCCTCTGCCAGCACCCTTGCATACTCGTTTGTAGAATCAAGGACATGGAAATGGCGAAGGGATTTCCCAAGTCTTTTAGTATCCAAACCGGGCGATATTTCCTGGGGGAAAAGTATATCCGGTACGGAAATCAATTTATATCCTTTTTTAGTTGCCGAGTCTATTTCATACCCTTCTTCCCTTAGATTTTCAATGTGTTTCCAAACCGCGGACCGTGAAACCCCAAGAATTTCACTGATTTTTTCCCCGGAAATATAAGCAGAACCCCCTTCCTGAAGTATACCCAGTATTCTTGCCCTCACAAATACAACCTCCCATCCATGTCAGCACCCCCAACAAAACGATAAACCCATCCACAATGTGTGCCCAAATATTTACAACGCCACTAACTGGGAATATGATCCCCTACCTTCCATTGAGTGAAACCAATCTTTCAATACATTATATATTATTACCTAAAAATCCATCATCCCCCGGGGGCATTTATTTAGTGACAATGGGGTAACCCCTTGCATACTATAGCCATGTATACAGTGTTCACTCATTCAAAATCCTAGGAGGTGGGAAGTATAATGCCCATGGAATTAACAGTACTGCCGGGCATGGATAAGAAAGGAAACAGGGAAAGTTTTGAGGCAATAAATTTTAAAAATGGCACCAGCATTTCTATTGTAGGTGCCACGGGCAGCGGAAAAACTGCTTTTATTAATGATATTGAACTGCTGGCCCAGGGGGATACCATCACTGGAAGAAAGATTTTAATTAACGGTGGAAGCCCCTCAGAAGAATACAGACATAATCCAGCAGAAAAACCCATTGCTATGATTACACAGAACACAAAATGTTTTACGGATCTTTCCGTAGAGGATTTCATCTATACCCATGCCAAGGCCAGGGAAAAAGCGAGTCAGGCAATTATAGATCGAACCATCAATCTGGCAAATGAGTTTACAGGGGAAAAAATCTCAAGGAAAATGCGGGTCACAACACTTTCCGGGGGACAGACCAGATCACTAATGATAGCAGATGCCATCGTGGTGGGGGCAGCCCCCATAGTTTTACTGGACGAAGTTGAGAATGCTGGCATTTTTAAGCATAAGGTTATGGACACCATTAAAAAATCTGACAAGATCATTTTATTCGTAACCCATGACCCGGTTATCGCGATTTTAACAGATATAAGAATCGTCATGAGCAATGGTGCAGTGACCAAGATCATCCAGCAGAATAAATCAGAGGTATGGGCGGCAGAAGCATTGATTGATTTAGACCTTAAGATGAGTACCATCAGGGAGGAACTGCGGGAAGGAAACATAATAAGCAGGGAATATTTGGGCCTGCTGGGGATTAAAACCACATCGATGCCCAGAACTGAGGTGATATAAAATTGAAGCTGCTGATGGTTGCAGGACCCCCTTCTGCCGGTAAAACAACTGTGATCAAGCAGGTTGTAAAAAATTTGGGAAGCCGCTTTAAAATTGCCTTTTTGAAGATTGATGTGGTGACGGCCTTCGAGGACGAAGAACTGAAGATGGAATTTGGCATAGATACCATGAAAGTATACTCAGGGGATCTGTGTCCGGACCATGCAGGGGTGATGGTGCTGGGAGATGCCATTGACTGGGGGGAGAGAGTGGGTGCCCAGCTCTTGATAGTGGAAAGTGCCGGCCTGTGCCTTCGATGCTCCCCATATTTAAATCAAGGGCTGGGCGTGGTGGTTCTGGATGCAATTTCAGGTATTCATGCCCCCCTAAAAATGGGCCCCATGGTGAGTCTTGCGGATACCGCAGTAGTGACAAAAATTGACCTGGTGAGCCAGGCAGAGAGGGAGGTCTTTAGACAGAAGATCCGGGAAGTTCATCCAGATGTAAAAATCATTGAAACCAACGCCCTACAAGGAAATTCACTGCAGTGGTTTTACAAAATAATCGAGGATTCAAAACCAATAAACAAAGATAATCTTATTTTAAAGGGAGTCCCCCCCATAGGTACCTGCACCATATGCATAGGCAAAAAAAATGTGGGCTGGCAGCATCATTTTGGAATCATCAAAAGATTGGATGCCAACTGCAGCGAATATTTATATAGGGGGGAATGACCTTGAGAATTAAGAAACTGAAATGGGTCCCCCCGGGTAAGGATTGCGGCCTTTGTGGATGCACCACCTGTGATGCCTTCATGGAAATGGTTTATCTGATGGAAAAAAAGAAGGAGGATTGTCCCTACTATTCCCCGGCCGAAAATCCCGAAGAAACAAGAATTGAAATGGAGGCAGTTTACCCCGAGAAGGATATTCTCAACAAGGAGTTTGATTTTGTCCTTACCCATTTGCCCGGGGAAATTTCAGCAAGAAAGATAGTCCTTCCTTTTAGAGGTGACCTGGTGGAAAAAATGAATATCAAGGAGGGGGATGTGGTCCTGGGCAGACCCATGGGGGCGGGATGCCCCATTCCCCATGTTCTAAAAGTCATGGAAGCCGATCCAATTACCGGTTTGTTATACACCTGGGTGATAGGACCCCAGTACACCAGGGAGGGCCGTCCAGTAAAAGATGTAACAGCCTACCATATGATAGGTTTTGAAGGTATTGCCCAGCCGGTGAAAAGAGATCCGGTCATAGGGGAGAGACAGAGATTCCTTCCCGGCTTTTGTATGATGTCCCTAGGACATACCGGAGTGACAAATATGATACTAGAAAAAAGCTGCGGCCTCCATGTGAGAATAGAGAATATAATTATCATGTAGGATTATGTCGTTAGGTATTTTAAAAGGTGCGGGATCCTTACCCAGCACCTTTTTCCCTAAGGGAGGACCACCTCCGTAAATACAACAATGCGGCCGCTTCCTTACAATGAGTGGAAGCCCAATGGGGTGCCCTGCACCCTAATACATATGTCCAAATGAACAAAATCAACCAACTTGGACCGAGTGTACAAAGGGCTGTTATGATTCTTAGCTTTCTAGTATCTCCTTCACCTGGGAAACATCCTTATCTCCCCTCCCAGAGAGGCTGACAACAATAATCTTGTCCTTGGCAAGGTTTTTCGCCAACCCGGCGGCATAGGCGATGGCATGTGCACTCTCAATGGCTGGGATTATTCCCTCCACCTTTGACAATAATGTAAAGGCTTCCAAAGCTTCTTGATCAGTCACAGAATGGTATTGAGCCCTACCACTTTGACTATAGAAACTATGCTCGGGACCCACCCCGGGATAATCCAGGCCCGCAGCTATGGAATAAACCGGCCGGGGCTCCTTATTTTCATCCTGCAGTACATAGCATTTAAACCCGTGAATAATGCCCACACTGCCCCTGCTGATGCTTGCAGCATGCTTCCCCGTTTCAAGCCCCTTCCCTGCCGGCTCAACCCCAATCATCTTTACCGATCTGTCTTCATAGAAGGGGTGAAATAATCCAATAGCATTACTTCCACCGCCCACACAGGCCACAAGGTAATCCGGAAGTCGGCCGCGGGCTTCTAGAATCTGCTTCTTTGTCTCCCGACCAATGACACTCTGAAACTCGCGAACCATGGTGGGATATGGGTGAGGTCCCACAGCAGAGCCCAATAAATAGAAAGTATCATGATAATTTGCTGCATAATCATTTAGGGCTTCATCCACCGCATCCTTAAGAGACCCCTCCCCCGCTGCAACGGAATTAACCTTGGCGCCCAATAATTCCATCCTAAAAACATTCAATTCCTGTCTTTTGGTATCGGTTTCACCCATGTAAATTTCACATTCCAGCCCAAAAAGAGCACAGGCGGTAGCTGTCGCCACCCCATGCTGCCCCGCCCCGGTCTCAGCAATAATTCTTTTCTTGCCCATATTCTTGGCCAATAAGATCTGTCCTAAAGTATTATTGATTTTATGGGCACCGGTATGATTGAGATCCTCCCTCTTTAGATAAATACTCCCCCGCCTATTTCCTCCGTAAGTCTTTTTGCGTAGTATAGAGGGGTTTCACGACCTACATATTGTCTTAAGTAATAGTTCAGCTCATCAAGAAAATCCTGATCATCCATATATTGGAAAAATCTTTTCTCCAGTTCCGCCAGCGGCGCCTTTAATTGTTCCGGCACAAACCTCCCGCCAAATTCACCAAAATATCCATCATTACCCAATGGGATCATCCTCCCTAAAGCGATATTTTATTACCATAGGCTCAAGATACAAAAAGCCCCTCGCCCCATGAAAGGGACAAGAGACTCATCTCCTGCGGTGCCACCCCAATTGACATATTGATATGCCCACCTCTTAACATGTACAAACATACATGGCCCTTGATAACGGATAGGTTACCCGGCGGTGCCCACTGTTTATTTCAGACCGCACACCTGGACCCATTTGAAAGAGAAATGCACCTAATTCAAGGGTTTTCATATGGTTCCCTATGTAACAAGGATATTAGCATATTGTTGTTGGTTAATCAAGAAATATTTTATGTATTGATGATATTATTCCAAAAGCTTGTTTGTTTCACCCAGCAGTATTATTTTGGGCTTATAATCCTTTAAATTCCCTTGCTCAAAGAGGCCATAGGCCATGATTATTATTCTATCCCCTGGATATGCCAATCTTGCAGCGGCACCATTTACACAGATGGTGCCCTGATCACCCTCCATGACATAGGTTTCAAAACGACTGCCGCTGTTTATATTCACCACCTGCACCTTTTCATAGGGAAGAATGTCCGCGGCAATAAGTAAATCCCTATCTATAGTGATGCTTCCCACGTAATCAAGATCCGAATCTGTAACCCTTGCCCGATGTATCTTGCTTCTCAGCATCTTCCTGAACATGGCCTCTC
>JAAYRB010000205.1 GCA_012519005.1 Clostridia bacterium
AATGATACTGCCCTCCTGGATGCTTTAGAGTTAGACGTAAAGGGGAGTATGCCCCGGGTGGTGAGGATTTTGATGCATGTGAATGTTCCCCGGGACTTTAAACCAAAACATATTTATTTGGGGGATGCGGCACAGCTTCGCCCGGATCTGCTTGAATAGATTTAAAATATTAAATACATTGAAGTGCGGAAAGAGCCGGTGTTCATTTGATCACCGGTTTTATATTTTTATAGATGGGTATTCTAAACGATTTTAAAAAATACAAAATCCTCATATTGTATTGTAAACTGATTACGATTTGTGATATGATCTAATTTAATAGTATTTTAGTAGTCAGCAGGTAGGATGGTGTCAGCAGGTCATTTAACTGGAAACAGCAGAATGGTAGTATGGTAGGAGCAAACAGGATAATTCTAGGTTTTGCAAAAATTGTCACTCCTGCGGGGGTGTTTTTTTTCCTATTTTATGTTTGCTCCCCAAGGAAGGGAGGCTTTGTATTTAAACTAGGGCTTTGGTTTTCCGGATACTTAAGGAAGATCTACTAAAAAGGGGTGTAAGCAAATGATTATAGTAATGCAGCATGGTGTAGAGACGGATCTGATCGAAGAGGTGAAAAGCCGCCTAGTACAGGAGGGCTTTGATATCCATGAATCTAGGGGTATTGCCAGAACCATCATAGGTGCCATAGGTGATCCAACCAGGGTGCCCCTATTGGCTTTGGAAGCAATGCCGGGGGTGGAGAAAGTGGTGCCCATCCTCAAACCTTACAAGCTGGTGAGTCGGGAGTTCAAAGAGGAGCCAACCGTGGTCAATGTGGGGAATGCTGCCATAGGGGGGGATGAGATTCATGTAATTGCTGGGCCCTGTGCCGTGGAAAGCAGGCAGCAGATTCTTGAAACCGCCCAGGTTGTAAAGGAATCTGGTGCCACCCTGCTTCGGGGTGGTGCCTACAAGCCCCGGACTTCCCCTTATTCCTTCCAGGGCCTTGGGCTTCGGGGCCTGGAATATCTAGCCGAGGCCAGGGAAATGACAGGCCTGGCAGTGGTGACGGAGGTCATGGATACCGAGAGTCTGCCCCAGGTGCGTGAATACGCGGATATACTCCAGGTGGGGGCCAGGAATATGCAAAACTTTAACCTTCTTAAAAAGATTGGAGAACAGGACAGGCCGGTGCTTCTGAAAAGGGGGCACTCTTCTACCATTGAGGAATGGCTGTTGGCCGCTGAGTATATAATGTCCATGGGCAACTACAAGGTGATACTATGCGAAAGGGGTATTCGAACCTTTGAGGAATACACCAGGAACACCCTGGATCTCAGTGCAGTCCCCGCGGTTAAATCCCTATCCCACCTACCTGTGATTGTGGACCCAAGCCACGGAACCGGTAGGAGGGAGCTGGTGGCCCCCATGTCCCGGGCGGCGGTGGCCGCGGGGGCGGATGGTCTCCTGGTGGAGGTCCACCCGTACCCCGATGCGGCTTTATCCGATGGCCCCCAATCCTTAAAGCCCCAAAGCCTGTCTGATTTGATTCATGAATTGGATTCCATGGCACCAATAATGAATAGAAGTCTTGGTACTCTCGTTGGGTGAATGTCTGATATTATTGGACTGTAGGTGATGGGGATTGGAAGGGGAAAAACGATTATTTGGCAAGGTTTGTATAGTGGGCGTGGGTCTCATCGGGGGATCCATGGGCATGGCATTGAAATACCGAAAATCGGCCCGCAGAGTCGTGGGTTATGATTTAAATGATGATATTCTCTTGGCAGCAAAAAAGGCCCATGCCATTGATGAGGGGACCACGGAACTGGCGGCGGCGGTGAGGGATGCCGAATTGATAATATTATGCACGCCGGTGGATATCCTTTCTGAGGTTGCCAGATGCATCGCCCCCCACCTTGGTCCTGATTCCGTGGTTACGGATACCGGCAGCACAAAGGGGCAGGTGGTAAGAGAAATGGAGACCATCCTGCCCTTGAGCAGTTTTATTGGGGGTCACCCCATGGCAGGATCCGAAAAGACAGGGGTTCATGCCTCTGACAGATATCTCTTTGAAAATGCCATTTATGTTCTTACCCCTACTAAAAACAGCAGCAGTGGAGCCTTAGAGAAGGTGGAGGGTCTTGTAAAGGCTTTGGGTGCGCAGAAAATGCTTCTAGACCCCCAGGTCCACGATATGGTGGTGGCGGCTGTTAGCCATGTTCCCCACATAACTGCGGCGGCGTTGATGCTGACCCTTGAACAGCTTCAGGAAACATATCCAAATGCACCAACCTTAGCTGCCGGTGGGTTCAGGGACACCACCCGTATTGCGGCGGGGGATCCGAATCTTTGGGAGCAGATCTGTTTCAGTAACAGGGAAAAGATCATGGGGATGCTGGATGTCCTTGTGAAGCACCTTGGGGAATTGAAAAGCAGCTTAAAAGAAGATGATAGGGATACATTCAGAAAGGCTCTTAACAGGGCTCAGGAGCAGCGTCTTAGGATCCCCATGGGACTGAAAGGTGTTCTTCCTTCACTGCATGAATTGGTACTGATCGTTCCCGATGCCCCCGGGGTCATAGGTAATCTGGGGACAATTCTAGGGAATGAGGGGATCAATATAATAGATATAGAAATTCTCAGGGTGCGTGAAGGAGAAGGAGGGACCCTCCGTTTGGGATTTAAAAGTGATGAGGCAAGGGAGGCGGCGGCGGGAATACTTGAAAGAGATGGGATCCACGTTCATAAACTATAAAGGGTAACTGCCCGCTATTATCCAAGGGGGTAAATAATTTCATGAATATACACATACAACCCGTCGCTGGGCTGAGGGGTAAAATGAAAGCCCCCGGGGATAAATCCATTTCCCATAGGGCTGTAATGTTCGGATCCCTTTCTCAGGGTTTGACGGAAATCAGCGGCTTTCTATCCGGGGAGGATTGCCTAGCCACCATTAAATGTTTCCAGCAAATGGGGGTAGAAATTGCTGCCGCTGGAAAAACCGGTCTAAAAATTCACGGTGTGGGGCTTGAAGGCCTCTTAGAGCCCAAGGATGTATTGGATGTTGGCAATTCCGGTACAACTTTGAGATTGATCACGGGAATTTTGGCGGGGCAAAAGTTTCACTCAGTACTCACTGGGGATGAGTCCTTAAGAAATAGACCCATGGACAGGATAATTAAACCCCTTGGGAAAATGGGGGCCGAAATCAGGGCAAGGGAGGGGGGGTATCCACCCATATCCATCTGGGGCAAGGGTAATCTCACGGCCATTGATTACAGAACCCCGGTGCCCAGCGCCCAGATAAAATCCTCCATTTTATTGGCGGGTCTTTTCTCCCGGGGTCTTACATCTGTATCGGAATCCTTCAAATCCCGGGATCACACAGAACGAATGGCTTCAGCCTTTGGGGCTGAAATAAAAGAGGGGCGGGATGGAAGTGCTGTATATATCAAAGGATTTCCCAGGCTGTCCGGGCGGAAGGTAGATATACCCGGGGATATATCCTCGGCAGCCTTTTTTATGGTGGCGGGATCAATTGTGCCTAATTCGGAAATAGTTATTACAGATGTGGGGGTTAATTTTACCAGGAGCGGCATTCTAGAAGTGCTGAAATCAATGGGGGCGAAAATTAGCCTGTTCAATCACAGGGAAATATGTAATGAACCTGTGGCTGATGTGCTCATTCGTTCCAGTACCCTAAGATCCGCGGAGATTGGGGGAGGTATTATTCCCCGACTCATAGATGAGATTCCTGTAATTGCCGCCGCGGCATGTTTTGCTGAGGGAACCACGGTCATAAGGGATGCGGGGGAACTGAGAGTAAAGGAAACTGATAGAATTGAGGCCGCAGCCCAGGAATTGGGCCGTATGGGGGCGAAGATTAAACCCTTGAAAGATGGTTTGGTCATCCAGGGAACAGGATATTTAAAGGGCTGTCTCTGTAAAAGTTATGGGGATCATAGGATTGCCATGGCTTTGGCAGTGGCTGGTCTTGCAGCGGATGGGGAGACAATTATTGAGGATTGCCAATGCGTGGGAATTTCATATCCGGGCTTTTTTGAACAGCTTAAAAAGTTGAGCTATTAACTATGCGGAGGGCGGATAAGTTGAAGCCAAATATCGCCATAGATGGACCGGCAGGGGCGGGCAAAAGCACCATTGCAAAAAAACTAGCAGAACACTTGGGTTTTCTCTACATTGATACGGGGGCCATGTATAGGGCCTTGACATATTTTGCCTTAGAAAATGGTGTTGACATAAATAATGTTGAAAGGGTAAGTAAATTGGCCCGGAAGTTGGAAATTCACCTTCGCCTTGATCATTCCGGAATGCACAGGGTTATTTGCAACCAAAGGGATGTCACTCGGGAGATTCGTGACCCCAGGGTATCCAAGAATGTTTCCAAGGTTGCCGAGATTCCCGACGTCCGTCATCGGATGGTAGGGCTTCAGAAAGACATGGCGGCCAATGGAGGGGTGATCATGGATGGTAGGGATATAGGAACCCATGTTTTGCCCGATGCCGAACTTAAACTATACATAACGGCTTCATTGGAGGAAAGAACAAGACGCCGGCTAAAAGAATTGAAACACCGGGGATACAGCGTAAACTTTAAAACATTGACCAGGGAAATGGCCAGACGTGATAAAATTGACAGCAGCAGGAAAATGGCACCGCTGAAAAGGGCCCGGGATGCGATTTTGGTTGACACGACAGGTTTGACCATTGATGAGGTTATGAAAAATATACTGGGACATTACAGGGAAAGGTTCAGCGGCAATGTATAGATTTTTCAAGGCAATTTTTCATTTTGTTTTTTGGTTTTTCTGTAAATGGGAAGTAGAGGGAAGGGAAAATATGCCTCCCAAGGGACCGGTGGTGGTGATGGCCAACCATGTGAGCCTTTGGGACCCCATGGCACTGGCGGTACCCTTTGATCGTAAAATTTACTACATGGCCAAGGAGGAGCTTTTTTCTTACCCCGTTTTCGGAACAATTCTGAGGAGGCTTGGTGCCTTTCCTGTCAAGAGGGGCAACCTTGATCGGGCTGCTCTTAGAAATGCCATGGGGGTATTGAGGGGAGATGAAGTCCTTGGAATTTTCCCTGAAGGGGAGAGAAGCCCCACAGGAGAGCTTCAGGAGTTTAAACCCGGGGCCCTCAGTCTTGCAATAAAATGCAATGCCATGATCCTCCCCGTGGGCTTGGTGGGGACAAGGAAGATTTTTTCCGGGGGATGGTTCCGGCCCTTTAAAGTGAATATCGGGAAACCCATTGACCCAAAAAAACTTATGGGTGGGGATGGAAAAGGAATGGATCAAGAGGGTCTAACCGAGAAAGTTTGGGAGGAAATTGCAAGGCTTTCAAGAAATTAAGAATCTATGGGGGCTTATTGGATAAAAAAAGACAATCTTAGCAGGACTTTCTTGTTTTTTGGAGAAACTTAATAATGTTTGGCAAAAAGCCATAAACTAATATCAAATTAGCGGGGAAAAAAAATTGGTGCATCATAAATGGAAATTCATATAGCGGAACATGCAGGGTTTTGTTTTGGAGTCAATAGGGCCATAGAGATGGTGGAAAGATGTCTCAACAATAGGGAATCACCCTTGCGCTCTTTGGGGCCGCTGATCCACAATCCACAGGTGGTGGCTAAACTAAGGGCTAAGGGGCTAATTCCTGTAGAAGATTTAAAGGACTTAGATAAGGGCGGCCTGGTGGTCAGGTCGCATGGGGTGAGTCCCAGAGTTATTCTAGAGGCTGAAAATAAAGGACTCGATGTTATAGATGCCACTTGCCCCTTTGTGAGTAAGGCCCAAAAAATTGCACACAAGCTAAGAAAGAATAATTATAAAGTTGTAGTGATAGGTGACAAGAAACATCCTGAGGTTATTGCTCTCGTGGGATGGGCTGGCGATGAAGCCATAGTTATAGAAAACCCTGAGGAAGCCGATAAAATTCCATATTTCGAAAAAATAGGTGTTGTGGTCCAGACAACACAGACTGAGGAAAATGTAAATAAAGTGATCGAGGCCCTCAGGGCCAAAACCGATGATCTGGTGATTCATAATACCATTTGTAATGCCACCAGAGATCGCCAGGAATCAGCCCTTCAGTTGGCACGCAAAGTTGATGTAATGATTGTAGTAGGGGGTCGCAACAGTTCAAATACTCGTAAGCTGGCACTGGTGTGTGCCGGCGCAGGTACCCCTACATATCACATCGAAAATGCGGATGAATTATGTCCCCAATGGTTTCAAAATATAGATCGGGTGGGGATAACGGCGGGAGCTTCAACCCCAGACTGGATTATTGAGGAGGTAGTACAAGAAATGACAGAGTTTAATGACGAGCAAAAGCTGGAAGAGGCGGAAGAGCAAGAGGAAGTTTTAGGGCAAGAGGAAGGCCAAGAAGCCGACGAACAAGAATCGCAAGAAGAAGTTTATGACGAATTCGCGGATGAATTCGCCGACGAGGAAGAGGAAGAAGCCGTTGGGGAAGAGCAAGATGATGTGGAAGAAGAGGACGCAGAAGCAGACGAAGAAGAAGTGGAAGATATGGAAGATGCGCAATGCGAGGTTGAGGCACATCTTGCAAAAAATCTAAAAAGAATTCGTCGGGGAGAGATTGTTCAGGGTACAGTAGTACAGATCAGTGAGCAAGAGGTTCTTGTGGACATCGGTGGTAAATCGGAAGGAATTATCCCCCTATATGAGCTATCCACTGAAAAAGTTGATGATCCAAAGGAGATCCTCGAGGTAGGGGATGACATAGAGGTTCAGATACTTAGGGAAGAAAATGAAGAAGGCCATCCGGTGCTCTCTAAAAAGAGAGTTGACAAGAGAAAAGTTTGGGAACAGCTGGAAGAGGCTTTTGACAGTGAAGAAGAACTAGAGGCGGAAGTAGTGGAAGTTGTAAAGGGTGGACTCCTTGTAGATTTGGGTATCCGTGGTTTTGTTCCGGCATCTCTGGTTGAAAGGGGCTATGTGGAGGACCTAAGCCAATACCTTGGTGAGACTCTACGGCTAAGAGTTATCGAATTAGACCGAAGCAGGAATAAGATTGTATTTTCACGGAAGGCCATCCTGGATGAAGAGCATGAGAAACTGCGCCAGGAAACCTGGGATTCTTTGGAGGAAGGCCAGGTGAGAGAAGGTGTGGTCAGAAGGATTACGGATTTCGGCGCTTTTGTAAATCTTGGTGGGGTAGATGGTTTACTCCATGTTTCCGAAATTTCCTGGGGCCGCGTGGAGCATCCGGCGGATGTTCTCAGTGAGGGGCAGGAAATGGATGTAAAGGTACTGGGTGTGGACCGCGAGGAAGGCAAGGTCTCCCTAGGACTCAAACAGCTACTTCCCAACCCATGGGAAACTGCCGAGGAAAAGTATCCGGTGGGGTCCATTGTGGATGGTAAGGTATTAAGGATAGCCCCCTTCGGAGCTTTCGTAGAAGTGGAGCCCGGGGTGGAGGGTCTGGTTCACATTTCACAGCTGGCCGATGAGCATGTGGAGAAAACAGAGGATGTCGTGTCCATAGGTGAAATAATACCTGTTAAAATCTTAAGTGTTGATCCTGGGGCTCAAAGAATGAGCCTAAGCCTAAGGCAGGCACGTCAACCCAAGGTAAAAGAGGTAAAGGAAGAAAGGAAAGAAAAAACTCAAAAGCCAGTTACGAAAAGAGAGCCTAAAAAGGCGAAAAGCGAACCAATAGAAACTGAAGACGAGGGCAGCGGTATAAAGATTGGCGATCTCGTTGGGGATGTTTTCGATGAAGACTTCCTGAATAAAATAGAATAGTACTCTTGGACCAATTACGGTAATCTGACGGCCTTTGGTGAAAACCAAAGGCCGTTTTTCTCGTTATGGGGGGTAAATTTTGAATAAATATGGGATTCTGAGGGCAGTATAAATTTTGAACAAAAACAAAATCCGAAAGGGGGATGCAATTTGTTCGGATATCCCATAGGGACCATTATATTGGTAATTATAGCTGCCCTCATATATTTTGGTCTGGCTCATCGCACCCTTGATCGTCTTTATTTAACCGATAAAGGTGCATTGATGATTATTGCCGTCATGATCTTAGGCAGCTTCATTGACGTTCCCATACCTCCCGGCCGGATTGATCTGTCCATAAACTTAGGGGGTGCGGTCATTCCTGTTATTTTAGCCGTATATGTACTTTCTAAAGCAGGAACCGGCGAAGAGTGGATGAGAGCCGTGGTAGCAACTTTAATTACCACTTCCGTTGTCCTTGCATTGAACACCTTTGTATATGCCGATGATCCCTTTCATACGGGAAGAGAACTTATAGACCCTTTGTATGTATATCCCCTGATTGCCGGGGGTGTTGCTTATCTCACCGGCAGGTCGAGGAGATCTGCATTTATTGCGGCTACTTTGGGGGTGCTTTTACTGGATGTGGTTGATTATATTGTGGTGCTCGCCACGGGTGTCAGAAGCACCATCAGCATAGGGGGGGCTGGTATATTTGATG
>JAAYRB010000206.1 GCA_012519005.1 Clostridia bacterium
ACCGCCACTTCCGTGGTCCCGCCGCCCACATCAACAATCATATTCCCTGTGGGTTCCTGCACGGGTAGTCCCGCACCGATGGCCGCCGCCATGGGCTCTTCAATTATATATGCTTCCTTTGCACCGGCCTGTAGGGCTGCTTCCTTTACCGCTCTTTCCTCAACCGCTGTTACCCCCGAGGGGACGGCAACAACAACCCTGGGCCGAATAAAAGATGTCCTTGAGTTCAAGGCTTTTTTTATGAAGTATTTCAACATATTTTGAGTGATATCAAAATCAGCGATTACGCCATCCTTTAAAGGTCGAATGGCGATAATATTTCCCGGAGTCCTGCCAATCATGTTTTTTGCTTCTTCTCCCACTGCTAGGACGTTTCCGGTATCCTTACGTATTGCTACCACAGAGGGCTCCTGTAAAATTGACTCCTTACCTTTTATATATACTAAAGTATTCGCAGTGCCAAGGTCTATTCCTATATCCCGTGCGAAAATCAGTATCAGCTCCTCCCAGGATTCCTAAAATCAATTATAGTATATCCTTTGCAAAAATCAACAAAAGTCATCAAGCCATGATTTTACATAAGGTGTAATATCTCTGGCTAAATTTCCATTGCTCCCATCTCTTTAAGGCTTTCATATACGCCATCCCCAATTATTATATGATCTAAAACATCGATTCCCATAATCTCCCCCGCTTTTACCATGCGATATGTTACCTGTTTATCCTCGCTGCTGGGCTTGGGGTTGCCGCTGGGATGGTTGTGTACCAATATTATTCCTGCGGCACTTTTTATTACAGCACGCTTGAAAAGTTCCCTGGGGTGTACCAAGGATGCATTCAAGCCGCCAATGGAGATATTGTCCACGGCAATTACTCTGTTCTTAGTATCCAATAAAACAGCATTAAAATGCTCCCTATCCAAGTATCTCATTTCTTCTAGCAAGAGATTAGCTACATCCTGGGGGGATTTAATGGCCGGTCTTTCTCTCTGGTCCGTGGAGACCAACCTTCTTCCGATTTCTATGGCCGCCTTGATCTGTGCGGCCTTGGCTGGCCCTATACCCCTGATATTCTTCAGCTCTTCCACCGAGGCTCTAGCCAAATAGGACAGGCCCCCATGTTCCTTCAGAATTTTTTGTGCCAGGTCCAGGCTGCTTTCCCGCCTGGTACCTGTCCTGATTATTATGGCCAATATTTCAGCATTACTTAAATACGAGGCACCATAGGATATCAGTTTTTCCCTGGGCCTTTGATCAAGCGGCAGCTCCTTAATCGTGAGGTAGTACTCAAGCTTTGATGACATGATGGTTTCCCCTCCCCGGTACCCTCCCATATGTCCACCCCAAAATCCCTTAACATTTTGATCAGTTTTGTTATGGGCAGTCCCACAACATTATTGTAACAGCCTTCAATGCCCTCAACCAGAACAGCACCCAATCCCTGAATTGCATAAGCCCCGGCCTTACCCATTGGTTCTCCAGTGGCAGTATAACTTTCAATTTCCCTAGGAGATAGGGATTTGAAATGGACTTTCGTACTCTCATGATCCACTAGATATTTTCCTGTTCCCGCATCCACCAAAGCTACGCCGCTGATCACATGGTGCGTACCGCCGCTCAATTCCTTAAGCATCCTCCTGGCATCCCCGGAGTCAATGGGCTTCCCTAAAATTTCCCCATTATGTACTACAACCGTGTCCGCACCTATGATGAAGCCTTGATCCAGCTGGCCCGCCACATCCTGGGCTTTAACCAAGGCGAGATGCTTCACATATTGCTCTGGATCCAGATCATGGCCTATATCCTCGCAAGTACTGCTGATCTTTTGGTGGAACCCCAGCCCTATTTGTTTTAACAGCTGAACCCGGCGGGGGGAGGCAGAGGCAAGAATTAGTTTTTCCATGAATATCCCATCCTTTGAAAATCCAAGTCGGACGAACTGCCAGTCCAGTACAGATACATGTATATGATACCCCATATGGCACCCTCTTTTTCCACAAGCTGAACAACTGGAAAGTGATATTTACCTGATAATTGCTGGGAGGGCTCTTATATGATTCAAGACAATCAGGGTCCCAGCGGGTAATTATGTGTAGAGCAGATGCATGCGTAAAGTGATTATGGGACTCCCAGTGCCCACCTATCTGTCCTGGCGGGGGTGGGAATTTCGTCGCCCATGGTTGATTATTTCTGAGGCTGGGCGGCCGCTACCTTCTTTTTTCTCGAATATTCAGAGATGTTTTGCCGCTTACCGTGTATGTCTTTATTGTTGGCAGCTGCACATCCCATGGATACACAGCTGCATTTCATAAAGAATCCCTGTTGATTGGGTCTTTAACCCACGGGCATAGAGGGTTTGCTGAAAAAATATATACAAAGATGATTTTATATGTTTTAATATATATTGAAGGTAATATATTGTTTTTTTGAAAAACAGCGGTGGGCTGGAAATTGACAGCACCCATTTAGTTGTGCTAGACTAAGGCTTGCGTATTATTAGGAGGGGTACCCAAGCGGCTTAAGGGAGTGGTCTTGAAAACCACCAGGCGGGTAACTCCCGTGCGTGGGTTGGAATCCCACCCCCTCCGCCACTATCTCTTGTGGGAACCATGCCCTACCCATGATTTTGTTGGGGCTGTTTTCTTCTTACATGGCCCCATTCTGATCAATGTGAGGGCTTTTTTGTTTTTAGCGAGCTTATGGGAGGATTTCATTTGGAATATTTGGCGGTGGCAGTGGGAGGAATGGTCGGTGCGTTGGCAAGATATGTGCTCACCGGCTGGGTTATAAAAATTAACGAATCTCCCTTTCCATACGGCACCATGATTGTCAACTTGGTGGGGTCGTTTTTATTGGGCTTTTCCGCCACGCTTTTGATGGACAGATTCCAGGGGCATCCCTATTTGGGGCCATTGATAACTGTGGGTATTCTGGGCTCTTTTACCACCTTTTCCACATTTCAATATGAGAGTTGGCAGCTAATAAAGACAGGCATGGTGCATCTGGCATTGGTGAATTTCTTCGGCAGCATAACCCTGGGTCTTGCGGTTTTATGGATTGGGGTCACCCTGGCCCGTTGGCTTTAGGTTTTATGTCAGGGATAACTGAAAATAATGACTCTTGGGGTCTGCCTATAGGATAAAAGGGGAGACACCCCTTGACAGAGTCATGGGCAGCATATTAAAATGTAGTTTGCTGTAAAATAAGGTTCTCATAGAATTGTTTGATTTTTCTTGCTTTCTAGTGTATAATAGAGAGTACAGTTCAATATATCGTGGAGAGATGGCCGAGTCGGCTGAAGGCGGTCGCCTGCTAAGCGATTGTGCGGGATAATGCCTGTACCGAGGGTTCGAATCCCTCTCTCTCCGCCATACCAGGCGCCCGTAGCTCAGCTGGATAGAGCACCGGACTACGGATCCGGAAGCGGGGGTTCAAGTCCTCCCGGGCGTACCATATATTCTAAACCACAATGGATGCAGTATTTTTTTTGCGTCTGTAGCTCAGGTGGATAGAGCAGGGGTTTCCTAAACCTCGAGCCGGGGGTTCGAGTCCTCCCAGGCGCACCAGGTGAATGATATGAGGAAAGAATATTTTATGAGGAAGGCCTTGGAGGAGGCGGCATTGGCCGCGGAAGTGGGGGAAGTCCCCGTGGGTGCGGTATTGGTCATGGATGATGAAATTATATCCGGGGCACATAATGAGAAAGAGCTCTCCCTGGATCCAACTGCCCACGCGGAAATCATTGCTATTAGGAAAGCCGCGGAGAAATTGGGGAGCTGGCGTTTGGATGGTGCCAGTATCTATGTGACCATTGAGCCCTGTGCTATGTGCGTGGGTGCCATGCTGCAGGCAAGAGTCAAGCAGGTGGTTTTTGGTGCTCCTGATCCAAAGGGGGGGGCGGCGGGAACCATAGTTGACATCACTTCACTGAAGGGGTTGAATCATAAAATCCAGGTAATCGGCGGCCTGTTAGAAGATGATTGCCGGGAGATAATACAGGATTTTTTTAGGGGAAGAAGGGATTGATAGTGCCGCGGGTGGGAGAGATGGCTGAGTCCGGCTGAAGGCGCTCGACTCGAAATCGAGTGACGGTTTGTGCCGTCCGTGGGTTCGAATCCCACTCTCTCCGCCAATGATGATGAACCATGATTTAATCATGGACACAAAAACCCTTATAGCAGAATAGATATGGAGAGATGGCTGAGTCCGGCTGAAAGCGCTCGCCTGGAGAGCGGGTAGATGGATCACAAATTCGTCTCGTGGGTTCAAATCCCACTCTCTCCGCCAATAGATAGGGGTTAGCGGCGGGATGGCTGCTGACCTCTTTAATTAATTTATCATGATAGAAATTGCCATATCCAAGGTATACTTGGTTGTGATGGGCAATAGTTAGATAAGGGTTTAAACAAAAGAAGCAAATAATTTTGGCCGTGCTAGATGGGGAGGTAGCGGTGC
>JAAYRB010000207.1 GCA_012519005.1 Clostridia bacterium
AATAGCTCAAAGCCACCGCCAGCAAAGCAAAACCAAAGGCAAACAGGTAAATATAGAAATACTTACCCTGAAATAGGATAATAGCCAGGGAAGCCCCGAAACCTGCCCCCGAACTTACCCCCAGTATTCCCGAACTGACCAAAGGATTTCGGAACATTCCCTGGAAAGAGGCGCCACTTACCGCCAGGCTGGCCCCGGCCATGGCCCCCAGGATAGTTCTGGGCAGTCTGATGTCCCATACTACATTAATATGTGTAAGCGGCGGGTTTAAACCAGCGAACCCCATTTTATATGCCAGAACGCCAAGGACCTCACCCGGTGACAGGGGATACCTTCCAACAAAAAGCGAGACAAATATGATTGCCAGCGGCCCCACCGTAAATAGTGCGTATAGTATTCTTTTCCTCATTTGATTTTTCATACCTTATGCCGGTTAAGTTCGGAAACAATATGCACTTTCGTTCATATTCAACATGATTCCACATTTATTATTTCGTTCCTTCTTTTTGTCGGTTTTTAAAAAATATAAAAGAGGAATATCGCGATCCATGGAGAAAGAATTATCGTTGTGAACCAAATTATATAACGCTAAAGAAAAAGGGGGAAGGTTGCATGTTTAGAAAAAGAATCGTTATACTGCTGTCACTGCTGGTGATGACTGTTTTTGTGCTTGGTGGTTGTACACAACCGGAAACCGGGCCTGCCGGAAATGGTGACAGTGAGGATCCCGTCGGGGGAGAAGTTGCTGAGGCGGTTGAAATTGGGGAATGGAGTATTGAAATTGAAGTTGCCGATAAGGAAGCTGTTAATTTTACAAATGTAGAAGCAGCGGATTTGGGCCCGGTGGAATTTACCGCCGCTCAAAAGGATGGCGATGAATTTAAAGAAACGCAGACCTTTACAGGAATTTTGCTGGAAGATCTACTGGAATATGTTGGTGTAACTGATTTTACAGTCATTTCAGTGGAAGGAGCGGACGGTTCCTCACGGGAAATGCCGCCGGATAGGCTGGCTTTGGAAACTACGGGTATTGCCTGGGCGGTAGATGGAAAAAGCCTTGATGCGGGCTGCGGACCGGTGCAATTTATTGCCGACCAAAGGGGCCCAAAATGGTGGATTAAGCAAGTCACCAAAATCTTTATCGTAGAATAAAAACCCAAACAACACAGGGGGACGGTCCTTCTGTGTTCTACATAGTGTATTAATAGTGCATTATTGATCATTACTGGTGTTAGAACACAGAAGGACCGTCCCCCTGTGTTGCCCTCAATGTTGCTCTGTATTTTCTTAGGGGGTAGATTAGATGTTCAAAACAAGGAAGTTCCTTGTTTTTTTAATGGTTATTTCTCTGGTTCTTGCCTCTATGGCTGTAGGATGCGGCAAAGAAGCAGTGCCTTCCTTGCAGGAAGAAGAAAAAGAAACAATTCTAATAACAGATAGTTTGGGGCGCCAGGTAATTGTCCCTAAACAGGTAGAAAAAATAGCATGCCTCTGGAATTTTGCTGGCTATGCGGTGGGCCTGCTGGGC
>JAAYRB010000208.1 GCA_012519005.1 Clostridia bacterium
CCGTGAGGTAAACTATTGATATCGCCAACACCCGGGGAATTTTGAATTGTTCCAAAGAGGAAACAAGGGGGTTTAATACATACGCCAAAATGATGGCAAGAATAAATGGAAAAAGTATTATCCTGACCAGATACAAAAAATACAAAAACACCAATAAAAAAGCACCGAGCAGCATGAGTCTGGTGAACCTAGGGCTAAATATTTGTTTCATTATTTGCACAACTCTCGTAGGGCATAGGATTTATTTTTTAATGAGTCCCGTTACCTTTTTTACTGTTCTAAGATCCCCCAACCATTCTTTTGATCGGGAAAAGGGGCTTTTTGGCTTGCCGTAGGTGATAGTTGGCATTTCATTAAATCTAGACATCAATAACAGCGCGGCAGAGGCGCCTAAAATACCTCCCACTATTATTGAATTTCTAACCGTTTTACTGGATCTCATTGCCGCACCTCCATAATAAAAAAATTCAGCTCAAATTTAGCTCGGACAAAGTACCATCTTCATTTACCATAAATGCCTGGTTATTAGAGTCATATTCGATACAGCAGTTGGAACAAAAAAATTGTCCACATCCTATTTTTCCTATTTCCTTACTTCCACATGATGGACAGACGTACAATAAAATCACCATCTTTGTTTTTTTATCTATATAATTGTGACGGAATCTACACCGAAGTTCCCCACCTCTTCCGACACAATAAATTCCCTTCCAGACAAAAAATCGTCTATAAAGCCCAGAGAAACCTGGATCCCAGCAAATTCCCCGCCGGGAATCCTAAGATATACATCTTCCAATATGCCCATAAGCCTGCCCCGACTTGTAATTACCTCTAATCCCCATAGGTTTTTTATGTTCATCTTTAACAAATCCTTTACATGGGGGATCTCTCTTACGTTTGAAACCTTTGTGCCGGGGAATACCACCAGGATATTTTCACCCATCCTTTGAATATTTTTGAAGTCTATCCACTGGAAAACATGGAGAATACTTTTTCCGGTGATTATAATGCCCAGGGCCTCCCTGCTCCTTGGATCAAATATAATGTCCCTGACTCTGCCAAGTTTTTTTCCAAAATACAGATCAAAAACCATTTTACCCAAAATATTTTTCCCTTTAAACAATGGGGGCCTCCATCACGGACTTGACTGCAGTGCATTTAGTATTATTGCCATAAAAAAAACAAAAAATGCGTACAAAAATAGTACGCATAAGAAACTGTTCCTGTATAAACAAATTTTGATATGGGGTATTCAGCTATCCAACAACAGTTTCGATGGTTCCACCACCTATGACCATATCCCCTTTGTAAAAAACAGCAGCTTGTCCAGGTGTGATGGCCCGTCTTGGGTTTTTAAATAATACCCTTACCCTGTCACTTCCCTCGGGCTGGACTACTCCAGGTGCTTCCTCTGTTCTGTATCTCACCTTGATATTTACTTCATGCCTGCCCTCTAGTCTGCTAAAAGGAATAAAATTACATTCAGATACAATCATTTCCTTCTTGAAAATATCCTTTTCCTTCCCCACCACAACTGCATTATTTTTTTGATCGATATCCACAACATAAGCAGGATATCCTAAAGCCAGGCCCAGGCCTTTTCTTTGCCCGATGGTGTAATACGGTATTCCCCTGTGTTCCCCAATAACATTGCCCTGCGTATCTAAAAAGGGTCCTTTCTCAATCCTGTCACCCACCCTGTTTTTAATAAACCCTCTGTAATCATTATCCGTAACAAAACAAATTTCCTGACTTTCCGCTTTCTCTGCCACGGATAGGTTTAGCCCTTTTGCCAATTCCCTTACTTTTTCCTTGTTATATGGGGCTAAAGGAAATAATGTATGTCTCAATTGATCCTGCGTAATACCGTAAAGAAAGTAGGTTTGATCCTTCGCAGGGTCCTTTGCCTTATACAGTAAATATCTATCCCTCTCTGGATTGTATTGGATTTTGGCATAGTGACCCGTGGCAACATAATCCATCCCCAAAGCCAGGGCCTTTTTTAGCAAAATATCAAATTTAATCCTCTTATTGCAAGCTATACAGGGGTTAGGAGTCCTACCCACCATATATTCCTCAATGAATGTTTCAATCACATTACCCTCAAAAACATCCCTGAAATTAAGTACGTAAAAAGGTATCCCCAGCATATCAGCAACTCGTCTAGCATCCTCCACCGCGGAAAGTGAGCAGCATCCCGTGTCATCCTCCGGGGGTGGGGCGTCCTTTGGCCATAACTGTAGAGTTGCTCCAATAACATCATATCCCTGGTCTTTTAATAACGCAGCTGCAACGGAACTGTCTACGCCCCCACTCATTGCCACTAAAACTCTATTCTTTCCGCCCATTCCAATTCACCTGCTTTTAAATTGACTGCTTCAGTTACTATTGTACTCTTCAATAGCCTTTCTCAATGCGTCCAAAGCCATTACTGAACAGTGTACCTTTTGAGTAGGAAGCCCACCCAAAGCCTCCACAACATCCTGGGTAGATATCTTTGCTGCTTCCTCTAAGGATTTACCTTTAACAAGCTCCGTGGCCATACTGCTGGAGGCTATAGCCGCGCCGCATCCAAATGTCTTAAATTTAACATCCTCAATAATATTGTCCTTGATCCTTAGAAAAATTTTCGTTGTATCTCCACAGGCAAGGCTGCCCACCTCAGCCACCGCGTCCGCATCTTCCATCTCCCCAACATTGCGAGGGTTGGTAAAATGATCCATCACTGTTTCACTATACATTTAATTATCCCCCAATCTCCCCATATTTTAGACCATGGCCTGTGTCTTATAAAATGGTGACATATTCCTCAGCCTTTTAACAATATCCGGTAAGACATCTAATACGTAGTCCACATCTTCCTCAGTATTATCCCTTCCCAGGGTCATTCTCACTGAACCAAGGGCGTACTCCAGGGGGAGGCCCATGGCAGTAAGTACATGGGAAGGATCAAGGGATCCAGAACTGCAGGCGGATCCACTGGAAGCAGCCACCCCACTCATATCAAGACTCAACAATAATGATTCGCCTTCCACATATTTAAAACTCATATTCACATTGTTGCACAAGCGGAGGTGGCCGGGGTGGCCATTTAATTCCACATCCTCTAATCTCTCTTGCAGCCCTTTGATTAATTTATCCCTTAGTTTTTCCTGCCTAGCGGCTTCTGTTTCCATTTCAGCCACTGCAAGTTCCGCCGCCTTGGCAAATCCTACAATACCTGCGACGTTTTCCGTCCCAGGGCGCCTTCCACGTTCTTGCGCGCCACCATGGGCAAAATTGTCAATTTTCACTCCCCTTCGAATATATAGACAACCGATACCCTTGGGGCCATAAATTTTATGGGCAGATATGGAAAGTAAATCCACATTCAAATCCTGAACATCCACTGGAATCTTCCCAAAGCTCTGCACCGCATCGATATGAAAAAGTATACCCCTTTCCTTGCAGATCCGCCCAATATCTTCCACAGGCTGAATAGTTCCTACCTCATTATTTGCATGCATGATTGATACAAGAATAGTATCCTTCCGTAGGGCACTCTTTAAATCCTCTATCCTAACAACGCCTTCCCTGGTCACCGGTAGATAGGTTACTTCAAAACCATCTTTCTCTAAGTATTCACAGGTATCCAAAACCGCATGATGTTCGATACTGGAAGTTATTATATGTCTCCCTTTTCTCCCCCCCAGGGCTGCGGCTGTGCCAATTATGGCATGATTATCTGCCTCAGTACCTCCCCCAGTGAATACAATTTCCCTTGCCTCCGCTCCCAACAATGCAGCTATTTTCTCCCGAGCCTTTTCTATACCCTTTTTTGCCTCCCTCCCAACTCCGTGGATGCTGGAAGGATTACCCCATTTATCAGTTAAATAAGTCCACATTTTTTCAGCAACTTCACGCCGCACCGGAGTGGTGGCACTATGGTCGAGATACACTTTTCTCATGTTTCATCACCTTCCCCGATATAGTTTTTAATTAGTTGTTTCTTTATTCAGCTCCTGGAATTCATTACACATATCCTGTAATGTATAGGAATCCAATACCTCTACGATACTGTCACGCAATTTCTCCCAAACCAATCTAGCAACACAGGTATTAGCACGATCACATAATTCCGCATCCCTTTCACTGACACAGTCCGTGGGGGCAATGGGCCCTTCAAGAACACGTATTATATCCCCTATTCTGATATTATCTGGTGCCCTGGCCAGAGTATACCCTCCCTGTGCCCCCCGAAAACTGTCCACCAACCCGGACCTCCGAAGGCTGGCAATGAGTTGTTCCAAATAATTTTCCGAAATATCCTGTCTCTCAGCGATACTCCTTAAGGCAATGGGACCTTCGCCGAAATGCTGGGCCAAATCAAACATTGCCCGGAGCCCATATTCGCCCCTGGTAGATAATTTCATCATAAGCCACCTCTTAATCCCAAGTAATTTAGTGGGCTTTAATTATAATACAAAAAATTTTGCTCATAGTCAATAAAACCGAGCAAAATACTTGGGATTAAAATATTATTATTTTATTCCCCTGTGAAAACAGAGGGCAGCACTCATTAAGGGGTGTTTTTCTTCTATGGTCAAAATAAAAAAATAAAATCCACATGGATTCTTCACGTGCTGTTTTCAGGCTTATTTTTTGTAGGTATGTAGTATCTCTTACCCTTTAAAGATGAAGGCATATATTCCTGGATGATATTTTTCCCAGGGTGATCATGGGGGTATAAATACCCTTTACCATGGCCCAGCTTCCCCGCCCCGGAATAGTGGGCATCCCTTAAATGAGGCGGGACAGGCCCAATTTCTCCATAAAGTACGTCCTTGGATGCCGCATCCAATGCTTTGATTACATCATTGCTTTTGGGTGCACAGGCAAGGTAAATTGCGGTATGGGCCATGGTCAGCTTTGCTTCAGGCAAACCTACATAATCTAGGGCCTTGCTGGCAGATACCGCAACATTTAAGGCGTTGGAATCCGCCATCCCTATATCCTCGGAAGCCAATATTATCATTCTACGGCATATGAACTTTGGATCTTCACCGGCTTTCAACATTCTTGCAAGCCAATGAAGAGCGGCATCGGGATCAGAGCCCCTAATGCTCTTTATAAAGGCAGATATAACATCATAGTGATTATCCCCGGTTTTATCATATCTGATTACCCTACGCTGCACGCAATCCTCAGCAACTTTTAACGAAATTTGTATAACCCCTGATGGGGATCTATTCTCGGACAAAACAGCCAGCTCTAGTGCATTTAAGGCCGCCCTGGCATCACCATTGGATGACTCAGATAAAAATTCCAGAGCATCTTCTGTAATTTCTATCTTTTCGTTACCCAGACCCCTATCTTTATCTGCAATCGCCCATCGTATAATTGTTTTTATATCCTCTTTTGCCAAGGGTTCAAGCCTAAAAATTCTGGATCTAGAAAGCAGGGGTGGATTCACCTCAAAATAAGGGTTTTCCGTTGTAGCCCCAACCAGGACCAACACCCCGTCCTCCACATGGGGAAGAAGTGCATCCTGCTGTGCTTTATTAAAACGATGAATCTCATCAATAAACAAGACAGTCCCCTCATTGTACATCCCCAGGTCTTCTTTGGCTTTTATGATTACGCTGCGTATTTCCTTTACACCCGCAGCAACAGCATTTATTTGAACAAAATTGGATGCGGTGCTCCCGGCAATTATTTTGGCCAAGGCTGTTTTCCCGGAACCCGGCGGCCCATACAAAATCATTGAGACCAATCTATCCGCCTCAATTGAACGCCTAAGAATCCTTCCCTTACCAACAATATGTTCCTGTCCAACAAATTCATCGAAGGATGTTGGCCGCATCCTCGCTGCAAGGGGTGCTTCCTTTTCCATTCTTTTTTTTCTATTGTATTCAAATAGGTCCAATGATCTTCAACTCCTATAAAAAAAATAGGAGCCCGTTAAGCCCCTATATGTGTGCATCTACAATTTTGGATAATTCTTTTTTTGTCTGATATCCCACAACTCTCTCCACATCCTGCCCGTCTTTAAACAAGATCAATGTAGGGATGCTCATAACGGAAAATTTAGCAGGAACATTATTTTCATCCACATTAACTTTGCAAACTTTTAGCTTGCCTTCATATTCCTCCGCCAACTCATCCAACACTGGGGCTATCATCTTACAGGGACCGCACCAAGCAGCCCAAAAATCCACCAATACCGGGACTTCCTTTTCGTCCATAACTTCTTCATCAAAGCTATCATCGGTCACATTCAATATATTTGCCATGAACATTACCCCTTTCAATGAATTACATAGGCTTTTCTCATCTCTGTCTATGTTCTTACTATTATATTGAGTAATTTCCATATGTCAACAAAAAAACACCTCTTAGGAGGTGTTTTTAAAATGTATCAAATATATTAGTTATTGACCCCACATATGCCGTCATATGCCGCAGTTTAATGAACCTTTGCTCAAATAGGTGGGTGCCCTCCTGGGTGCTTTATGGTTCCTATTAACAAGGTACCAATCCACAACCAGAGACCGGACTCCCCATGTGTTGGTGTTGGCTCAAACATACGGCACACAACGCACACCGCAGGGTTAGTCACTAGATTTTATAATGCCCCTGTCGGTTTCAATACTAACACAATCCAACCCTTTCTGCAAGGGAGCACAAGCTGCAAAAAGAGTGCTATTTGTATATCTTTTTTTACCATTTTTAGAATACCACAATTGAGAACAAATTATGAGTCCCGCTTCCTGGTTTTGAGTTGAATACCCAGTTCCTTTAATTGGTCCCCAGATATGGATGAAGGTGCTTCAGTCATAAGACATGTGGCACTTTGAGTTTTGGGGAATGCAATACAATCCCTGATAGATTCTTTACCTGCCATGATCATGACAAGTCTGTCCAATCCGAAAGCAATGCCGCCGTGGGGAGGCACTCCATATTCAAAAGCTTCCAACATGAAACCAAATTTGTCTTCTATTTCCTCTTTAGTCAGACCTATTAAGGAAAAAACTCTTTCTTGGATCCGGCGGTTGTGGATACGTATGCTCCCTCCCCCAATCTCGGTTCCATTTAATATTAAGTCATAGGCACGGGCCCTCACCCTTCCAGGTTTCTCTTCTAAGATGCCTAAATCTTTTTGGCTGGGTGATGTGAATGGGTGGTGTTCTGATTCCCAGCGTCCCTCTTCTTCGTTGTAATTTACTAAGGGGAATTCCGTTACCCAAGTGAATTTTAGTTCATCATGGGGGATCAAGTTCATTTGCTCCGCCAATCTACGGCGTAAATTGCCAAGGGATTCTGCTGTAACAGGGGATTTGTCCGCTACAAACAAGAGCAAGTCTCCGACCTCGCCCTTCATTTTATCAAGTATCAGAGATATCTCA
>JAAYRB010000209.1 GCA_012519005.1 Clostridia bacterium
ATTGAAGGTTAAACCCCCCGGAATCACCATCAATATCTAAAATTTCACCGGCGAAATACAGGCCAGGCGTGATCTCTGACTCCATTGTTTGGGGGTTTACTTTGCTGGTATCTACACCCCCCGCTGTCACATGGGCCTGGGACCAGGGCAGAAGGTCAGTCACTGCAAAGGACCAGTTTTGCAGCAATTTAATCAGCCTATGTCTTTCTTCTGAGTTTATCTGGCCCGCTGTTTTCTTTATATTTTCTATGCCTGAGGCTTTTAAAACAGCCCTGGCCAGCTGCTTATTTAAAAATCCTACCAAAAATAAATCCGATGGTTTCGGAGCCTGCTGCTCTAGACGATGAACAATATGCTCCCTCAATTCTTCTTCGTTCATGTCATCTACAACTATTATTTTCAAAATCGGTTGGTGACCGCTGCGCAGCAGCTCACCGGCGCGGCGGCTTAACTGAAGGATGGGGGGGCCTGAAACGCCGTAGTTGGTAAAAAGAATTTCCCCTTTTTCTCTAGCAATGCTTTTATTATCCCGAAGGATTTCCGCTGTTCCCTCAATTTTTATCCCCTGCAGCTGTTTAAGGAAATTGCTTTTTAATTTTAATTTTGTTAGAGAAGGAAAAGGTTCTACGATTTTATGCCCCAATTTTTTTGCAAGGGGGTAGCCCCCGCCATTGGCTCCAAGGCTGGGTGCTGCTTTGCCCCCGGGGGCAATGATTATTTTTTTTGCACTGTATGTATTCCCACCCTTGTCTAAAACCTTGAAATACCCATTATGCGATTTAATATCTACTATTTCTGTATCACAGCGGGTTTCCACTCCCAAACTGTGGATTTCAAACCTCAAAACATCCAGAATACTGGAGGCTTGATTCGATCGGGGGTAAATCTTGCCCATTCCTTCTGCCCTGGGATAGATGCCCAAGTCTCTGAAAAATTGAATTGTCATTTGATTGTCGAAGCTCTTCAGTGCACTGAGGGCGAACTTAGGATTCATCCCATGATATCTGGAAATGTCAATGTCCATATTGGTGTAATTGCATCTGCCGTTGCCTGTGGCTAAGATTTTTTTACCTACCCTGGGGTTTTTTTCGAGGATTGTGACCCTTGTCCCTCTCCGCGCCGCCGCGATGGCCGCCATTAAGCCTGCTGCTCCCCCGCCAATAATTGTTACCCCTTCAATTTCTTTGTTTTTCATTATATCCATTCCTTGATCTCTTTGTTTTGTTTGAACTGGGATTCGATATCAATCTTGGTAGGCGGAATCTGCGGACGACAGCACAGTATTTCCTGCCACATAATAGGCAATTCTCAGGGCTTCCGCTATTTCCTCTTCCGTGGCTCCCTGACCCCGGGCAGCTTTTGACAGAACCTTTACACCCTCGTCGGCTCCTACAAGGGCATCCAGAGCCATGGCAATGAGCAGCTTTGTTTTTGCATCTAAGGCCCCGGGTTTCATAGCCTCTTCTGCAAGGGATGAGGCTATCTCGTACAGCTTGCTGTCCCTTCTTTCCAATTCCTTAATAAAACCTGGCATAGTCATTAAAAAATCCACTCCTTTATTAACAGTTTTTCTCAAAAATCCCTTCTAGGTTAAACTGCGTATTCCTTTAACAAATATACCCTATAAATGAAAATATTTTGTTCCCTTCTCATGGCTGGGTTATTGAATTTAAAGGTATACAGGCACCAACTTTACCGGTTCAAACGGCAGGAATCAACAGGTTTTGTGGATAACTCTGTGGATAAGCACATATGTTTGTGGATAAGAAGCCCCATTTCTGTGGGAAAATGGGGCCCGGCTGTGGGTACGGCGGCCTGCTGTTTACTGATTCTTCCACGATTCTAAGATGAAAATATTTCTCTTTAGTAAGGTAAGCGTAATAATCTGAACTAGGCTTGATTTATATTCTCATATGCAATAGTATATGGAAATACAAATCATAGTATAACAGAAGGTGCGGGTATATGACCCTCAGTATATTCTCCATATTTGCAGCATTTGGCGCCGGGCTTCTATCATTTTTTTCGCCCTGTGTGCTGCCCTTGATGCCGGTTTATGTTAGTTATTTAACAGGTGTAAGGGTGGAAGGTATTCGCGGTGGTGAACTGAAACGCGGTCTGGCATTGAAGCGCGGGCTGGGTTTTGTTTTTGGCTTTTCCTTGGTTTTTGTAGCCATGGGTGCCTCTGCAGCCTATATGGGTCAATTGTTATTTGCCAACAGGAGATTGATCTCCATTTTGGGCGGTGTCGTTGTTTTCCTTGCCGGCCTACATCTCATGGGGTTTTTGCCGATAAAGACTTTTTTAAAAGAGAGAAGACTTACATTTGCATATAGGAACACCGGTATTATAACCTCTGTTTTACTTGGAATAGTTTTTGCCGCCGGTTGGACTCCCTGCGTGGGGCCGATTCTCACAGGAATATTGGTATATGCCGCTTCCGGTCAGGATATGCTGGGCAGCGTGTTGATGCTCAGCATATACTCCCTGGGCTTTGCCACTCCCTTCTTTATAATGGCCCTGGCCATCGATTATTTCTCGGCCTTATTTAAAAAGTTAAACAAATATCTGATATGGGTTTCCCGGGGCAGCGGTTTGATTCTGGTGGTTTTGGGTATTTACCTGATCTGGAGAGGTTGAATTGTAAAATTATAAGCGTTTTGAAAGGTGGTGCGGCTGGGTGAAGAGGATAGTATTACTTTTAACATTGTTGGTGTTGGTGAGCCTAACAGTTGTGGGCTGCGGCGGCAATGTGGGGGAAAAAAATCCCAAGGGGCAGGAACAAGGGGAGGAAAGACAGGATAACCAAGCCTCCGGCGGGGAAGTGGGGGTAGGGAAGGCCGCCCCGGGATTTATGCTGGAGGATCTCAACGGAGATGAAAACAGCTTGGGGGATTTCAGAGGGAAGACTGTTGTTTTAGCTTTTTGGGAGACATGGTGTCCTTCCTGCAGACATGAGCTGATTCAGCTGGATGGTTTGGCAGAAAAATATAAAGATGATGATCTGGTTATTATCACCGTTAATACCATGACTCGTGACACACCGGAGGTTATCCGCCAGTTCATGAAGGAAAACAATTTGGACCTCCCTGTACTCTTGGATCATGGAAGTAATGCATCTTTCAAATATATGATACGCTGGCTTCCCAGCCTGTATATAATTGATTCCCAAGGTGTGGTTCAATATGAAACCTTCGGGGTGGTGGATACGGATCTTTTGGAAAGTGAAATAAAAAATATTTCCGGCGGCTAATAATATACATTTCTTGAAAATATGTCCTCGGTGAATAAAATATTGGATATTTAAGTACCCTCCAAGCAAAAGATAAGAGTATATATCTTTTATGAAATTGGGGCGGTCATATTGGTGCTTTTGAAACAGTGGCTCAGGGTACTGAGGGCGCATTTTTTCGCTGCCAGTGCTGTACCTGTTTTACTGGGTACCACTCTTGCGGGGTTTGAAATAGGGGAAATTAATTTTCAATATTTTCTAGTTATTTTTGTAGGGGTCCTAGCCTGTCATGGGGGCGCCAATTTATTAAACGATTATTATGATCATTTTAGTGAGAACGATATATCCAATCCCCACCGTTCCCCCTTCAATGGGGGAAGCGGCTGTATACAAGAGGGGTTGATATCCCCGCGGAAGGTGAAAATTGCGGCCATTGGCTGCATTGCCATCTCTTTGCTGGTGGGCCTGTTCTTTACCTTTGTGTACGGTCCCTATGCCCTCCTATATGCATTAGCGGGCACGCTGTCGGGGTATATTTACAGCGGGTTCCCTCGGCTGAGTTATCGGGGCTTGGGGGAAATACTGGTGGGCCTTAACTTTGGGCCGCTGATAGTTACCGGTACCCATTATGTGCAGGGTGGGTTTTTTTCCATCCCGGCATTGCTGCTTTCCATACCCATGGGTTTTTTAGTGACTGCGGTATTGTATTTGAATCAGTTTCCAGATTACCATGCGGACAAAAGCTGTGGAAAAAGAAATTGGGTTGTACGTTTGGGAAGAAAACCAGCCTTGAAAGTTTATATCCTTCTCTTAGGGGCAGCCTACTGGACACTTCTGGCGTGTATAGCTTTGAAAGTATTTCCAACCTCCTCCCTATTGGCTCTGATCACCCTACCCTTTGCCATATTAGCCGTATTGATTGCAGTAAATTGGTATAATAACCCGCCAAAACTTCTTAGGGCCAGTGCTTTGACGGTGTTCACTCACCTTGGGGTGGGCTTCCTGTTGGTCCTGGCATTTTTATGGGAAATATATCGTTGATGGCGGCATTAAACTTTTTTGCTTTTCCATTTCCCTTTACGGATGATGATAAATATTATCAGGCTTCTGACGGCCCAATCAACTATCATTGCCCACCATACAAATGTGAGACCCAGCTGCCATTTAAATATTACAAGATAGAATAGGGGTATTCTAACTCCGAAAATCCCCAGTGCTGAAACCATGAGGGCGGAAGTTGTGGCACCGGATCCGCGGAGAGCACCGAGAAGCACCATCACGAAGGATAAAAAGGGCTGTTCCAGGGCCGCAATTCGCAGGCAGGTGGCCCCGGCGGATTTCACCGTAATATCCGTGCTGAAAATTTTCACCAGATGCGGTGCCGATAGAAAGAAAAAGACTCCCATCAAGGACATACTCAGCACCGCAAGTTTCACCGTTTCCCATATATTGGCCTCCGCTTCGGCGGGGTTCTTCGCTCCGAGGCTTTGACCAACCAGTGCCGCGGAAGCCAGGGCAAATCCAAATCCAGGCATATAGGATAGGGATTCTACCCTATTGGCCACTTGATGGGCAGCGAAATATTCCGTTCCCAAATGGGTCAAAAAATAGCTGCTGATTAGGTTGCCTGTGGAAAGGATGGATTCTTCCACTGCTGTGGGCAGCCCCACACGGAGTATTCTTGTGGTGGTTAGAAAGTTGTAATGCATATGATTGAGGGTTATCTTAAAATTAAGACTCCCTTTGAAGAGAAGAAATATTAAAACAATACTACCAATGGACTGCGATATAACCGTACCCCAAGCTGCCCCGGTAACACCCAGGGCGGGCATGCCAAACTTACCGAATATGAGGGCGTAGTTAAAAAATATGTTGAGAATATTTGCAAAGGCGGCTAGAATCATGGGAAGACGGGTATTTCCCGCACCCCGCAGCATGGCAGTATTTATGAATAATAAAAGCATGAAACCCCAGCCGTATGACAAGGTGCGGAGGTAGTCAATTGATAAGTTCCTGACCTCTGGTGTTAAATGAAAAACCCCCATGATGGAGGGGCTGAAAATGTATCCCAGAAGGGACAGGACCCCACCAATGATGATGCCTAGAGTGAATGTTTGGCTGGCGATAACACCCGCCCGCTCTCTGTTTCGTGCACCGATATAGCGGGCCACGATGGCGGAGGCACCGATACCGACGCTTTCAAATATGAAGACACAGGAAAAATAGATCTGATTACCCAAGCCCACTGCGGAAAGGGCCTCGGGACCCAAATGCCCGGCCATGGCGGTGTCCACTATTCCCACCATCATATGGAGCATCATTTCCAGAACAGCAGGCCAAGCCAGGGCCAAAATCAACTTTCTTCTTGCACTGGGTGTAAGTTTTTCTGTTTGAACTAAGGTGCTTACCATACCGCTTTCACCATTATACCTTTCTGTGTTTATGAGATACTGTAGAGAATATATGTTTTAATAATTGGAACTATCTAAAAATATGGGAGGAGGGAATAATTATGGGCAGTTCCACCGAGGACAGAACAGTCTATATTATCGGGCACAGAAATCCCGATACGGATTCCATTTGTTCCGCCATATCCTATGCCCAGCTAAAAAATAGTTTGGGACAGGATAATGTTATACCAGCTCGGTGCGGCAACACAAATGCGGAGACCGATTTCGTACTAGACTATTTTAGCATAACTCCACCGAAATTAATAAATGATGTTTATCTGCGGGTAGAACATATTATAACGAAAAATGTCACAACCCTTCGCCCGGAACAGCCAATTTTGGAGGCGGGCAAAAGATTCCATGAGACAAATATTAAATTTTTTCCCGTGGTCTCAGAAAACTTATCCCTATTGGGTGTCATCAGTGCCACGGATATATCCAAAAGATACATCCACGAAATGGCGGCATCATTTCCAAAGATAAACACAACCTTGGACAACATAGTATCTGCTTTGGAGGGGAGGCTGCTGGTAGGGGCGGAGAATACCAGGGAAGTGGAAGGTTCCATAGTGGTGTGTGCCATGGCCACGGGTACCTTGGGGGATTATATAAATCGGGATTCCATCGCTATTCTGGGCAATCGTCCGGAAGCCCAAAGAGAAGTGATTGAAAAAAACGCGGCGGTGCTCATTGTGACGGGTAATTTGCCCATCCGGGAGGAGATTTTGAGTAGGGCTGGAGACAGGGGCTGTATCGTTATCAGTACCCCCTTCGATACCTACACCACCGCCAGGCTGGTAACGGCCAGTGTACCCATAAAGAATGTCATGACAAGGGATGTGCATTTCTTTTATATTGATGATCCCATAAGGGAAATAAAGCATGATATCGTACTGTCCTCTCACCGAGCATACCCTGTGATTGGAGAAGGAGGTAAATTTGAGGGAATAGTATCCTACTATGATTTTTTAGATGTGACGCCCCAGCAGGTTATCTTAGTGGACCATAATGAAAAAAGTCAGGCGGTGGAGGGGATAGAGGAGGCGGAGATTATAGAAATAATCGATCATCACCGCATAGGGGATGTGCAAACCCTCTCGCCAATTTTCATGCGCAATGAGCCCGTGGGAAGCACGGGAACCATAGTTAGTAAAATATATAGGGAGCATGGTTTATCTATCGATCCGAAAATTGCCGGTCTGCTTCTGTCCGCAATTTTGTCCGACACGGCATTGCTAAAATCTCCTACCACTACGGGGGAGGATCACAGGGCAGTGGATATATTGTCAAAAATATCCGGCCTAGATCCTGAAAAATGGGGGATGGAATTGATAAAGAATCGCGGTGATTGGGAAAAAGCAGCCGTAGGGGAGATACTACAGAAGGATTTTAAGGAATATTTAATCAGCAGCAAATCCATAGGGGTTGCACAGTTGGAGGTATTGGACAGTGGGGGTTTTGACCTTCGTAGGGATGAAATTATAGAAAATATTTTAGCAAGAGAGGAAGCCTCCGGGTTCGATCTCTTTATTTTCATGGTCACAGATATAATCAAGCAGGGGACGATGCTGTTTTTCAACCCAGAGCATTTTAAAACAATAGAAAATGCCTTTGGAAAAAAAACCAAAGGCCCCCAGGTTTTTTTGGAAAATGTCATGTCTAGAAAAAAACAAGTTATACCACCGCTCACCAGGTATCTCAGTCAGCTGTAAGAACCATGGACGGGGGACGATTTCAAATGTTTTTTAAATGACTGTGAAGCTGATTCAGGTTCCCTCTGTGGTGGATATATTTTGCCCCTTCCTTATCATCTATGGAGCCGATGATATAGTCCTCCAAGAGGAAGGTTTTCATTCCCAATTCCCCCGCTATCATATCCTCCTTGATATCATTTCCCACCATTAGGCAATGTTGGGGCTGCACATGTATTTTATTCGCTATTTCCCTATAGTAACCCAGATGGGGCTTGCAGTAATGCATATTTTCATAGGTGGTGATCAAATCAAAGTCCCCGGGATCGATGGATGCCCACCGGATTCTTTCTTCAATGGCTGTCCTCGGAAAAACGGCATTGGTGGCCAGGACCAGTTTTAATTTTTTATTTTTTACGACCTCGATTAGTTCCGCTGCAATTCTACGCGGCTGTATACCCTCGCCAAGTTTTGGGAAATCCCTATGATAGAAATCTTCAATAAGAGGGGTTAATTCCACCGTTTTTTCACCCAATTTATCCGTAAAATGCTTCCAAAATACCTCATGGTTTTTGTGCTCCATATTATCATCCATGATCATTTCCATGGTGGACTCCAGCAGCTGCTTGATGAAATCCTCCGTATCCATGATATGAGAAACCTTTTTGCCCAGAGCCGCCATATATTGTTGTAGAAATTCATCTGTGTCGATGGGGAGCAAAGTGCCGTCCAAGTCAAAAAGTACAGCTTTTATCAACTCTATCAACCTCCATTAAAAATACATCTTAGCATATGTAAATCTTTAAATCCAGGCAGTGTAGGGACCGGGAATTTTTTCATCTGCTTAATCTAGATCATTCTAAAAATTTTTTATAAGAATAAGTTATTTGGTAATGACGGTTTTCAGGGAGATGAAAGTGAAAAAAGTATTTGCAACGACTGCCGTGGTCTTTTTGCTGATTGCCCTCACCGCGGCGGGCCACAGCTGTTCATTGTATAATAAATCTCACCCAGGTATTGTCATTTTAGACAATCTAACCCCGGAGGGTATTACCAACCCTCTTTTGTTCACTAATGTCTTCCACCCCTACAGCAGACCCGTGGAGGGAGCCCTTTTATGGGAAGGGGATGAGGATTTTAGAAATGCTTGTTCACAAATGGAGACGGCTTCCAGGATGGCGGCATTTAAAACCAGCCTACCGGATCCACTGCCCGGAGAGGAATACAATATAGCTTTGGCCGCTGAGATTTTAGCTGGGACAATTGTGGAACCCGGTGCAATTCTTTCCATGAATCAAACCATCGGACCCTATTCCAGGGATAGGGGTTTTGGCGAAGGCCCAGCCTACCATGGAACAAGGGTAGTAACCACCACCGGAGGGGGTGTCTGTAAAATTGCCACAACACTGTACAATACTGCTGTTCTGGCTGATCTGGAGATTATTGAACGCAGGGCCCACGGGATGTTGGTTCCCTATGTCCCACCGGGACAGGATGCCACGGTGTCCTATGGAGTGAAGGATTTGAAATTCAGGAACAATACTGAGTCTCCCATACTCATCTGGGCCCAGGCACGGGAAAACATTTTGTATATGGCCTTTTATGGGGAAAAGGTAACCAAGGAAATATCCTGGAACAGGGAAATATTGAATTTGCAAAATACCTACACTATTTACAGACCAAGTCGGGAGCTGCTTCCCGGGGAGGAAAGGGTGATTATTCCCGGTGCGGACGGTCTCACTGTGAGGTCATGGATTACGATTTTACATGATGATGGAAAAAGGGAGATCCAGGATCTAGGTGTTGATTATTACAGGCCCATGCCCAGGGTGGTTGAGCAGGGGGTTTGATGGGTACCAAAATAAGACTCTAAGGATTTAAAAGGATAAACCTGCTAAATTAGGAGGTTTTTTTTGCTATTCTGTTGAAAATGTCAAAGATTATATGAAGACAGGATCAAGGGTTTTTAAAATTATGTAGAATTATGGAGGAAAGCATGAGAAGTCAAAGCATTGCATCCCGCTTTTTAGTTTGGTTTGCAGTTCTTTTTGTTTTGATAGCCGTACAAGGTGGAGGGCTTCAGTGGACAATAAATAAACACCAAAATCTATTTAAAGAAACCCTCACCAGAAAAGAATGTTATGTGGGTCTCAAGGATGCGTTGTACCAACATAATTTATGGCTTCGTAGTTTTGAGGAAAATGAAGGTGTATCTGATGCCAGCCCCTTAGCCGGTACAGAGGGTTTGGGTTGTGCATTTTCTGGATGGCTGTCCTCCACGGACCCCATGGAGGGGGATCTAATTGCCGAGATTAAAACCACCCATTCAGAATTCCACGAATCTGCTGAGTTGGCGGAGAGTTATTTTGAGTCAGGTAATAGGGTCCAGGGTATGGCGGTGGTTAACGGAGAAATGAAGAGGCTGTCCAATATACTGGGGGAAAAAATGTATTCATATGGAAAAGCCGTGGACCAGGAGATAAGCCTGCTCAAGGACAAGATAGAACAATTTAAAAGGATCCAATCCACATTTTTGTACCTGCTGACTTTCACCTTGATTATGGCGGCGGGAATGATTTACGTTAATTTAAAAAACTGTATTATTAACCCCCTGTCCGAGATCTCGGAGTCACTAAAAAGGGTCAATGTGGGTGATTTTAGCTTGAGCGTGGCTGCTCCCTGTAAGAACGATGAAATAAAATCCTTATCTAAAAGTTTTAATGAAATATTGAAGCCCCTGGAGAAGGAAAGAGTCTTAAGGGACTCCCTAAAAATTATGGCCGGGGGCTACAATCTTGATTCGATCTTGAACAGATTGCTTGATCTATTTATTGCCCGCGGTGACGCCGCCGCGGCCGCTGTCTATCTTCCCGAAGAAAAATCCGGGGATTTAAAACTCATTGCTGTGAGACCCTCCCCTGACTACTGGGCTGAAGATGTAATTAAAATGGATGGCAGCTGCATTGGCCCTACCTCAGTTTCTTGCGGTAATGTATTTCTCAGCAGGGGGGAGGAGGGCTGGAATGGTGTTTTCTCGGAAGAGGCAGATTGTAAATTTGCAGCCGGTTTCCCTATTACATATCAGGAAAGCCTATTGGGATATATATTTCTTGGTTCTAATGCGAGGGTTACGGGATATCAAGTGGATTTTTACACGGATATTGCATCTCAACTGGGAGTTACGTTGAAAAATATCAAGCACTTCAATGCCACCCAAGCTATAGCCAAAAAACTGGAGAAAAACAATAGAATCTTGGACAGTCAAAAAAGATACATGGAGGCGGTGCTCAGAAGCTCCGTGGAAGGAATCTACAGCGTGGATAAAGATTGCCGGGTGAGGACTTGGAGCAACGGTGCAGAACATATTACCGGATATAAAGCAGAAGACATTATAGGGGGAAGATGCGGCGATTTTCTCACCCACAGTGATACAGAAGGTAATATACTCTGTGATACTGAGCAGTGCATCTTTGCCGTGTTGAATCTTGGGGGTGATGATTATGAGGCAAGGGAGATGTTGGTGAAGACCAGAAAGGGGTTCAGGATTCCCTGTATGGTCAGTGCGGCCCCAATTAAGGACGAGTTTGGCCAAACCATTGGAACGGTGGGGGTTTTTAGGGATATTTCCAAAGAAAAAGAAAATATCAGAAAGATTAAACAGGCCAGCGAAGCAAAAAGCGAATTTTTGTCCATTATGTCCCATGAACTTCGCACCCCTTTGAACTCGATTCTTGGCTTTTCGGAATTGCTTGGTGAGGGGGTGGCGGGGGAGCTCAATGAAAAGCAAAAGAGATATGTTAATAATATACTCTACAGCGGCGGCCATCTCTTATCGTTGATCAATGATATACTTGACATTTCAAAAATTGAGGCGGGGAAAATGGAATGGGAAACCAGCAGTTTTGATTTAGTGCAAACCGCTGGGAACTCCATGGTTATGCTTACGGAAAGGGCTGAGAGATCTGGGATAAATCTTGAGCTGGATATCCAGGAAGAAGAAATCATTGTAAAAATGGATGAAAGGAAAATCAAGCAAATTCTGTACAATCTTTTGTCAAATGCGGTGAAATTCACCCCGGAAGGGGGGAGAGCAGGTCTAAGGGTTAAAAATAAAGGAGAGAAACTTTACCTGGAGGTTTGGGATGAGGGAGTAGGTATCCCCCGGGAGAAGATGGACATGCTCTTCGAGCCCTTCGTTCAATTGGATGGATCCCTTCGCCGCAAACATGAGGGCACTGGGCTGGGGCTTCATTTAGTGAAAAGGATGGTTGAACTGGGAGGTGGCAGCATCAGGCCGGAAAGCACACTGGGAGAGGGCAGCAGATTTATCGTGGAATTTCCAAATGAGGTTTTTGATGGGGCTTAGACTTTGAAATACAAAAACGCACCAGGATCTGAGGGGACGGGAGATTATGCCAAAAAAGATACTTGTGGTAGAAGACAACCAATTGAATATGGAGTATCTTGTGGAGGCTCTCAATGCCGTTTGCTGCTGTGAAATAATACAGGCTTTTGATGGCAAAGGGGCATTGATCAAAGCCTTAGA
>JAAYRB010000210.1 GCA_012519005.1 Clostridia bacterium
GAAATAAATGTACCCATTCCTGCCCATTGTATGAGCAGCACCACCAGGGACATATTGGCCCTTTCCGCCGCCGTGGCAATCATGGGCTTACTGAGATAACCATTGAAAAGGGGTACCCCGGAAATGGCCAAAGCCCCCACAATAAAGAAAAATGTGGTCCAGGGCATCCGATGACCGATGCCCCCGAGATCAGTGAGCTTTCGATACCCCGTGGCATAGATTACCGCCCCGGCACCCATGAACAATAAGGGCTTATAAATAACATTATTGAAGGCATGGGCCACAGCAGCATCCATGGACATCTGGGTACCTATACCCACCCCCACCACCATAAAACCTAACTGACTCACTATATGATAGGAAAGGAGCTTGCGGATGTCATTCTCCAAGATGGCATAGACAATACCGTAAAGTGCCATGATTACACCCAGGGTGATGAGCATGGAGTAACCGGGGAAAATCCTAAGCAATGCATAGACTGCCGCCTTAGTAGTAAAAGCACTGAGAAATACGCTGCCCGTGATGGACCCCTCAGGGTAAGCATCGGCCACCCAGGAATGAAGGGGTGGAATGGCGGCACTGACAGCCACACCTAAAAAGACCAGCCAGAAGGCGGCATCCTGAGTCCCCACAAGGGTTGCCACGTTGAAATCCCCCTGCAAGGCTTTCACAAAGACACCGGCCAAAAGCAGCTGCCCCCCCAGCAGATGCACCAAGATATACCTGAAGCCAGACCTCAGGGATCTCTTTGTCTTGCGGAACCAGATGAGAAACACAGAGGAAATGGCCATCAATTCCCAAAAAACGATGAATGTCAACCAATCCCCTGCCAAGACAACACCCAATGCACTGGCGGGGTACACCATCCCGGCGACAACCTCCCCAGCGCTGCCGTTATGCAGGGCGTAAATATTTGCCAGCAGAGCCATAATGGAAAAGACGAAAGCAAATATCCAGGATAATTTATCTACCTTTAGATACTGAAGTTCATTACCCAGCACAAAGGGAAGAGTGTAATTTATATCCATGGGAAGCAGGAATGCCGCCAGCGCCGCTAAAGCCGGTATCCCCACCATGGTCAGCTGCCTGAATTTTCGATCCGGCACCGTGGCCACCAAAATGGCGCCAATTATCAGGATAAAACCCGGGTGAAGACCGATCATTTATCCCCACCCCCATCCCAATAATCCTCATCCCTTTGGACAATATTTTTACCGAAGCCCTTGGCAAACCATGTCAGAAACAAACTTCCAAAGGCCGCAATGGAAATATTGACACCCACAATACCCCTCCACCAAACCGGGGTATGATATTCGATAAATTTACTTTCAATGAAGACAAAAAATATCAATATAACAACACAGATTTTTAAAATTGTCATTCTATTTTCCATCAACGCCACCCTCCCAGTAATTTCACACTATCCTCAAGGATTTGACTCGAAGACATGCTGGCTAGATCAAAAAACTTTACCCCAAAATTGGGCATAACCCCCAGCACCACCGAGATGAATACCACCACAACGATGGGGACAAGCATATCCAATCTCGCCTCCCCATAGCCAGAAAACTCATCATTCTCCTTGAAAAAGGCCATAAAACCGATGGGAAGTAAATATACAGCACTGAGCATGGCGCTGGCCACAAGAATGACGATATACAATGCCTTCCCTGTCTGTAGGGCCCCCAGTGCCAGATTCCATTTGCTGATAAAACCAACTATGAGAGGAAGCCCCACTATACCGAAGGAGGCTATAGTGAATGCCCCCATGGTGATGGGCATCTGCCTCCCTATACCCCGCATATCACTGATGTATTCCTTGCCGGTGGTTATAAAAATGGCCCCGGCGCAGAAAAAGAGGGTTATTTTCATAAAGGCATGGGCGGCGATATGGAACATTCCCCCCTGAATTGCCAAGGGTGAAGCTAGAGCCGCGCCCAAGACGCAGTAGGACAGCTGACCCACGGTGGAAAAAGCCAATCTTCTCTTGAGATTATCCTGCCTCATAGCCACGAAAGAGGAAAATATGATGGTAGCAGCAGCAAACCATGCCAGAACATCAGCGGCGCCCATATCCACCATAAGTTCAGGGCCGAAAACATAGCCCACTATACGGATCACCCCAAAAGCCCCGGCCTTCACCACCGCCACAGCATGTAGCAGGGCACTGACTGGGGTGGGGGCTACCATGGCCGTTGGGAGCCACTCATGAAGGGGCATCACTGCCGCTTTCACAGAGGTTCCCACGATCAGTAAAATGAATATCATCCTGAGAATATCCCACGATGCTGATCCGGCCAAGAATCCACCGGGAACAAATTCCAAGGTACTGGTGAGGGAATACACCCATAGAATCCCCACGAACATCACCTGCCCGGCGATGAGAGTGTAGGCCAGGTATTTCCGACCGGCGGCAATGTCCTTTTTCTGCCTGCCATGTATAACCAGGGGGTAGGTTGCCAGGGTGAGCAGCTCAAAGAAGATGAAAAATGTCAGCAGATTTCCTGCAAAGGCGATCCCCATGGTGGCAGAAAGACTCAAAGCGAAGGCAGCAAAATAGCCTGTCTGATACTGGTATTTGCCACCCCTCATATACCCCATGGAATAAAAAGTTGTTATCAGCCATAGGAACGACGCCAGGACTGCAAAGATCATCCCAAAGGTATCAGCCCTCAGGTGAAATTCGATGCCCTGGGCAATACTGAAGGGCTTTACTTCCAATACTTTACCCGACAGCACCGCCGGCAGCATGGAAAAGACGATCCCTATCTTCACCGTGGAAGCTAAAATTGACCAAGCTTCCCGGTAATTTTCGTTTTTATCATTTAAAAAAATCAACGGAGATACGATAATAGATACCAGCACAGCCCACAAGGGGCGATAGTCCATGATTATTTCCATCTAAAACCCACCCCCGGGAACAGATAATATGAGAATCTGGGATATGATTTTCTCATTGAATAATCCCAGTACCAGAATCAATGATGCTAGAATGATTATGGGAGCCAACATGGCGGCAGGCAGCTCCATACCTTCACCCTCATTGGCAGCAGCAGCATCCGCCGCACCGGCCCGCCCACCTTTCTTTCTGAGGTAGGCATTTTCGATGACCGGGAAAAAATACAGCAGATTCAGGAGGCTGCTGAGAGCCAACACCACCACATAGGGCCAAGCATTTGCTTCCACGGCACCTAAGGCCAGATACCATTTGCTGAAGAAGCCCGCCGTGGGGGGAAGACCGATCATGGAAAAAGCCGCGACCACAAACGCGGCCATAGTGATGGGCATCCTGCGGGACAGCTGAGCAAACCTAAGAATGGAATGCTGCCCGGTATTCCATTTGATCCCACCGGCAGCCAGGAAGAGGCAGCATTTCATGACCCCATGGTTGATGATATGAAAAACTGCACCCATGAGGGCATATACATTGCCTATGGCAATTCCCAGGACAATATAGCCAATTTGGTCCACACTGGAATAGGCCAACATCCTCCGAAAATCCCTCTGGGCAATGGCCATCACTGAACCCATAATTATACTCACCACCGCGATCCAGCCCATAACAGCAAGTATGGGGGATAGGGGTCCATGGGACACTCCGAAAACAAAATATGACAGCCTGAGCAGGGCATAGGCATAAACCTTGGTCATCACTGCGGATATAAATGCCGCCACCGGGGGTGCAGAATATGTATAAGCATCTGGGAGCCAGCCGTGCAGTGGGAATACCGCCATCTTGATGGCCAGGCCCAGGACAATCATGGATAGAGCGATAACC
>JAAYRB010000211.1 GCA_012519005.1 Clostridia bacterium
AAGAAGGATGCTTCCATCAATATTGCCACAAGACTGGTGAAAGATGGCAAAGCTGCCGCATTGGTTTCCGCGGGAAATACCGGTGCACAGATGGCCAGCGCGTTGATCATGCTGGGCAGAATGAGGGGGGTACATCGTCCTGCCATAGCTGCAGTTATTCCGGGCATTGACGGACCCAAAATTCTTTTGGACGCCGGTGCAAACACCGACTGCGGCCCGAATAATTTAATGGAATTTGCGATTATGGGAAATGTCTACGCAGAGAAGGTGCTGGGGATATCCAATGCCTCGGTGGGGCTGCTGAATATCGGCTCAGAACCATATAAGGGTGACCAACTAACAAAGGCGGCCTATGATCTGTTATGTAAATCCCAGTTGAATTTTTACGGCAACATCGAAGCCGGGGATATGCTGGGGGATTCCGTGGATGTTGTTGTATGTGACGGATTTGTAGGGAATTCATTATTAAAATTTGGTGAAGGGCTGGGTCATCTCTTCTACAGCCTCCTATATGAGGCGGTGGGCAAATCCCTGTTTACCAAGGCCGGGGGCTTGCTGTTGCTTCCTGGAGTCAAGGAAATACAAAACAAATTGGATTGGCAGGAATACGGGGGTGCACCCCTTCTGGGCGTTAATGGGGTGAGTATTGTCTGTCACGGGGGCTCGAAAGCGAAGGCAGTTAAAAATGCCATCAGGGTAGCTAGAAATTGTGTGGAAAATAAATTTGCGATTCAGCTTCAGGAATCGTTTAGCGAAGAGAAGGTGAGGGCATGCCATATGGGATAAGACCCGTGGGTATTAGGGGTACGGGTATCTCTTTACCCAAAAGGGTTTTGACCAACAGGGATTTAGAGAAAATCGTTGATACCTCTGATGAATGGATAACCAGCAGAACAGGAATAAAAAGCAGACGCATTGCTGATGATGATGTGACAACTTCCATGCTGGCATCTGAGGCAGCGGAAAGGGCCCTTCGGGATGCAGGTATTGGCGCTGACAAGATCGGTCTTACAATTGTTGCTACTATTACGCCGGATATGATGTTTCCCGCCACTGCCTGCCTGGTTCAGGACAGAATAGGGGCCAAAAACTCCGCCGCCTATGATTTGGAGGCTGGATGCACCGGCTTTATATATGCCCTTGCCACGGGGGCACAATTTGTTTCCTCCGGAATATATGATCATGTCTTGGTCATCGGTGCGGAAACTGTCAGCAGGATCATGGATTGGGAGGACCGCAATACCTGTGTGTTATTCGGGGATGCTGCTGGTGCTGCTGTTTTGGGGCCGGTGGGCGAAGATTATGGTGTTCTTGGTATTGACCTGGGATCCGATGGCGGCGGAGGCAATCTTCTGGATCTGCCCGCTGGAGGTTCGCTGCATCCTGCCGATGAGGGTACGGTGGCAAATAAAATGCATTATCTGAGAATGCAGGGCAATGAGGTTTTTAAATTTGCAGTAAGGACAATGAGTGAATCTCCCTTAAGGGCCTTGGATATTGCAGGTTTGGATAAAAAAGATATTGATTACATAGTGCCCCATCAGGCCAATGAACGCATCATTCAGGCAGCTCTCCGGCGTTTACAGCTTTCCGGGGACAAGGCATATATCAATCTTGACCGTTACGGAAATACTTCCGCCGCCTCCGTGCCTATTGCCCTACACGAGGCAAAGGAGGAAGGAAAAGTAAAGGATGGGGATATAGTGGTGCTGGTGGCTTTTGGTGCCGGCCTCACATGGGGATCCGTGGTGCTGCGTTGGGGCCGCGGTGAAACCTAACTGGGGGTGCATATATTGTTAAGGACTAGAATTTGTGAAATCCTTGGTATAGATTATCCTATCTTTCAGGGTGGTATGGCCTGGATAGCCACGGGCCGGCTGGCTGGGGCGGTCTCAGAAGCCGGAGGTCTTGGAATAATAGGTGCTGGAAGCGCGCCGCCGGAGGTAGTAAAAAAAGAGATTGATAAAGTTAGGGAAATAACAGATAAACCCTTTGCCGTAAATGTCTATTATATCTCGCCCCATTTGGAGGAAATAATCCGACTCATGGTGGATGAGAGGGTGCCTGTGATCACGACCGGTGGGGGCAACCCAGGTAAACATATTGAGAGTCTGAAAAAAGCTGACATAAAAGTTTTTCCTGTGGTTTCATCTGTGGCTTTAGCCAAGAGGTTAGCAAGGACCGGGGTGGATGGCTTAATTGCTGAAGGTATGGAATGCGGTGGACATATTGGGGATATTGCCACCATGCCCCTGATTCCTCAAATCGTTGATGCTGTTGATATTCCAGTGGTTGCGGCCGGAGGGATAGCCGACGGCAGGGGATTGGCGGCGGCCCTGGCTCTGGGTGCAGAAGGAATACAGATGGGAACAAGATTCATCTGTGCAGAAGAATGCACGGTGCACAGCAACTACAAGGATGCCATTATCAGGGCAAAGGATAGGGATACAACAACCACCGGATACTCCGGTCACTATGTCAGGGTTTTGAAAAACAAATTGGTACGAGCCTATGAGAGATTGGGGCAGCAGGGGACCAGCCCCGAGGATTTAGAGGAGCTGGGTTCTGGCAAGCTCCAGCTGGCCGCCCTCAACGGGGATGTGGATAATGGTTCTGTTATGGCCGGTCAGGTGGCTGCCTTGGTGGACGGCATCAAGCCCGCCGGGGAAATAATAGATGAAATTATAGTTGAAGCTAGAGATACCGTGGAAGGGCTTGAGAAACTGTTTTCTAAGGGGGGCTGATACATGGGGAAGATAGCATTTGTTTTTCCCGGCCAGGGTTCCCAGTATGTTGGTATGGGCAGGGAGCTGGCAGAAAAATATGATCTTGTCAGGGATATATTTCAAAGGGCAGATAAGATACTGAATAAGAAAATTTCAAACCTTTGTTTCCATGGCCCTGGAAATAAATTAAAATCCACGGAAATTACCCAGCCGGCAATTTTGACCATGAGTGCCGCCATTTGTTTCCTGCTGGAAGACTTGGGCCTTGAGCCCACCCATGTGGCGGGGCATAGTCTTGGGGAATATTCAGCATTGGTCGCTGCTGAAACCATAGATTTAGATGATGGCTTAAAAATTGCTGCTAAGAGGAGCCTGCTCATGGCGGAAGCGGTTCCCCAAGGCCTTGGAACCATGGCTGCCGTGCTGGGCCTTCGGGGGGAAGAAGTGGAAAAAATCTGCACCCAGCTGAGTGCCCCTGGGAAGGTGGTGGGGCCGGCAAATTTCAATTCCCCGGGACAAATTGTGATCTCCGGTCATAGAGAGGCAGTTAAAAAAGCCTCCAAAATGGCGGAGGCTGAGGGTGCCAGGAGAATTATCCCTCTAAATGTCAGCGGGCCCTTTCATTCCCAACTGATGGAGCCAGTGAGCGGAAAGTTAAAAACCATTTTGGAGAATATCAATTTTACCAAGCCGAAATATAAATTTTACGCAAACATCACTGGAACCCAGAAAAAGGATACAGAGAGAATCAAAGAAGGGCTGGCCGGTCAAGTATACAGGCCGGTATTGTGGCAGCAAACCGTGGAAAATATGGTGGAGGACGGGGTTGGCACTTTTGTGGAAGTTGGGCCCGGCAAAGTACTGTCGGGGTTGATCAAAAGAATACATAGAAAAGCCCGAGTATTGAATATAGAGGATGGGGAGTCACTGGAAAAAGCTCAGGCTGTTTTAAAGGGGTGATGTGGGATGCTGAAAGGTTTGACGGCCTTGGTCACTGGTTCATCCAGGGGTATTGGACGTGCCATTGCAATCAGGCTTGCCCAAGAAGGTGCCGCGGTGGGGATAAACTACAACAGTAATAAAGAAGCTGCCGTGGAAGTGCTGAATGAGATCCAGGGTTTCGGTGGGAAAGCCGCCCTATTTCCCGGTGATGTGGCGGATGGTCCAGGGATGGCGGAGATGACTAAAAAAATAAAAAATGAATTTGGTGGACTGGATATTTTGGTGAATAATGCCGGGGTTACCAGGGACGGCCTGCTGCTTAGGATGAAGGAGGAAGACTGGCAAAGGGTTATTGAAACAAATTTAACTGGAGTTTATAATTGCACAAAGGCGGCATTGCGATATATTCTCAGATCAGAAAACCCCAGCATAATCAATATTTCCTCCGTGGTGGGGCAGATGGGCAATGCCGGCCAAAGCAATTACGCCGCCGCGAAAGCGGGGATCATGGGCTTTACAAAATCCATGGCCAGGGAGCTGGCCTCCAAGGGTGTAAGAGTGAATGCTGTGGCTCCGGGATTCATAGAAACGGATATGACCTCTGTATTGCCCGATAGAGTAAAGGAAAAGATGTTGGAGAACATTCCATTAGGCAGGCTGGGAAAACCGGGTGATGTGGCAAATCTTACTCTCTTTCTAGCCTCTCCCAACAGTAAGTACATAACGGGACAGATTATAAATGTTGACGGCGGGATGGTAATGACCTAAAGGATATGTCAATACATCATCTCAGGAAAGGAGGTGAGATCATGCCGGAGTTTAAAAAGATAAAAAGTATTGTTTCCGACCAATTGGGGGTTGAAGAAGAGGAGATCAGTCTAGAGACTTCCTTTGAGGATCTAAATGCGGATTCCTTAGATATCGTTGAGCTCATCATGTCCTTGGAAGAGGAATTCGATATGGAAATTCCTGATGAAGATGCGGAAAGAATGACCACCGTAGGAGCAGCTGTGGATTATGTTAAATCCAAGTTGAATTCCTAGGGCCGCGGTAAAAAGTAAGCGAATTTGCAAAAAAATAATAAATCCCGTAGCCTTGACTACGGGATTTCTTGATATTCTTAGTTTCATATGTCTTTACTGGAGGGGAAGGTCTTGGGTAACCGTGTTGTAATTACAGGGATGGGTGTGATTTCACCCGTGGGAATTGGAAAAGATAAATACTGGGAAGCTTTGGTGGAGGGTCGGAATGGAGTGTCATCCATCACCCGTTTCGATACCAGCGATTATCCCACTAAAATTGCCGGTGAGGTAAAGGATTTTGACCCCACGGATTATATTGATCGTAAGGAAGCGAAGAGAATGGATCGTTTTACCCAGTTTGCTGTTGCGGCTGGGATGCTTGCCCTTGAGGATGCGGGGCTGGATTTGGAGAAGGAAAACAGGGATAATATCGGTGTGGTCATGGGTACAGGTATCGGCGGTACGGATACCTTCGAGGGACAGTACAGGACTCTGATGGAAAGGGGTCCCAATAGGGTCAGCCCTTTCTTCGTTCCCATGTTGATTTGCAATATGGCCGCCGGCCAGATGTCCATACAGCTGGGCTTGCGAGGTCCTAATACCACCATCGTTACAGCCTGCGCCTCTGGGACCAATGCCATCGGGGAGGCATTCAAGATTTTACAGCGGGGAGATGCGGAAATCGCCCTAACCGGTGGGACAGAGGCTGCCGTTACCCCCATGTCCATGGCAGGTTTTTGCTCCATGAGGGCGGTGACCACTAATAATGATGAGCCGGGTAAAGCCAGCAGACCCTTTGACGCAGATAGGGACGGCTTTGTTTTAAGTGAGGGCGCCGGTGTTATTATTTTAGAAACCCTAAACCATGCGGTAAAAAGGGATGCAAAAATATATGCTGAGCTGGTGGGCTACGGCTGCACCGCCGACGCACATCATATTACTGCTCCGGCCCCGGAAGGGGAGGGTGCAAAAAAAACCATGGAAAGGGCCATCAAGGATGCCGGGATTACACCTCAGGAGGTAGAATATATAAACGCCCACGGCACATCCACACCTCTTAATGATCAATTTGAGACCATGGCAATAAAGAATTTATTTGGAGAATATGCCTATTCACTGCCCATAAGTTCCACAAAATCAATGATTGGGCATCTCCTGGGTGCAGCTGGCGCCGTGGAGGCAGCAGCTGCTGCTCTCACCATCCATGAGGGGATTATAACCCCCACTATCAACTATACGACACCGGACCCCCAATGTGATCTGGACTATGTGCCCAATATATCCCGTGAAAAATCGGTGAATATTGCCATGTCCAATTCCTTTGGTTTTGGCGGTCATAATGCCGCTTTGGTCCTGCGTCGCTATGATGGGTAGAATCTATATATTTGGTGGTGACCATCTTGGATAGGGCTAAAAAACTTAAAAAACTACAGGATTCCATGGGAATTTACTTCGAGAATCAAGATCTCTTAAACCAGGCTCTCACCCATCCCACCTATGTATTTGAGAATAGGCAGGTAAAAAGTCATAATCAAAGGTTGGAGTTTTTGGGTGATGCTGTTTTGGGGATGATAGTTGCAGGATATCTCTATAAAAACAACCCCCGTAAACAGGAAGGTTATTTGACTAAGCTTAGGGCGGTTCTGGTATGTGAAACAGCCCTATCGGAAAACGCAAAACATATGAATTTAGGAAGTTATTTGCTTCTGGGCAAAGGGGAGGCACTCTCCGGCGGTAGGGACAGGCGGTCCATCCTGGCGGATGCCTACGAGGCACTGGTGGGGGCAATTTATTTAGATTTAGGTTTGTCAGCCGCCCAGGAATTTGTAACCAGGAATATAGAAAGGCAGTTAAACAGTAAAACCCTTGAGAGCTTCAAAGATCATAAAACACTGCTTCAGGAACTCATACAAAAACATCATAATGATAATGTTTCATATGCAATTCTTGATGAGCATGGCCCGGATCATGACAAGTTGTTTTTTGTCGGGGTGTATTTCAAGGGAAAACTCTTAGCGAAAGGTAAGGGAAAAAGCAAGAAAGAAGCTGAGCAAAGGGCTGCAAAATCCGCTTTTAACAGAATTCGCAAGCATGCCCGAAATTTATAAGGGAAAGGTATCTGGAAACGGGAAATGATATAAACCAACTAAACTGCTCTATAAGGGCAGTTTATTTTTGCTTACAAATGCCAATTAAGAGGTGGTATGTTAAAATATACAAAATAATCCTTAAGGTAGATGATCCACCTTGCTTATAAAAAAAGTTGAAATCCAAGGCTTCAAATCCTTTCTCGGGAAGGAAGTATTGGAGTTGGGTCCGGGGGTGAATGTTGTTGTTGGACCCAATGGAGGGGGCAAGAGCAACCTCGTTGACGCCCTTAGTTGGGTTTTAGGCGAACAAAGCCTAAAAGCCCTAAGGGGGGAAAGAATGGAGGATATTATATTTGCCGGAAGTAAAAAGAAAAAACCGGTGGGTATGGCACAGGTTTCTCTTGTCATAGATAATTCCTTGGGTAAGCTGCTCACTGATTATCATGAGTTGAAGATTACCAGAAAATTTTATCGGTCAGGGGAGGGCAGATTTTTAATAAATAACAACCTCTGCCGTCTAAAGGACATCCGAGAGATCTTTATCGGAAGCGGTTCCGGCAAGGATGCGCTGTCAATAATAAATCAGGGGCAGGTGGACGAGGTATTAAGCGCAGCACAGCCCAGGAGAAGACAAATTTTCGAGGAGGCTGCGGGTATATCCAAATATCGCGTACGGATTGAAGAGGCCAATAAAAGACTCTGGATTGTGGATCAGAGGTTGACAAGTATTCGGGACATGCTTGCCCATATGGATAAAAAATTGGCCCATCTCAAAAGGGATGCTCACCGAGCCCGGAGATTTCTTGACCTAAGGGGAAAAAGGGATCATTATTTCGGTTTAAAATTAATCAAAGAGGCGAGAATTTTACTTAGGAAAATAGCCCGCTGGAACAGAGAAAGACTGGCTGCTGTCCTTGCGGTGGAAAAATACCTCATGCAGAGAAAAGATTTTAAGATGCTGGCCGAATCTGCTGATGAAAGATCAGATCAGCTGCAGCGCGCCATAAAAGAGCTTACATCCAAAAAAAGAAATTTAGAAATTGAAGAAGCAGAATTAAACAGCGGACGCAGGGTGTTGATGGAAAGGAAGAGATGGCTCCAAGGAAAAATCGAGAACCTGGAAAGGCAGATTCAAGAGAGGGAATCCCAGGTCCAAGTCTATGGGAAGGAAATATACGAGAAAGAGAAGATACACCGGGAAGGGTCAGCCCGTATAGACAGTATCAGGGGGCTGATGGATAAGAACAGGGAAAGACTTGAGTCTTTAGATCTGGAAGGCATTCAAAAATTGAATGAAGGAATAAAAAGGATCAAGGCCCAGCTGGAGAAAAAATCCAGACTTGCAATGGATATTGACAACAGGCTGTATTTTAGTGAAAGAGAAATGAAAGATTTAAATAATAAGAAAAACCAGGCTGAGAAAAGGCAGCAGGCTCTTATGGATGCTTTTGAGAAAAACAGCCTATCCGTTGAGATGTCATCGGATCGAACTGACCAGCTGGGAAAGAAACTGGAAATCCTAAAAGATAAAAGAGAAAAAGCTGCCGGTGAATTGCATTTGCTGAGGGATGAGTTTAAAAAACTTGAAGCGAAGGCAAAAAAAACCCAAGGGGAATACGGGCAGATTGTATCTAAGAAGGAACTATTGCAAGAAAATTTAAGGGGATATGACTTCCATGATAGCATAAGGGAGCTGGCAGCCTCCGGGGATGGCAGTATTCCTTCTGGAATTTGCGGTATTGTTGGTGAGCTGATTTCCGTACCGGCGGAGTACGCGAAGGCCTATGAAATACTATTGGGGGATAGAATTCTCTATCTAGTCACGGACACTATATATGATGCTTTGAGGGCCTTGAAGTTTTTTAGGATAAAAGGGATGGCACGCATTACATTTCTTCCTTTGGACATTTTGAGGGGTGGGGAAATCCCCGTCCCCACCATTAGGGCTCTACCCGAGGATGTATTCATTGCATCGGATCTTGTCTCTACTGAGGACAAGTATAAAATCCTTTTAGAGCACCTATTGGGCAGGGCATTGATTGTACCCCATTGGGAATCAGCCGTGGAAATTGCCCGGGAAACAAATTACAAATACACCATCATTACCCCCCGTGGTGAGATGATACATAGGGGGGGAGCACTATCCGCTGGGAAGGAAAAAGGTGATCCCAGGGGCTTCCTTGGGCGTCAAGCGGAAATAAGGGGTTTAGAGAAGCAGGAAAGGGAATTGGAGAAAAGAAATAATCAACTGGAAGATAGGAAAAATCTTTGCGGCCAAAAGCTGGCGGAGGCCAAGGCAGCTGTGGAGGGCTTGGAGGCAGAAATCACAGCAGCCCATCGGGTATTCAGGGAAGAAAAAGCATCCCTGGAACATTTCAATAGGCGGCAGTTGGAGATAGAAAGGGATATGGATAATTTAGAATCAGAAATATCAGAGAATATATCCGCCCTGGAGCGGCTGCGAAAGGAACAGCTTGCATTGAAAAAGAAAAAGGCCGAGACAGCCTCCCAGGTGGAACATCTAAAATCCCTATTAGATAATAGGGAGAAAGATGTCCATGAATGTGACAACATGAGGGAAAAACATCTTTCAAGAGAGAACTCTCTAAAGATTGATCTCGCCAAAGAGGAGCAGAATATAGTATATCTGGAAAAAGAGATTGAGAGGGTCAGCGGCTTGAAAGATAGGG
>JAAYRB010000212.1 GCA_012519005.1 Clostridia bacterium
CTCATTATTCATAATGCCCCTCCTGCATTAGCATTATATCACTTTAATGATTCATTAAGATGATACATAGTATAATTTTACCTGATGTAGGTTTTTAGTGTTTTCCGACCCTTGACATTATGGTCTACAGGATCTAGACTGGGGCTACGGAAGTCTATAAATTGTAAACCGGGGAGGTTGAGGCGGATGATTGATTATGAGCTCACGGAAATGGAGGAAAGACTGGCGGAAATTATTTGGGAAGAGGAGCCCATCCCATCGGGGGATTTGGTGAAAATCTGTGAAAAAGAGTTTGATTGGAAAAAATCAACTACCTATACTATGTTGAAACGTATAGAGAATAAGGGGGTTTTTAAAAACCAAGGGGGCGTGGTCTCCTCCCTTGTGAAAAAGGATGAATTTTATGGGGAGCAGGGCAGGCGATTTGTTAAGGAAACCTTCGGCGGTTCTTTGCCTAGGTTTTTGGCCGCCTTTACCAGGAAAAATAGGCTCAGCGATGGGGATATCGCTGAGCTTCAAAAATTGATTGATGAACATAGGGAGGGTTGAGCCATGGATAAATTATTTTTACAGATTCTCAACATGAGCCTTACCTCTTCCTATGTTATTTTATTTGTTATGGCGGTGCGGCTGCTGCTGAGAAGGGCACCAAAAATATTTTCCTATGCCCTTTGGTCCGTGGTGTTTTTCCGACTTATATGTCCCTTTTCCTTCAAAAGTATATTTAGTTTCATACCCCTTAATACAGAGGCAGTACCCCATGGGATTATCTATTCCCAGACACCGGAGATTCAAAGCGGCATCACGGTCTTGGATCGGGCTGTAAATAATTCCTTGCCCGCACCGGCCGTTGAGGCAGCCAGCATGAATCCTATACAGCTTTGGATTGCCTTGGGTGAAGCTCTGTGGCTTTTGGGCATTGCTGCCTTGATTTTCTACAGCTTTTTTGCCACCATTAAACTGTATTCCAGGCTCAAAGGGGCGAAGCCGTTTTTTGACAATATATATGAAACAGACAATATGGGCACGCCCTTTGTTTTTGGCATATTGAGGCCAAAAATTTATATTCCGGCGGGGCTTTCTGAAGGGGAGAAATATTATATCATCCTTCATGAAAGGACTCATATCAAGAGATTGGATCATCTTATCAAACCCCCAGCCTATTTGGCCGTATGCATACATTGGTTCAACCCCCTTTGCTGGGCGGCTTTTTTCCTTATGAGCCGGGATATGGAAATGTCCTGTGATGAGAGTGTCGTCAGGCAAATGGGCAGCGGGATCAAGAAGGGTTATTCCAATTCTCTCTTATCGCTGTCTATGGGCGGGAGTGGCCGAAGTATTATGGGTGGCCCCCTAGCTTTTGGCGAAGATTATACCAAGGGGCGTATCAAAAATGTGTTGAATTACAGGAAGCCTTCGGCCTGGGTCATTGTATTGTCGGCCATTGTGGTGATAGTAATTGTCATGGGGCTTATGAGCAATCCGCTGAAAAAGCCCCTGACAGTGGAGGATTACGCTAATCAATTTATAAAGGAACAGATTAAATATTATGAGGGTGCGGAATGGGAGCGGGGAAAAATCAAGGATATAAAGATTATTGACAGCAAAATCACAAGACTTGAAAGAACAGGATCCTTTGACGGGCTGCTTCCTTATCCAGTGGAAATATGGAGTCTGGAATACCGTTTAAAACCTGACGTACATATAAAGGAGATGCCCATGGGCCAGCCTACGGATGACGGATGGATAACCGAAGATATAGGTATGGGAAAGCCCATGCTCATCATTTCTAATAAAGATTCTGGGCCTGAGTATTTGGGATATATCTGGGATGGTGGGGGTAGGCCTGATGATTTCTATACCCCGGCAGGTCAGGAAATAGCAGTTCGCCAATTTTTAGAGGAAAGAGGGCTTCTCTCCCGGGAAAAATAATGGGATTTACAGGTAACCCTATAAATAGGGTGATATTAACTGCGATATATGATATGTTTTTCTATGGACAGTCATGGGCGGGCCAACCAGGGGGACGGACTCTTTGGTTGGTCCACGGCCGGGAATAAGCAGATGCTTGACAGA
>JAAYRB010000213.1 GCA_012519005.1 Clostridia bacterium
GCTTCCTGGAATTCTCATCCCTCACGGTGATTAAATCAACCCTATCAGCAGCGATTTTAGTAAGTACCCTGCCAATGAATGAATTTATAGGGCCAATCCCTTGGGCATAGAACATCACCGGTTTTCCCAGGAGTTTTGCCAAGAAAACAATGCCCAGATAATATACCAGACTCTTCAATCCAGTGACATCCTGCAGCAAACTTCCCCCTCCGCTGATGAAGAGGTCGCTTTTTCTGATTTCAGAATATATCTCCTTTATGCACCACCTATTTGCCGCCTCTACCCCATGACGTAGAGAAGTTTCAGAGGGGGAGTTGGACAGAACCAGCATCTCTATATCAGGTGAAACCTTCCTCAATGCTTTTATAATGCTGTAGAGAATGGCTTCATCTCCTGCATTCTGAAATCCATAATATCCCGAAAGAACAACCCTAGGCATTCAGATACCTCTTTTCCAGTTTCATGAGTAATTTATATATATAAATTACTACAACACCAATAATAATCCCAAGCCACAGACCGTTAACCGTTCGCAGCAGCGAAACAACTAAGGGAGTATGAAAATGCTCAAAGGTATTAACTAGGGAAACCTGACCAATGGCACCAAGGGTGACAAGGGGTAATCTCTTACCTTTAGTACCCAAATAATAGGAGAGCAGCATCAAAGGATGTCCGATCAAAAATTCCTTTGTACGGGGCCTCACCACCAGAATGTCGTTTAATACGGATCTGAATCTAATCTCCAGCCCCGAAACCAACCCCGTGTCATTACCGCTGCGTAAAATCAAGACAATACCTACCAACCCAAGAATGCCGATAAGAAATGCCCATTTATACTGGACAGTACTGTTCAAAATTTCCCTTAATCTGTCAACACCTCTGCCATCCTTTGCGATGATAAATAAGGGGATTAATAATAGAGGTACCAATATACCAAATTTAACCCCAAGGAATTGGTCAATCTTTAGTAAAAAATCAGTGCCTGCCATCATGCCCACCGCCAGCAATGCCCCTCCAACTGATATCAATGAGGTTCTCAATAGGGTTAAAATGCTGGAAAAAACCCCCCTACCTTCCGGTCTTACAGTGGTAATCACCGCCAGTGTGGGAAAGATAATAACCGAGGTCAGAGCCATGAGCTTCCTGGCAAGCTGATGATTTAAAAATAACAGGCCGACCCAACCTAGGGGGGCCAAAACGCCAAGAATGGCAAGATTTCTATTGATGCCGATTCTTTCCAACAAAAGAAGCCCCGCGGCAATAACCCCCAGGCCCAGTAGACCAACAGAGAATCTTGAGAAAGGTATGCCGCTAAAAGGCCGGGCCGCACCTAATACAAATCCTTTTTGCTCCAGACCCGAGGTCAGCTCATCAATAAAAGATAGGTTTTCCTGCAACCAATCCTGGCCGTCTAACCTTGTAAATAAACGCAAATAAAGTACCCGTACGTTTCTTTCCGAAACCGCCAAGGTATATCTATCCAAAGCCCTATCCCTACTGATACCGGACATTTCATCGGAACCTATGGAGTGAAGCCGGACCGCATTTTTGTCCAATGAATGGATCAACCCCGAAAGGCCCTTTTGAGGAAAAAATTCGATTATGGCTGCAGGAACGCCCAGAGCCTTCACTTCCCCCTCAAGGTGGGGGAGAAGCCCGGGGAAACCAGGAATATCTTTATCATTAAAAGCCACCGTTGAAATATTTTTCGCATCCTTCAATTGCTCAAATACTGCCTTCACAGCCCCAGCGTCTTTCGCTTCCGGCCAGCTCCGTATCTGGGGTATTATATTGAGCCCAGTTTTTTCTGCCGCAGCAAAGCCCTCCTCTGGAAAGCCCAAGCCGATGCTTCCCAACATCGTATCCGTGACTACAGGGCAGCCCACAATAAATAATCCCTCACCAGTATCAGTGATGGTCTCAATATTTCCAATCTTGGCCCCTAGGTGTTTTTGTAAACGATCATGGACCTCAGGAAAAGGGGTAATAAAATATGTATAATACCTATTCAAATCCCCATCAAACTGAGGAAATATTCCTTCTGTCAAAAGCTCACTGCCTGTCTTGATATAAGCCAGTCCCTGATTTTTTAGATCTATAGAGGTCTGTTCCTTAAAAAAAATCCCCGTGGCACCGGCATTTTTGAATTCTTTTAGTATTTCTATAAGACCCATGTTCCTTCTCTGTGCCATTTCCCACACCTGATTGTAATCAATGGTGATTTCAACCCCATTGCTAGATTTCTCCACCCCATGCCTGTTCAAAGCCGTATTGCCGGCCGTTAGAAAAGATATAATCAGTATAAAAGCGAGCAAATATTTAAATGTTTTATTCATTTTTATATCACCCCATGAGAGCGGTTTCTGTTCTCCCTGACTTTCTATAATAGATCAGTCCTGGTCTTAATGCAATGGAGGGGCAATCCATGGATCGCCCCTCTTATGGAATGGTCTTTTTAGAAACTGTGCATTTTAAATATGTATCTGCAAAAGAAACAGATCATATCAGCCGTATACAGGCCCATAGATCCCTATGTGTCAACCTTTAAACCGCGCAGCACTAAGGCCAATGTATTCCTTGCTAGATTCTCCAATTTACCCGAGGGAATTTCCTCCATAATTATCATCCCGCTCACCGCCGCCACGGCACCAAACACAATATGGGCGGCCAGATATACATCAACATCCCTTCGGAACTCCCCCTGGGCCGCCCCGGCATCTATAATTTTCGCCAAATCCTTAATTTTCTCCAACTGCAGCTCCCACAACCAAAGATGGATCTCCTTACCTAATGAAAAATGACTTTCAATCAATAGACGGCCCACATCTCTTTGGTTCTCAATAAATTTGAAATGGAGAACCAGAATTTTTTCTAATCTCCTGACAACAGACCCCATTGGTGGGCAGCCCTCGTAAACGGTTTCAAAATGTTCCCTATTGAGATCCACCAACATATTTTTGAACAGGGCCTCCTTGGAGGAGAAATATTCATAAACCGTACCCTTACCAACACCGGCCTCTCTGGAAATATCCTCGATCCGCGCCTGGTAAAAACCCTTTTTGGAAAAAACCTTTGCCGCGGCTTGTAGGATACTGTCTCTTTTCTCCTCGGTTTTGCCCAACCTCATTGAGCACCACCATCCCCATCTATCACATGGAAACATCCCTTTCACTTCTTAATATTGGGCGCAGCTTGTTTTTCAACCAGGATGAAAGATTATCAAAAAGAATATACATAACCGGGATCACCACTAAGGTGAGTAATGTAGATGTCAACAGGCCCCCGATCACAGCCGTTGCCATGGGAGTCCTTACCTCCGCACCCTCCCCAATGCCTATGGATAAGGGTACAAGTCCAAGGATTGTCGTTAGAGTTGTCATTAAGATTGGGCGGAGTCTATGGGGTCCAGCCTTTAAGATAGCTTCCTCCCTCTCGAGACCGCTGCTTCTCAGTTGATTGATATAATCCACCAATACAATGGCATTATTAACCACAATACCTGCAAGCATGATAACCCCTATAAACGTGGGAACGCTAAAGGTTCTCCCAGTCAACAAGAGCCCCCATACCACCCCAACGATGCTGATGGGCATGGAGAACATGATTACGAAAGGGTGGACAAAGGATTCAAATTGGGCTGCCAGGATCATGTACACCAAAATAACAGCCAACAACAATGCCAGGGTGAGATCCCCAAAGGCGTCCGCCATTTCCTCCGCCTCGCCACCAAATTCAAAAGTATAGCCGGCAGGAAGCATATAATTCCTCAGTTCTTCCTGGATATCATTCATCACATGTCCCAAGTCCCTGTCATGGAGCTTTGAAGTTACCGAGATAGTCCTTGTCTGATCCTTTCGTTCTATGGTGGTAGGCCCCTCGGCTATCTTCACTTCACCCACCTCACTCAAGGGGATCTGTACCCCCCCCGGCGTGGATAGTTTTAGATCCAGTAGATCTTGCATTGTCTCATTGTCTTTCTCTGCAAACTGGACCCTGACATCGATCTCATCATCACCGGTTCTATAATAGGTGGCAACCATACCATCCAGAACCATCCTAACATTTTCAGAAACTTGTGCTGCACTGAGGCCAAATGCCGCGGCCTTGGCCCTATCAACAGAGATTTGCACTTCAGGATTGCTCTTCTCGAAACTTGTTTCCACCTCTGTTGTGCCGGGGATAGCTTCCACTATTTCAACTACATCATCGGATATATTTTTTAAAATGTCCAGATCGTCTCCTCGAACTTCCACCGCCACGGGTGCACCACCAAAGGCCATCCCCCCGGTCAAAGGATCAGTGGCTGTAACCCTTATCTCCGCTCCGGGTATCATTTGGGCCTCTTCACGAATGGCCGCGGCGATATCTTCGCTGGACCTGCTCCTTTGCTTTTTTTTCAGCTGTACATGGAGGGAGGCATACTCCGGCTGTCCACCCTCCATATAACCAAAGCCCCCCATACTGGAACCAACAGATGCAAATATCGTCTCTACTTCCGGGTGCTCCCCGATGATTCTCTCTACTTCACCCACAACTTTTTCAGTCCGTTCCAATTTTGTTCCGTGGGCCAGTTCAATGTCAATGGAGATTGCCCCCTCATCCATACTGGGGATAAATTCCACACCCACAAGGGGAATCAATGCTAAACTCACCACCAGCATGGCTCCGGCGATCACCAACACCCTGGTCTTGTGGGCCAGGGACCAACCAAGCAATGACCTGTATTTTTCATCCATCCAAGTTTGCCAACCGGCAAAAAGTCTAAAGATCCTGTGTTTCCTAGTTTTTGGCTCCTCTAAAATTTTATTGTTCCCACTGGGGAAAACCCTGGCAGACATCATTGGAACCAAGGTTAATGCAACCCCTAGAGATGCCAACAGGGAAAAGGATATGGCAAGTGCAAGGGGCGTAAAGATCTGAGAAGCTAATCCCTTAACAAACACTATGGGGAAGAACACGGCAATGGTAGTCAGTGTAGAAGCGGTAATGGCCATGGACATCTCGGAACAGCCCACCCGAGCTGCTTTTATTGGATCCGCGCCCTCCTGATGTCTATGGCGGAAAATATTTTCAAGAACCACGATGGAGTTATCCACCATCATTCCAACGCCCAGGGCCAACCCCCCCATGGTCATCATATTTAGGGTCAAACCCCTGAAATAGATCATCACAAAGGTTGTAATAACCGCTATGGGGATGGCAATACCGATAATCAAGGTACTCTGTATATTGCGCAGGAATATAAATAAAACAAGTACGGCTAAAATACCACCAAGAATAATATTGTTTAATACATTAAAAATTGATTTTTCAATATACTCCGATTGATCCATAATATAGGTCAATTCCATATCTTCCGAGAATTCCCCAACAGCCTGGTCCAATGCCTTTCGAATATTTCTTGACACTTCCACTGTATTTGCATCGGATTGCTTGTTCACAGATATGGCTATACTGGAATGCCCGTCCACAGTGCTGTAACCCTCAACCTCTTTAAAACCATCACTGATTTCTGCAATATCTCCCAATCTCAGGTTGATTCCCATGGGTGTTGTTAACCGCAGTTCTGATATCTCTTCAATCTTATTGAACTGCCCCATGATCCTGACAAGGTATTGTTTTCCCCCCTGGAAAACCTTCCCCCCAGACACATTCAGGTTCTCACCCCTCAATGTTTGGATTATCTGCTGTGGTGACAACCCGTAGGTCTCCAAAGTCTGGGGCTCAATAGTAACCTTTATCTCCCTCTCCGCCCCTCCTAAAACATCCACGGAGGCTACCCCATTGATTCTTTCTAAACGATTTTTTATTTCATCTTCCGCTAACAATTTAAGCTCCCAGGGACTTCTATCGCCGCTGAAGGACAGCATCATGATAGGCATCATACTGGGATCCATCTTGAAAATCATGGGATTATCACTGGCATCGGGAAGCATCATCTTGACCAGGTCAACCTTTTCGCGCATTTCCAGCATTGAAAAATCCATATCCGTCCCCCACCCAAACTGGGCAATAACTATTGATAAGCCTGTCTGTGACATGGATTGGATTTTTTCAATATTATGTACCGTACCCATGGCTTCCTCTAGCGGCCTGGTGATTAAAGTCTCGACCTCCTGAGGTGCCGTGCCTCCATATTGCGTAACCACCACGGCGATGGGAAGATTCATTTCAGGAAACAAATCAAGATTCAAATTTACTAGTGAAACAAAACCAAGCAGGACTATAATGCAAACCACCATAACAATTGTCACGGGGCGTCTGATGGAAATATCCGTTATCTTCATTCCACGGTGCCCCCTATCGTAACAATTACCTCATCACCATCATTGAGCAGATGTTGACCCTCTACGATCACCTTTTCCCCCACCTTGAGGCCGCTGACTATCTCCACATAATTGTCATCCTTTAGACCTGTCTTTACACTGCGGGCAGATGCTTTGTCATTATCTAGAACAAAGACTGTTTCCTCCCCTTTATGCTCTATAACCGCATCTATAGGAACCACTACAGCTCTTGGGATTTCTTCAACCCTAGCCAGTATGACCGCCATCATCCCTGGTTTTATAACATGATCAGGATTAGGGATTTTAACTTCGACATTAAAGGTGCTGCTCTTTTGCTTATCCGCACTGGGACTTATATTGGATATTTCACCATTTAGGGCTTCATCGGATATGGTTTCTATTTCCACTTCTACCTTCTGTCCCACTTTAAGACGGTTTACATCCCTTTCTGTGATATTAGCCCTTGCAATTACGGTGTCCATGTCAACAACCGTGATTACTGCCATCCCGGGACTGGCCATTTCCCCCGGATCTATACTCCTGCCGGCCACAACCCCATTGATGGGTGAACGAATTACCGTGTCGTCAAGGCGCATTTTTGCCAGTTCATAAGCGGCCTCCGCCTGTTTTATATCTGATTCCGCAAGTCTTTGGCTGGTTTCCTTAGTGATTTCCCATTGCTGTTGTGCCAATTGAAAATTGCTTTCCGCCAGCTCATATTGAAGTTTTACTGATTCGTACTGCTGCTCCGATATAACCCCCTGCTGGTGTAACATATCCATTCTTTCATATTCTTTTTTAGCATTTTCAAAGCTGCTTCGGGAAGTTTCTAGACCGGTCTCTGCCTGGGCAATCTGTCCCTGGGTACCCACCAGTGCAGTTTTCGCCTTTTCCAGTGCAGCTTCCGCCTGTTTTAGCTGTGCCATAATTTCCTTGTTTTCCAGGGCAATGAGAGCCTGTCCGGGCTTCACCCGCTGTCCCTCGGAAACATATATTTCCACAACCTTGGCAGAAACTTTCGGGGATACATGTATCTCAACCGCCGGATCAATCTGGGCATTTATCTTGGCAGTATTCCCAAGATCCATCACAGCCGCCTCCGCCAAAGCGACGGGCTTGCCCCCTTCATCTCCCTCAGTCTTGGACTCCTTATTTTTTGCATATATAAAATTAACTAAGAGAGTCACAGTCAAAACACCTAATAATACCATTATAAATACCCTGGTTCTATCTTTCATCATTGCCCCTCCCATCCCTTAGGCTTAAGCTCCACATTCATTCCGACCGCCCGGTCAGTCAGCCCAAGATAATTATATACATCTGTGTTTTCACAGTCAATGGGCCCGACCAAATATTTAGGGGGCGGTATCCCGGACCCACCCCCTAAATACCCTTATTCATCCTATGGACTGGTGACTACAACTTCGGAGGCGTAAAATACACCGCCCTCCCATTTACCAATAGCTATAACCTTATCCCCGTCCCTCAAATAACTAAAACCTCTTTCCTTTCCGGAACTATATACACTGGCATCGCCCAAGTATATATCCTCTGCTTCCCCTAAGCCCTCCACACTTTCAACCCTAATCAATTCCAATCTTTTGTTTATATGTACAATTTCACCCACAATATGTTCCTCCAAAGAACGATTCTCAAGATTCATCCTTCGGATTCTTTTCCCTTCAACCTCAACCTCGGCGTAATCGCCCACATTTACTTCTCTTAGGTCAATCCTTTTTCTGTTTTTTCGGATGATTGTTTGGGCATCCACATCATATGTATATTCCCGATCCTCTTTTTTATTTGAGATTGTTATCCTTGAGTGATCCCTAGTAATTGTTATTGCACTGATGCAGCCCTCATTGTCACCCCTCTCCACCTCGGCATCTATATCGGTTATTTTATTATTTTTTACCTCCAACACAATGAAATCACCTGCGGCTAGATCCGAAAAGATGGCCTTCCGTCCGTTCTTACTGATCTTACATTGGGAATCCATGGGATATGTTTTGTTTTCTCCATTACTGAATTTAATGGTCAGCCTTTGGTCAGGAATATATAAGAGGTCCACAATCTCGCCCTCAAGGGTTTCCGTGCCCACGATAAATTCGTCCACAGGCCCATCGTTTTCAATTATAAAATCATCATCGGCAATGATCTCAATATAGCTGACCCTACCCTCCGTATCCTTTAGCAGCTCTACCTTATGCCCTTCCATTATAGATATAAGAGGCAGTTTTCCGCTGTCCTCATATCTACCATCATAGACGAAGGGTTCATCTATAATCTCGTATGTTCTCTCCCCACCAGTGGAATCCAAAATCCGTAAGGTATTGTCCTTACCCACATGCCCTACCTCACCCTTGGCAACATTTTCATTTAATCTATCAATTTGTGAATCTATTCTGGATAAAACCGATGCAATTTGTGCTCTCGTAAGCCTTTCCTCCGGGCGGAATGTATTATCCGGGTATCCTGCTATGATGCCATATTCGAACATTGCCTCCACGCTGCTCCTGGACCATTGGGGAATTTTGTCCGAGTCAGCAAAATGAAGGTTAACCTCTCCTTGATCAGCCTCTTTTAAGCCCATGGCCCTGGCGGCCAGCACCGCCGCTTCATATCTTTTTATTTCATCTTTTGGTCTAAAATCCTTCTCATCATCTGGGGTTAAAATGCCCTCTTCCACTGCAGTAGTAATATCCCTCTCAGCCCAATCGCTCACCTGATCATACCAAGGAGTGACTGCCTTGTCCTCCACTGCTTCTTCTAAAGTCTTATCCGTACTCTTTTTATCCAGGCCGGCAACCCTGATCAACATTACCACCGCTTGCTCACGATTAAGCCCCTCATTTGGGTGATAACCATCGGTATAACCCTTTACCACTTCCTTGAATTTCATCTTAGCGATATCCTTCTCCGCCCAATGACCTTCAGGGATATCCGGAAATATTCTCATACCCCCGGCATGTGCAATGTTTGTCGATAAAAATAAAAACAAAAAAACCAAAGAAAACAAAAAAGGAATTGTTCTGGATCTTCCCATCCCCCTACCCCCTCAATAGGTTACTCCTAACATTCATTCCCTTTTAGCTGAAGTCTTTTTAATATTTCCCTAACACCCGGTGTAACTGGATAATCCCAGGCTTCCTTAATAGGAATGTATTTACAATCATCTGCATCACTTCCTGCCCTCAGTTCTCCAGAGACATGGCGGGCATAATAGTCCAATATAATGTAATGGAACTGTACCTTCCTCTTCTCATCGTAAACAAGGTTCTCGAAGACATCAAATAGATCACCCACCTCAACTTCTATCCCACATTCCTCAAGAATCTCCCTGGCCACTCCCTCCTTAAGACCTTCTCCCAACTCCAAACAGCCTCCGGGGACACCCCAAAATCCCTTTGAAGGGGCTTGGCCCCTCTTTACCAGCAGGATTGCATCCCCCTTTAACACCACACCCCCAACCCCCACAATCGGGGTTTCAGGATAAATTAATCCCATCTCAAAAGTCCCTCCCAATAATATGCGTCATCTCTTAATATATTTCTTGATGCATTTATGTCTAAATTCTGGATTATCGTTGTTATTCCTTTAATATGAGCATGGCTGATTCATTTTAAATTTTCTTGGGTAGATCCGGGCAATATCCATAACATGGGCTTCCATTATCCATAAGCTGGTAGGTATTCTGACCCAAATGACACTTACACCATGTAATGACATATAATGTTTTTTATTGGATTGCTTTCACGCCCGATATTGCCCTAAAGTCCTATGGCCTATGGTCCCATTGCAATATTCCGGCTTTTGGACTACCCTTCATATGAACTTTATAGTAACATAGTTACAAAATGTTAAAAATAAAGGTATGAAAGGGGATATTGAAGTTATGGGATTGGTTAGGGTCTTAATGATGATTGCCGCGGGGGTAATTCCTGTGGCTGTTACCTCTTACCTGGGTTTATGGGCGGGGGCGGCCGCGGGCTTAGCCGTGCCGCTGATAGTGTTTTTCCTTTTGTCGAAAATTGGGCTTCCCCTAGAAAGCATAAAGGACGCCGTTGACAGCCTGGGTAATAGAGATCCCATGGAGGCGGAAAAAATAATCTATCAGAGTGAAATGCCCCAAGAGTTTAAGGAGCCGGCACTTAAAATCTTGGAAACTTACTATAATTTTCTAGGACATTTATTTAAGTCCACGGATCAGGTGACAGACCACACGGATGATCTTGCATCCAACTATCAGACAGCCCAGGACAACCTAAAAGAAATTAACTTTGCCGTCCAGGAAATGGCACAGGGGGCCGACGATCAATCCGTGTCCGCCCAAAGGGCGGCTTCAAATATGGAGGCCCTCGTAAACCTTGCGGAACAAGTTGCAGAAGAGGCAAAATCCGCTGAAAATTACACCGTGGGGGTAAAAAACTTAGTAAATCAGGGTAAAGAACATCTAAATAATTTGGATTTGGAGGTCAATAAAACAGCCGAGGCCAATACGAAGGCAGCAGAAAAAATGCATAGGCTTGAGGAGGCAATGGCACAAATCACTGATTTCGTGAAGGTGGTAACGGATATTGCCGAACAAACGAATTTATTGGCGTTGAATGCCGCCATTGAGGCAGCTAGGGCGGGAGAACATGGTCGGGGCTTCGCGGTGGTTGCGGATGAGGTAAGGGAGTTGGCAGTGGAGTCCGCCCGATCAGCGGGAAATATCACGGAACTGGCAAATGATATCCAAAGGGAGGCACGGGAAGCTGCCGCTGAAGTTGAAAGTAATGTGGAGTTGGTGGAATCAAATATCCAACGCTGTGGGGAGACCATGCAGGTATTCCTAGAAATTGATGAAGCGGTGGAAAACACCGTGGAGGAAACCGGGGATATCCTAAAAATTTCAGAGGAACAGCTGAAACAAATTCAAGGTGTGGAGGAAGCGGTGACCGGTACTGCCGCTGTGGCAGAAGAAACAGCCGCCAGCATTCAAGAAATTTCCGCCTCCACAGAGGAACAAGAAGCAACCATGGCCAGCATAAGTGAGAAGATCGGTGAACTGGTGCGCATCGGGGAAGGGTTTAGATCCATGGCACTGGAATTTATTAAGTTCGACTGGGACAATAAATTTCAGGACGATTTGGTCAGTAAGGCTTGGAATTACTTAGAAACAGTGGCGGACGCATCTGAAATTCAAAGTATGGACAGCTCAAAAGCAACAGCCTACCTGAATGAAAAATTGAATGAAAGTGATATCATTCAATCCCTACTTCTAGTGGACAGCACCGGGGGCAGTGTATATTGTAAGCCGGAAACGGGTGTGAGAAACTGGCAGTTTAGAAAGTGGTTCCCCATCACAATGGCGGGTGAAAGATTCAGAAGTGACCCCTTTGTTGCTCTGCAGACCAACCGCTTATCCATACCGGTGTCTGTTCCTGTCAAGGACAACAGCGGCAAACCCATAGGAATATTGATGGCCAATGTGGCACCACCCATAACAGGCACAGAGAACAATTAAATTACTGCATAAACAAAAGGGTCCCTGCCGGGATCCTTTTAGTTTTCTGACAAAACATTATGCTGTCCTTCATCCCTTTTAGAATAAATCATAAACAGATAGACCCCGGCCAAAATCAAGGCCCCACCCAGTATTTGTAATGGTACGGGGAACTCCCCGAGAAACAATCCCGCCAAAATACTGGCCCCCACGGGTTCCCCAAGAACACTGACTGATACCGTAGAAGCGGGTAAATATTTCAGAGCCCAGTTTAATAATGAATGTCCCATTATGGTGGGGATTAGGGCCATGGCCA
>JAAYRB010000214.1 GCA_012519005.1 Clostridia bacterium
ATGTGGAGAGGACCAGGCTGTTGATTCATGTTTTGGACACCTCCCAGTATGAAGGCCGGGATGTACTGGAGGATTTTAAAGTGATCAACGGGGAATTGAAGGCATACAGCAAAAATCTTGCCCAAAGAAAACAGGTAATTGCGGCAAACAAGATGGATCTACCGGAGGCAGAGGACAACCTGGAGAGACTCAGAAAAACCTACGGAGGCCAGTATGAGATTTTTCCCATATCTGCAGTTACCGGGAGGGGTATAGACGCCCTACTATTAAGAGTAGGTGAGCTGCTCTCCGAGATAGAAGCTCTACCGGAAGATGAGGTCGAAGAAGTACAGGAAATTATCATTACTGAGAAAGAAAGAAAACCCTTTGAGATTAAAAAAGACGATGACGGCATTTACATTGTGACAGGGGACGAGGTAACCAAGCATGTGCTGATGACCGATTTGGACAATGAAGAAGCCGTGAGGAGACTCCAAGTAATTTTTGACCGAATGGGTCTTGACGATGCACTTCGCGGGATGGGTATCCGGGAGGGGGACACAGTGCACATTGGCGGTATGGAGTTCGAATTTTTTGATTGATGGCATTATGATATAATGATTTGAAAAGTTACTTAGATGTTAAAATCATACATTCTAAAAGGGGGCACAGCTTATCTCACGGGATAATGGTAAATTAGGGGGCAAGCAGAGGCGGTTCCTAAGAAAGTTGGCCGCAAACACGGATACCATAGTACAGGTGGGCAAGGGGGGTATCTCGGAGAACCTATTGGAACAGGTGGACACTGCCCTTGAGGCCAGGGAATTGATAAAAATCAGGGTATTACCATCCGCCGGCGATGAGGTGAAGGGCCTAGCCCGGAAAATTACAAAACCTGTAGGAGCGGAAATAGTTCAAGTAATTGGCGGTGTTTTTATACTCTACCGCCCGTCGGAAGAAAAACCTAAAATACAGCTGCCTTAGAAGGTGGTATTTGGCTAAAATGCGTACTAAAATAATTAAAAACACTAAAAGGCTTGTAGTCAAATTGGGTACCAGCTCCATCTCTCAGAGCACGGGCAAACCTGATTTGAGAAAAATGGAGGAAATTACAGAGGATATAATCTCAGTTATGGACAGCGGTGTTGAAGTTGTCCTTGTTTCATCTGGGGCCGTGGGCACGGGGGTGAGCCGCTTGGGTTTTTCCCAGCGCCCCAATACTATTCCCGAAAAACAAGCCGCCGCTGCAGTGGGACAGGGAATCCTGATTCAAAATTATGAGAAATTGTTCGAGAAACATGGGAAGGTTATCGCGCAGATTCTGCTGACCCGGGAGGATATTGCCGATAGGAATCGCTATCTCAATGCCCGGAACACCCTTACCACCCTGCTGGATTATGGAGTGATACCCATAGTAAATGAGAACGACACCGTGGCCATTGAGGAAATTCAGTTTGGTGATAATGACCGTCTGTCGGCTTTAGTTTCTTGCCTGATTGATGCAGACCTGCTGATCATCCTGTCAGATATTGATGGGGTGTACACATGCGATCCCAGAACCAACCCCCAAGCCCGGTTGATTCCTTTGATTGAAGATATTGACTCTGGCATAGAATGTACAGCCAGCGGCCGGGGCAGTAAATTTGGCACCGGGGGCATGGTTACAAAGATCCAGGCAGCAAAGATTGCCACCCACTCGGGGATTCCTATGATTGTGGCCAACAGCTCCAGAAACAATATTATACACGGAATAATTTCCGGTGGGGACAACACCGGCACTTTATTTTTACCAAACCAGCGCCTGCACAGCAAAAAAAGATGGATAGGCTTTGGTTCCTACGCCAATGGCAAAATCCATGTGGACAGTGGGGCAGAAAAGGCCATGGTGCAGTCAGGAAAAAGCCTGCTGCCCTCAGGAATAATAAAAACCGGGGGTTCCTTTGTAGTAGGCAATGTTATCTCTGTGGTGGGATGCGGCGGCGGGGAAATTGCCCGGGGAATCGTCAATTATTCCGCCGAGGAAGTGGAACTCATTAAGGGTAGACATACCGATGAAATTGAGGAAATCCTTGGGTTTAGAACCTGTCCCGAGGTCATCCATCGGGATAACCTCACTATCACCATCTAGGTAAACCGCCGCACACAGCATACAAGGAGGTCAAGCAATGCTTAAGAGGGAAATTGAGGAAATGGGAAAAAAGGCTAAGGAGGCAGCCAAAGTTCTGGCCGTATTGCCCAGCTGTAAAAAGGACAAGGCTCTCAAAAAGATGGCCTGTGCCCTAAGGGAAAAAAAAGATATGATTATGGAGGCAAATGATAGGGATATGACGGAGGGTAGGGAAAAAGGACTTTCCGAGGCCCTTCTGGATAGGCTTCTCCTAACGGCGGAGCGTATCACGGAGATGGCTGACGGCCTGGAAGCACTTACCGCCCTACCAGACCCCGTGGGTAAAGTAGATTCCCTTACCACCCGTCCGAATGGCCTGCAGGTGGGTAAAATGCAGGTACCCTTGGGAGTGGTGGGAATGATCTACGAGGCACGTCCAAATGTAACCGTTGATGCCGCCGGTCTTTGTATTAAAACAGGCAATGCCGTGATTCTAAGGGGAGGATCCGAAGCCATTAATTCAAATTTAGCCATATCCAAGGTTATCAGTCATGCCGCCGAACAAGCAGGGCTGCCGGAGGAATCTGTGCAGCTCATAGAGACAACCCATAGGGATGCCGTAGGGGCCATGATCCGCCTTAATCAATATTTAGATGTGTTAATCCCTAGGGGCGGTGCGGGACTCATCAATATGGTTCTGGAAAATGCCAGTGTACCAGTCTTGGAAACAGGGGTAGGCAACTGCCATGTATATATTGACGGGGAAGCACAATTGAAAATGGCCGTTGATATAACAGTTAACTCGAAAGTCCAACGCCCAGGTGTTTGCAATGCCGCGGAAACGCTCCTGGTCCATAAAGATATGGCCGAGGAATTTTTACCCCTAGTGGGGAAAGAGCTTCTGCAAGAAGGAGTGGAGCTCAGGGGCTGTGAAAAAACAAGGGCAATCCTCCCCCATATCTCAAAAGCCGATGAGGAAGATTATGAGACGGAATTTCTGGATTTGATCCTGGCTATCAGGGTCGTAAACCACCTAGGGGAAGCCATTGATCATATCCAAACCTATGGCAGCGGTCACACCGAGGCCATCGTGACAGAAAGCTATACAAACTCCCGTGCCTTTTTAGCCGGAGTGGATGCGGCGGCAGTAAATGTCAATGCCTCTACAAGGTTCACTGACGGTTTTCAATATGGTCTTGGGGCGGAGATAGGCATCAGCACACAAAAGCTTCATGCCCGGGGACCCATGGGCTTAGAGGAGCTTACCTCTACAAAGTTCATTGTCTACGGCGATGGCCAGATCAGGGAGTAAATAAGGTGACCGCAAAATTGGATTTCCTTAAAATAATATTGGCCAACACCCATGGAGCAGGGCTGTATGTTCCGAGACCCCCCCATGAAACGGCGGGTTCATATCTAATATATTCGTAGGTGCATACCATGAAAAAACTTTTAAAACCGGATATGAAAGTCAAATCAATATTTGAGATCCCCTTGGACAATTTATATGAGAGGGGCTTCCATAACCTCATCATAGATCTGGATAATACCGTTACGGAATGGAATGGTATGGATGTATGTGACAGCACGGCAGGATGGTTCCAGGAGTTAAGAAAAAGGGGTTTTAATGCCTGCCTTGTTTCTAACAACCTGGGAGAGAGGGTTTTCACTATTGCCCGCAGGCTTGGGATCCCCTCCATCAATAAAGCGGCAAAACCACGAAGAAGGGCCTTTCGGCAGGCTTTGGATATTCTTGACTCAGGAAAATACAATACCGCTGTTGTCGGGGATCAAATTTTTACGGATGTTCTAGGGGGGAACCGTATGGGGCTGTTCACCATCCTGGTGGATCCCATCAACCCAAAGGAATTCGTGGGCACGAGAATCATGCGGATTTTTGAAAAACTGGTGTTTAAAGAAAAATCATTGGAGGAATAATGATAAATGCTGCTTTTAAGCCCATAGGACTGATTGGCCACCCTGTGTCCCACTCCCTTTCACCCTTGATGCACAATTCTGCACTAAAAGCCTGTGATTTAAATATGTGCTACATGGCCTTTGATGTACCACCCCAGCATCTTCACGCTTCTGTCCAGGGGATGATTGCCCTTGGCTTTGTGGGATTCAATGTTACCATTCCCCACAAGGAAAACATCCTTCCTTTCCTCGATGAAGTGGATTTGGGTGCCAGGGCCATGGGGGCGGTGAATACCGTGGTTATCCGGGATGGAAAAACAAAAGGATATAATACAGATGGTGGCGGTTTTTTGGCATCACTTAGGGATAGGGGTATAGAAGCAAGGGGTGAAATATTGGTCTTTGGCGCCGGGGGTGCGGCGAGGGCTGTTGCTGTGGCCATGGCTCTTGAAGGTGTTCAAAGAGTTACCATCGCAAACCGTTCGCTGGAAAATGCCAGGGAAATTTCGCGGATTGTGGAGGATCTCGGCGTGAAAAGCCATGCGGTTTCCCTGGAGGGGGGAGATCTAAAAGAGAAGTTGAAAATGGCGAATATTGTTGTCAATGCCACTCCTGTGGGTATGAGTCCCAGGGAAAATGCCCCCCCAGTATTTGATACGGCATACCTTAAAACTTCCGCCGTCGTTTGCGATTTAGTCTACCGCCCCAGGGATACCACGCTGCTTCGGGCGGCCAGGAGTAGGGGATGTACTACCATCGGTGGCTTAGGCATGCTGCTGTACCAAGGTGCCCAGGCGTTCGAGCTATTCACCGACCTCAAACCCCCCATTGAAATCATGAGGGAGGCGCTGGCTGTCGGTTTATGACCCTATATGTAGGAAATTTATCCCATACCCTTTGCAGGATTTTAACCCCAAAAAGGGAATTTTTAAGGGCAGGATCCTTTATAAAAGGAGGCCCAAATTTGTCGGCCAAACTAACAATAAACCAGGTAAGCAAGATCCTACAGGTGGAATCCAGCACAATCAGATTTTGGGAAAAGGAATTTGAGAAGTTTCTGAAAATAAACTGCCCTAAGGGCAGCAGGAAAAGATATACCGAGGGTCATTTGGAGACCTTCTCTCAGATCAAGGAACTCCTCTACACAGAACAATATACCATCAAGGGTGCCAAGAGAAGGCTTGAGCTAGAAAGAGCCCTCACCAGTGCCCTGGGTATAGAGCAAAATTTCAAGGATACTGTTGTGTTCATGCTGTCCTCCATTATGGATGAACTCCAGAAAACCAGGGAGGAAGGCAAGAACCTGGCCAAGCAGGTGGAACTTTTAAGGTCGGAAAAGAAATACATGGAGATTGAGCTGTTAGAAGAACGAAATAAGGGGCTGCTGTAATTTCTCAGGGGCAAGGTATCCACCCGCAAGGGGCATGAAACGGAATATTCCGAACACAGGAGCGGCTAGCCCTCTTGATTGAAAGGGGAATAATATGCTGCGTTTTTTAACTGCCGGGGAATCCCATGGACCGTGTTTGACAGCAATAATAGAGGGTATCCCTTCAGGGCTGGAACTTTCATCGGAAGCTGTTAACCGTCAACTGGAAAGGCGGCAAAGGGGTTACGGCCGCGGTAAGAGGATGGATATAGAAAGGGATAGGGTAAAAATTAAAAGTGGGGTACGGGATGGGGTTACCTTGGGAAGCCCCATTTGTTTAGTCATAGAAAATAGGGATTGGGAAAAATGGCAGTCCATTATGGCTGTGGAAAAAGGGGCAAATCTGACATCAAGAAAAGTTACCTCCCCCCGCCCCGGCCACGCGGACTTGGCCGGCGGCATAAAATACAGACATGGCGATCTAAGAAATGTTCTTGAGCGTGCCAGTGCTAGGGAAACCGCCGCAAGGGTGGCGGTGGGTGCCGTGGCACGGATCTTTCTAGAAGTCCTTGGCATAATGATCGGTAGTCATGTAATACAAATAGGTAGTGCAGCCGCTGACATTGGGGAGGCGGACCTTGCCAAACTTGCTGAGGCCTCAAAATCCCCCATCATGTGTGCGGATCCCAATAAATCTAAGGAAATGATGGAGGAAATCGATGATGCCCAAAGGAATGGGGATTCCCTTGGCGGTATATTTGAAGTAATAGTGGAAAATGTCCCCCCCGGCCTGGGCAGCTATGTCCATTGGGATCGCAGATTGGACGGACATCTGGCACAGGCCCTAATGAGTATCCCGGGCATAAAGGGCGTGGAAATCGGTTCGGGATTTGCATCGGCGGGGCTGCCCGGCTCCCAAGTCCACGATCCCATATATTACAATGACGATCTGGGATTATACAGGAATACCAATAATGCCGGGGGCCTTGAAGGAGGTATGAGCAACGGCGAACCCATTGTGACCAGGGCTGCCATGAAGCCAATACCCACCCTGATGAAATCGCTTCCCAGCGTTGATTTAAATACCAGAACACCGACTAAGGCGGCGGTGGAGCGTTCCGATGTTTGTGCCGTCCCAGCGGCGGCAGTAACAGGGGAAGCAATGGCAGCCATTGTGGTGGCCGGCGCAGTATTAGAGAAATTCGGCGGTGACTATATGGAGGAAGTATTTGAGAAAATGGCAAGATACAGAGGTTACGAAAGGCAGGTATAGCTATGTCTGAAAACAGCAATTTATTCTTGATTGGTTTTATGGGTACCGGTAAAACTGCCATCGGCAAAAGACTCTCCCACGCACTGGGCAAAAAATTCATCGATACCGATGATGAGATTGAAAAGGTAACGAAGATGAGCATCTCCCAGATCTTCCTGAGGCATGGGGAGTTTCGTTTCAGATCAGAAGAGAAACTAGCACTAAGAAAAGCCTGTACCCATGATAATGCTGTCATAGCCACAGGGGGTGGAGCAGTCCTCAGTGAAGAAAACACCAAGCTCATGACAGATACTGGCAGAATACTATGCCTCACCGCCAGGCCGGAGGTAATACAGAGAAGGGTCAAAAGAAGGGATGATAGGCCCCTACTGCACCGGGACAAATCCATAGAAAAAATAAAAGAACTGCTGGATGAGAGGGTACCCTATTATGAAAAATATGCAGAAGCCTTTTTTGACACCTCTGATGATGAGCACGACAAGGTTGTGGAAAGAATTTTAGAACATCTTGGAGAAAGGAAAACCCATGGGGGAGCTCAGAATTCAGCTGGGGGATAGGAGTTACAGGATCATTGTCCTTGAAAATGCCCTGGATCAAGTGGGTGTCTCTTTGAAGGAACTGGGTTTATCCAAAAAATGTATTCTTGTAACCAATTCCAAGGTTGGTGGTCTCTACAGCCAAGGGGTATTGAAATCCCTTTCCAGCCAGGGGTTTCATGTAAAAAAAATAACCTTGGAGGATGGAGAGGAAGCAAAATCCCTACACACGCTGGAGATGCTTTACAGGGAATTCTTAGATTTTGGAATAGACAGAGGCAGTGCAATTCTTGCTCTGGGCGGAGGTGTTGTGGGAGATGTCACGGGTTTTGCCGCCTCTACATATATGAGGGGGCTTCCCTTTATTCAGCTCCCCACAACCCTTTTGGCCCAAGTGGACAGCAGTGTGGGTGGCAAGGTGGCAATCAATCATTCCTCCGTGAAAAACCTAGTCGGTGCCTTCTATCAACCCAAAATTGTCATCATAGATCCCACCGCCCTCCGCACCCTTCCCCTCCGGGAGTTCAGGGCGGGTATGGCGGAAGTGATCAAGTATGGGCTTATTTGGGATGAGGCATTCTTTACATATTTAGAAGGCAATGTCTCAGAAATACTTGAGATGGACCTGGACAAAATCAAGAAATTAATTCACAGATCCTGCGAGATTAAGGCCCAGATAGTAAGCCGGGATGAGCTGGAAGAGAATGTGAGAATGATACTTAATTTAGGACACACCTTCGGTCATGCTTTTGAAATTTTAGGGGGATTAAAGGAATTCAACCATGGGGAGGCCGTGGGGGCGGGGACATGCCTTGCAGCGGCCGTGGCAAAAAAACTTGGCCATCTATCCCCCGGGGAAGAGAAAAGAATCATAAATTTGTTTGAAGCCTTTGATCTGCCGTTGAAGCCCCCGGGGAATGCGACCCCCAAGGATATTGTCAAAATAATGAGTAAAGATAAAAAAAACAGGGGCAGAAAAATCACCCTGATCCTGCCGCAAGGCATCGGGGAAGTAAAAAAAATTCAGCTGGACCCCTCTACACTGTCGACCCTTTTGCAGGAAATTTTGGCATAAGGGCTTTTTTTATGTAGAAATTTGCCAAAATAAAGGGAATCATCAAAGCAAACAGAATAAATATTAAAGCAATATTTTGTATTAGGAGCATCAAGTATGAGGCAGCTGGGCGGGAAAATTCAAAGATCCTTGGATGCGGGCGGCCAGCAGGAAGGACCGACAATTCCCTTGGGCATTAAGATTTCCGAAGATGCCGGTCAAATGTCAGCGGTTAAAACTGTTGATGAGATCCTGAGGGCGGCAGTTTCCGAAAAAGCCAGCGATATCCATATTGAGCCAAGGACTGAAATACTCCGTGTAAGATATAGGGTTGATGGGATTCTCAGGGAGGCCATCATGCTGCCAGTTGAACTGCACAGCCCCTTAGTTTCAAGAATAAAAATCATGGCAAATATGGATATTGCTGAGAAGAGATTGCCCCAGGATGGCAGGATCAGAATGAACTTAAGTGATCGGGAAATAGATATTCGTGTGTCCAGCCTACCCACCATCCATGGGGAAAAAGTTGTTCTTAGACTCTTAGATAAAAAAATGCGTCTGCTGAAATTGGAGGAGTTGGGCTTCTCAAAAACAGCTCTAGACCAATACAGCAGCCTTATCCACCAACCCTACGGAATGATATTGGTCACGGGACCCGCCGGAAGCGGCAAGACCACCACCCTCTATGCCACCCTCAATAAAATAAATAGTGTGGAGAAAAACATTATAACCATTGAAGATCCGGTGGAATATATGCTGACGGAGATCAATCAGATGTCTGTAAACACCAAAGCAGGCTTGACCTTTGCTGCCGGGCTTCGAACGATTCTAAGACAGGACCCCGATGTAATCATGGTTGGGGAAATCAGGGATTCTGAAACAGCCAAAATTGCCATCAGGGCCGCGAATACCGGTCATCTAGTTCTGAGCACATTGCATACAAATAATGCCGCCAGTGCCCTGACGAGGCTTGTGGACATGGGCGTAGAGCCCTATTTGGTTGCATCATCGGTTATTGGGGTGGTGGCCCAGCGCCTGGTGCGAAAAATATGCCCCCAATGCAAAAAATCCCATATTATCACCGATAATTATCCCAGGGATATCCCTTTTTCGGACGGTATAAAATCAGGGACAATGGTATACAAGGGGGCGGGATGTGATGCCTGTGGACAGAGCGGCTACAGGGGTAGATTGGCTGTGGCAGAAATATTGAAAATCACGCCGGATATCAGTGAAAAAGTGGTGCGTAAGGAACCCACAGATAACATATACCGCCATGCCTTGAAAAACCATGGATATATCCCCATGGTACAGGATGGCATCCAAAAAGTTTGTGCGGGAACAACTACTCTAGAGGAACTGGCAGGCACGGTTCATAACTGATGAACTATGTCCTGAGGGGGGATGAAATTTATGCCCCGATATAGGTATAAAGTTATGGATTCCACGGGCAGCACCAGGGAAGGCATCTTGGAAGCAGACAACCCAAGAGAAGCAGCAGCCCGTCTTAAGGAAAATAATTATTTCATTCTAAACATCGAAACTGAGAAAACACCCAAAGGGAGAGGGATAAGGAATATCCTACCGCCCCCAAGGGTATCCAAAAGTGAATTAGGATTTTTTTGTAGGCAGCTGGCAGTGATGCTTGAAGCTGGCATTCCCCTTCTTTCTGGATTGTCAGCACTGAAGAAGCAGCTAAGAAATAAAAGAATGGCACTGGCAATCATGAATGTCCATGCAAGCCTCGAATCCGGCAAAAGCTTTTCCTATTCCCTTGGAAAACATCCTGAGGTATTCCCCCGGGTACTCATTTCCATGGTTGAAGCAGGAGAAAAAGGGGGAGTGCTGGATAGGGTACTGAATAGGATGGCAGAGTATTTTCAATGGGAGCACCATATCCGGGAAAGGATTAAATCTTCTATCACCTACCCCTCCATGGTACTCACAGCCGCTGTCTTAGCAATGGTTTTTATTATTATCTTTGTCCTTCCTGTTTTTCAAGGAATACTTCAGCAAATATGGGATCAGCTGCCCTTTTTTACCCGCCTGTTACTCAGTATCTCGGGTGCATTGCGTAATTATTGGTATCTGGGAATTATCTTTGCATCTACCGCTGTTTATTTTCTGTTTCGCCTCACCCATTCCACCCCGGAGGGTAGGGTGTTTAGGGATAAAGCTAAGCTGCGGATACCCATTTTTGGCGGTCTCATCCAACGGATCATCATCTCTCGTTTTTGCTATACCCTGGCCACACTGCTCAATGGGGGAATACCCATTCTTGATGCTCTAGAAGTTGTAGAAGGATCCGTGGATAATATCATCATGGAAAAAGGCATCCAACAAATCCGCATCAGCATCAGGGAAGGCATGGGCATGGCGGTACCTATGGAGAGAACCGGAGTCTTCCCCCCCTTGGTGGTGGAAATGATCTCCATTGGGGAGGAAGTGGGTGCCATGGGTCCCATGCTTGAAAAGGTTGGTGAATTCTATGATCGGGAAGTGGAGGATATGGCTAATCGGCTTTCCGTAATTCTGGAACCAACTTTGGTTGTTTTTGTAGGGGTTATTGTAGGATTGGTATTACTGTCTGTGCTGCATCCTTTATTCAAAATAATGGGATCTGTCCACTAGGATTTTGATCTTCAACAGATGGCGAAAAGGAGGGGCTTATGCTGGGTTTTTGCGGAACAAAACGCTCCGGGGAGGATGGTTTTACGCTCATCGAACTGATGGTGGTAGTGGTAATCATCGGTATACTGGCATCTATTTTGGTGACCAATGTAATGGGAAGGGTGGAAAAGGCCAAGGAAAGCCGTTCCATGATGGACTTGGATGCCATTGCCACTGCCTGCCGGATTTACAAACTGGATAATGATGAAGGCAAATGGCCCCAGAGCCTAAATGATTTGATAGAATATGGCATCAGCGCCGATGCAGAGGATCCTTGGGGTGGAGAATACAGGATAACCCCAGAGCATGATAATCTAAAAATCTCCGACAGCAGGGACAATACCAAGACCCTGGTGGGTACTGATCCTTCACAATGAATATCCATATCCATACGGCAGACAAAGTAATTTTTTATTCAATATCTTTTATGCTTATTGCATCCATTGGGAGCTTCATCGGTGTCTGTATCTATAGAATTCCAAGGGGGGAATCCATTGTAGGGGGCAGATCCCGATGCCCCCACTGCGGCGGTATTTTAAAAATCCAAAACCTACTGCCCCTGGTTAGCTACATTTTCCAAAAGGGCAGATGCTGTTATTGCAGTGAAATAATCAGCCCCTTCTACCCCTTCATAGAAATTCTTACAGCAGCTGTTTTACTTCTTATTTATACCACCGCCGGCTTCAACAAGATCCTTCTCCCCTACTGGTTTCTTGCCTCCCTGCTCCTGGTGACAGCCTTTATTGATCTAAGATATATGTACATCCCCAATGGAATAATTTTCACCGGGTTGATTGGTGGAAGCATAATGAAGCTTGTTTTGGGTACCAGCGGCCTTGGGGGTATCTTCTTAGGGATTTTTGCCGGTGCTTTCCCCATGCTGGCGATCTATTTGCTGCGGCCCGGGGGTATGGGGGCGGGTGATGTAAAACTAGCTGCTGTCATGGGCGGAATATTGGGTTGGCAGCATGTTCTTTTGGCCCTATTTTTGTCATTTTTTCTTGGGGCATTCGCAGGTATATTTCTTGTTTTGCTAGGGCAAAAAGGATTAAAAGACCCCATGCCCTTCGGGCCCTTCCTGGCTATGGGGCGTATGCTGTCGATGACCTTAGGCGGGTGGATAATCCCCTGGTATTCATCCCTAATTTTAATTTGATAAGGGGTGGTGGGAAAAATGCCGCGAAAATCACCTTTAATCAAGTCAAGCGAAGGATATACCCTAATAGAGTTGACAGCAGTAATCGCCATCATGGGCCTCATGACGGCAATCTTAGTACCCCTGGGTGATGAATTTATTTCCCGCAATGAACTAAAAGCTGCTGCACGCATTTTGACCAGCGATATTCGTTATGGTGAAAATAAAGCATTAGTTGAAGAAAGGGATTATAAGATCCGCTTTTTTCCATCCTCCAATGAATACCGTATGTATTTTGACAGCGGCAGCGGCCGTAAATTCAAATCCATAAAATTTTCAAAAAGGTTGGACTTACGCAAAACCAATTTTAATGATGACACCCTTTGGTTCAACAGAAAGGGTAAGGTTTATCAAGGTGGGACTATAACTCTAAAGGACAACTACAATAATTGGATCTACGTAAAAGTAACGCCGGTGACCGGTAGGGTAAAGATCGATTATCAGCCTTGATTTGGGGTGGTTTTTTATGACAAAAAACAGCAGTAGGGGATTCACACTTATCGAAGTGCTGGTGGCTGTGATGATTCTACTTCTCCTGGCAGCCCCCATATCAAAAATATACCACCAAGGAGCCATAAATACAAAGGCCAGGGGGAGATCCACCCAAGCCCTTTATCTTGCCGTGCAGATTATGGAGGAAATAATTGCCGGGGGCAGATATTACCCCATGAGCGGGGAATCACTTCATATTCAAGGATATAATTATGAGCTGTCCACCACCCCAAAGGATGGCATGATTCTGGTCACGGTAAAAGTATTCCATGAATCATGGGATAGAGACAGAGAGGTTTCCCTGTCCACCCTCATTCCCGAGGCAGACTAAAATGCGATATAAGGATGAGAGGGGCTTTACCCTGCTGGAGCTGATCATTGCAGTTTCCTTGATGTCCCTTCTGGTAGTTGGCCTGCACCAGATTACCGTCTTTTCTTTATCTTCCTGGCGGCGGGCAGAACAGGAAGTGGATATCCAGCAAAACGTCGCCCTAGCCGTGAATCACCTAAGCCGAGAATTAAGATCCGCAAGGGAAGTTCGCATCACGGATGGCAGGTATGATATATATTTCAGGCTTACCGGAGGAAAGAGAATCAGGTATTATTTGAACAATCAACAGCTGCTGAGGGATGTCAACGGCAACGGACATAATATCGTAGCCTACGGTATAAAAAGGGTACATTTCAAAGAACTCGTCGAAAACTCCATGATATACATTGAAATCCAGGGAATCACCGGTTATGGGCTTGCCACCGCAGTGCATTTGAGATCGCCAGAGATGGAAATGGACTTCTAGAAAAAGCTGACTAAGGAGGGGGCAATATTGAAATCCACGTCAAGCCAAGGGGGCATGGCATTGATCAGTGTGCTGATTCTAGTCCTGGCCCTTTCAGCCCTCTCCGCCGCCATTCTACATATGATGGGCACCAGCGCAATAATGGCCCTAGATGAAACAGAAATGTTCAAGGCATTATATGCCGCTGAAGGGGGAATAAGGAAGATCATCGTTGAATTAAACAACAGCCCTGATATGAATGATTTTTTGGGAGGCGTATTGGATAACCTTCAGGGTTACCCTGTGGGGGATGCTGTAATCAATAGTATATCCTGCGAGGATATGGGTGATGAACTGGCAGTTACGGTTATGGGGGGCTGTGGGACCGCCCAAAAAACTCTTGTTGCACATATTCGAAAGCCCAGACCTTTGGACGGAGTAAATGCAGAATTGATTCAATGGCGGGAGAAAGATCCAGTTTACTGACGCTCTATTAGGAAT
>JAAYRB010000215.1 GCA_012519005.1 Clostridia bacterium
ATTCTTGCGACATTTCAGGTATTCAGGATTATATTTACACCATTAGCGGAACCAAGGCATTGAGATCCCTGAGGGCCAGATCCCTATATCTGGAACTATTATTAGAAAATATTCTCGATGATCTGTTGTATAGGCTTAATCTTTCCAGATGCAACCTCCTTTATACCGGGGGAGGCCACGGTTATCTTTTGCTGCCCAACACAGACCAAACAAAGGATATTATAGAGGACTTTGAAAAGGAATTAAAGTCCTGGTTCCTCAAGGAATTCAATATCTCCCTATATATTGCCAGCGGTTATACCCATTGTAACAGTGAGGAACTTTCTAAAAATATTGGTCAGGTATATGAAAGGGTAGGAAAGAAAGTAGCCGTTAAGAAAACCCAGAGGTATACTACCGATGATATTTTATTTCTTAATACTATGGTCAGACAACAAGAGGATAGGGAATGTATCGAATGTAATAGAACTGGCTCAATAAATGAGGAAAAAAGATGCCGTATTTGTCAGGCTTTGATTGAGATCTCGCCGGAAGTCACCAGAGAGGACACGTATTTTGTGGTCTCCGGGATATCCGAAGAAAACCTGCCAAGAGCCACTCTTCCCTTGCCCTTCAACCGGGCCCTGGGTATAAAAACCAAGCAAGAAGCCCTAAAGGACAACTATATCCGTATTTATTCCAAAAATCAGCCATCGGTGGGATTGGATCTTGCAACTAATCTTTGGGTTGGGGATTATTCCGTTAGAAGCAATAACAAATACGGAACCAAGGATTTTGAAGAATTGGCCCATGAAGCCCAAGGAATAAAAAGAATAGCTGTCCTTCGTGCCGACGTGGATAATCTGGGCCAGGCCTTCATCTCGGGCTTTAAAAGTAAGGATGCCCACTATGAAACAATATCCAGGACTTCCACCCTTTCTAGACAGCTGTCCATGTTCTTTAAATTCTATGTTAATCATGTTCTCAAGGACAAAAACAGAAATGCAATCATCATCTACTCAGGCGGTGATGATATGTTTATTGTGGGAAGCTGGAATGAAGTGATAGACCTAGCCGGGGAGATCAATGCCGCCTTTAATAAATATACCCAGGGAACCCTTACTATCTCAGCAGGTATAGGGATTTATAATCATAGTTATCCCATTTCCCGGATTGCCCTGGAGGCAGGTGAGCTGGAAAATGCAGCAAAAACAAAGGATGAAAAGAAAAATAAAGTTACTCTTTTTAGAAAGGCCAAGCTTGATGAGCGGGGTAATGCCGTGGAAGAGGATTGGATCTTGGGATGGGAACGATTGCCAATGCTTGACAGTGTGGATACCAATGGATTGGAACATCCGACTCCCGTATCCGGCATAGAGGACAAGCTCTTAACTTTGAGAAAGGTCTTTCGTAGAGACAGTGAGCATGGCAAAGCGTTTTTATATAAAATCCTAGAACTATTGCGGCAAAGCAACAAGGACAGCATCAATATTGCCAGATATGCGTATTTGCTGCAAAGAGCCCAGGAAAAAAACCCTTCCTTGGATGTAACCAAATTTTATCAATATATCAAAGACCCCCGGGAAAGAAAAGAGCTGGAAATTGCTGTGACCCTATACTCCTACGAGACAAGAAAATAAGAAGAAGGATGGTGGGAATATGAAGACGGAAGATTATGTGGGTAAGGCTGAAAGGCTCATGGAATATTTAAGTGAAGTCATCACCACAAGCAAAATCAGGGATCTCTTGTCCCAGGTCAATGAACTTTATAATGATATTATCCTTGAGTCCGGGGAGACACTGGACAAGAAGTATGTAGAAGCCATTCGCCATCTAAAGGTCAGGATGATTTATGATGCAGGTAGGGACAGGCAAGATAGGCTAACTAGAGATGAACGAAGAAACCCTAAGTTAAGAGATGGGAAACTAAGGTATTTTTTTAACGAGACGGGACTTTTGGATATGGTCAATGATATAGGAAACAGCAGGCAAAAATTCCTTGAGTATTGCCGATATTTTGAAGCCTTAGTTGCATACCACAAATTTTATGGAGGTAAGTGATTATGGGATACGCAAAAATAATGATCAAAGGTGAGATTGAAATAGTTACGGGCCTACATATTGGGGGAGCCGATGCCTACTCGGCTATCGGAGCCGTGGACAGTCCCGTTGTTCGTGATGCGATTTCAGGCAATCCAATTATCCCCGGCAGCAGTCTAAAGGGCAAAATGCGGGCACTGTTGCAAAGGACCTATGGTGCATCCCCATCCCATAATGATGATCACCCGGAAGTCCTGCGGCTTTTCGGAAGCAGCGGAGGAGCTGACAGGGATATTATACCCTCGAGATTGAAGTTTGGAGATTGCTTCATGAATCAGGAGAGGGTAGAGGAGCTAAAATCCGCCAATATAAGGCTGACGGAAATAAAAACGGAAAACACCATCGACAGAAGAACATCAATGGCCAATCCAAGACAAATAGAAAGGGTCATTCGGGGTACTGTCTTTGATTTTGAACTAATATATGATGTTCTTCATGGTCATGAAAGTGAGGTAGATAAGGATTTTCAGAATATTTCAAAGGGGATGAAGCTGCTGGAAAATGATTACCTTGGAGGGCACGGTTCAAGGGGGAGTGGAAAGATCAAGTTTAGAAACCTGGAAATAATCAATATCTATGGAGATGCACCACTTGTTGAGCTAGGGGTGTAGCTATGAAAAAATCCATTATTAAGTTGAAATTTCTCACACCATTACATCTAGGGAAGGGAAGGCTCAGTGATAGTGAATATCAGATTAAAGCTGATACTATCTTTTCCGCACTTTGCATTGAGAGCAACAATATCCCAAAACTAGTATCACAGGTAAAAGAGGGTCAACTAAAAATATCCGATGCTTTCCCCTATATTGAAGATTATTATTATTTGCCCAAGCCCATGATTTATATTGATCAACAAACTGAGGAATATAAGCTGTTTAAAAAAATCAAATACATCACCGAGGACACATTGAAATTCTATCTGGAGGGCAGCCTGAATCCCGAGGATGAGTTGGCCAGCTTTATTCTTGGCGAATCCCATGTCCGGACCCAAGTCAATGTTGGGGGTGATCCCTATCAGGTGGGCACCTTCTCATTTCAAGAAAATTCCGGACTGTATATTATTGTAGAGCATGGAGATGATTATGTTTTTGATGTTTTTGAAAAGCTGCAATACAGCGGTATAGGAGGCAAACGCTCCAGCGGATTGGGTAGATTTAGCTTTCATGTGGAAAAAGCCTTTGAGTTTTCCATAGGAGAATATCAGCTCCTCCTTAATACCGCAATGGCTAGGGATGAAGAGCTGGATCAGGCCCTGGAGGGGGCCAATTATTTGCTTCAAAAAAGAAGCGGCTTCATCCATCAAAGCAGATATAAAAAGAGGGATTTTTATACATTTAAGGCGGGATCGGTTTTTAAAAATAAGTTTGAAGGCGATCTATTTGATGTAGGTAATGACGAGCATCCCGTTTATTCCTATGGTGTACCAATGTTTATGGGGGTGACGCCTTGAAAAACTATCAAATAACCCTGGAAGCCCTGACTCCTGTTTATATTGGAAATGGCAAAAGGATTACCAAGAAGGACTTTGAGCTTAAAAACAATTATATCAATATTTATGATCCTATCAAGCTTCACGAAATATTGGGAAAAAGATACGAAAATTTTTTGATGAACAACTATACCCTCACGAGTTTTCTTAAAAGAAATCCAAAACTAAATACCAGCCCGGCCCTCAAATATAGAGTTCTTTGCGGAGATAAAGGCATCAGGGAAAGTGATGGAATCCATGAATTTATTAAAGATGCCTATGGCAAGCCCTATATTCCCGGCAGCTCCTTAAAGGGAGCCATAAGGACAGCAATCCTAGCCCACAGGATAAGTGAAAATAAAGGTAACAGGTTTGATTCCTTTAAATCAGAGCTCCTGGGCGGATCAAATGAAATCGAGAGGGCTGCCTTTGGCAGTATCATTGACGACGAGTTCAAAAATCTAAGAATCAGCGACAGCCAGCCTTTGTCAATGGATGATCTGATAATTTCAAAAAAAATTGATGTTTTTAAGGATGGAGCCAGTAATAATAGACTTAATCTTTGTCGGGAAACACTAAAACCCGGCACCAAAATTAATTTTACCTTGACCATAGATGGATCCCTACAAAAACCAGCTTTTAGCCCGGAATATATCTTAAACGCCATTGATCAATTTAATATCCAGTACCATAAAGTATTCCTTAGTAAATTCGGTTCCTATCATTTGGATCAATTTAAGGAAAACATTACTTACTTAGGTGGAGGTACTGGTTTCTTGACAAAAACCATCAATCATTCCCTCTATGGGGATAGGGCCCTAAAGGAAATATCAAGCTTTTTGGACAGAATGTTCCGAAGGCATAGACATAGGCAGGATTTGGCCCTGGGGATATCCCCGCGAGCAAAAAAATGCACAAGAATAGATGGCAAAACAATGGAAATGGGTATTTGCCAAATAAGGATTGATCATGATGCGGCAATATAGACTTCAGCTGGAATATCAGGATAGGTTTTCCTACTCTTGGGGATACGCAATCTACTCAGCTTTTTTGGCGGAATTGAACGAAGAATTAGCAGATGCTGTCCACGGGGATGTTTTTTTCACCCAGTATATGACCCCGGAAGAATGGGTTGTCAATACTACGGCCCCCTTTGACTTCAAGGAGAGCTATCATCTTCATAGGTTTGGGGCAGATATTAGGCTTATAGAGCAAGAAATCAGCACAATTACCGAGCAAGAACTAGCAGACAAATTTTTGATAAAAGAGCCCTATCAGAAAACCATAAGATTGCGATTTTTGACCCCTACTACATTTAAACAGGATGGGGAATATGTCCTCTATCCCACAGTAGAATTGATTATGCAAAGCCTGACCAATAAATGGAATGTATGGGCCAAATCCTTTCTTCTTGAGGATATCCAATGGGATAATTGCCAAATCTCTAGATATAATCTTAGATCAGCCCTTTATTTTTTAAAAGGCATCCGTATTCGGGGCTTCGTGGGATATGTGGATCTTAGATTTTGGGGCCCTGAGAGCATGATTAGATTGGCTAATATGATTTGCAATTTTGCCCAATATTCAGGAATAGGTATCAAAAGCACTTTAGGAATGGGGGGAGTGGGAATTGGCAAGTAATTATGTGCTTTTTAGCCCCGTGGGTGCCACTGATCCGGTGCGAGAGCTGCACGATGGGCCCATGCTTCATATAGTCAGGCATTATCAGCCTAAAAAAGTGTATTTGTTTTTTACAAAGGGAATGGCCCAAAAACAAGAAATAACCCTAGAGGCCCTGAAGCCTTTTAACATCAAGGTTCACTCTATTATTACTGATATTGACAGGCCCCATGACTTTGATGTGTTTCTAGATATTTTTACACGGGAAATCAACAGAATTCAAGAAGATAATCCAGAGTCAAGTATATTGGTGAACATTACCAGCGGTACCCCCCAGATGAACTCTGTTCTCTGCCTTGAGGTGGTATCGTCCCAGTGGAATTTAAGGGCAATCCAGGTCAAAACCCCTGCAAAGGGATCCAATGAAGATCTTCCCCATGGGGGAGATATAGAGGACAATCTGGATAACCTAATGGAGGACGGCAAGTATATAACAGAAAATCGCTGCCTGGAGCCGGATTTACTCTCTTTTAGAAGGGACTTGATAAGAAGAGATATAGCTTCCTTGGTGGAACATCATGAATATAATGCCGCCTACAAGATCATAGAAAAAAATAACCATCTTTTCAGTCAAGATGTCATAGACCTGATCAAATATGCAATGCTGAAACAAAATGATAATCCCGAATATCGAAAAGTAAAATACCACGCTCAGTATAATTACACAAAAGATATAAAAGGCAAGATGGCTGCTAATTATTATTGTATCCTCAAAAACAAGGCAAAGACAGGAGAATTGTCCTACTTTGTTTTGCTTCTAAAACCATTGGCGGAATACATAGCAAAACACTATTTGGGCGAAATAGATGATCAAAAAGCGGGGGAAATCCTCAAAACTTACTATCTAGAAAAAACGGGATTCAGTTACCGACCGACTTATTATGGGCAGGGCGGCAAAAAGCAAATCTCCTATAACTTAGAACAATATATTTGCCTGCTGGAACAGGAAGGAAAACCAAAGGATGAAATCGAAAATTTTAGAAAACTAAAGGATAATTTAGGAAACAGGAACGTCATGGCCCATGATTTACATCGAGAAACTGAAATAAATACAAATGAAATTCTGAATATTTTAAAACACCTTTTAATCAGAACTTTTGGCAACAGGATAAAAAAGGAAAGCCTTGAACTTTATGAAATTATCAATCAAGATATCATAAAAATCCTTTAGACCATAGGAGGGATGATATGGCTCAATTGTATGTGTCCGACCATAAAGCAAAAGTTGGTTTAAAAGGTGGGCGGGTAGTAATAAAAGAAAAAAAAGACCTGACCAGGTCTATCCCCCTAGAAAGTCTAGAAGGGATTACAATTATAGGTAATGCACAGATTACAACCCAGTGCCTGGGGGAATGCCTAAGGAGGGGAATAAATATCCAATATTACTCCGCCAAGGGGGCATACTTTGGCAAGGTATCTTCAACCCAGCATGTCAACACCAATCGTCAGAGAATGCAAATGAAGCTGACAGAAGACCCGGAATTTTCCCTGGGGCTTGCAAAGAATATTTTAGCGGCAAAAATAAACAATCAGATTGTATTACTTCGAAGATATCAGCGTACTTCGGAACAAGTCATAGAAGAAATAGACGCAATGAAAATCCTTGGGAAAAAGATAGACCAAGGTACTAACCTACCTGAGATCATAGGTTATGAAGGAATTATCGCAAGAGAATATTTTAAAGGATTGAGAAAACTGATTAGAAATTCAGATTTTAAATTCAGCGGTCGCACCCGCCAGCCGCCTAAAGATGCTTTTAACTCTATGCTAAGCCTTGGATATACAATTCTTATGAATGATATTTATGGGGCTATCGAGGGAAGAGGCTTGAATCCATATTTCGGATTTATCCACCAAGACAGGGAGAAGCATCCCACCTTGGCAAGTGATCTCATAGAGGAATGGAGGGCGGTGATAGTAGATGCTGTAGCCATGTCCTTAGTAAACGGTTATGAAATCACTATCCATGATTTTTATAAAGATGATGTAACAAAGGGAGTTTTCTTAAAAAAAGGAGGTCTGAAGATTTTTATAAAGAAAATAGAAAGCAAGCTTAATTCCTCTATGAGGTATCTCAGCTATGTGGATCATAGTCTGCCGTATCGCCGGGCCATTGATGCCCAAATACTCCAACTATGTAAAGGGATCGAAGAGGGAAATCCTGGGTTTTACCAAGCAATAACTATTAGGTAGTATACAAGGAAGGTAATGCTATGGGCATAACAAATACAAGATACTTATTGGAAGAAGATTATTTCTTGGGCCAAGAAGAAAAGACCAAAGAAAAAAGACATTTTGTCCTTATAATATATGATATATCAGATAATAAACGAAGAAACAGAATGGCCAAGGTCTTAGAAAGCTTTGGTACTAGGGTGCAAAGATCAGCCTTTGAGGCAATCTTAAGGCCCAATAAATATCAAAAGCTGCTCAAAAAAATAGAGCCAATACCAGAGACCACAGACACTGTAAGGGTATATAAAATACAATCCCAGGGGACGGTGGAGGTCTTTGGTCAACCCTTTACGATGGAAGAAGAAGATTTGATAATTATTTAATATTTACAAAAAAAGGGTGTTTTGCCCCGATGCAGCCAAATAAGGCTTTTCTCAAGAGAAATCACTATCAAACAAAATTTATTGCTCAAAATGAGTTTTCCCCCGCAAATCAACATTTTGGCCCAAGCCCATCAATGGATTCAACGGACAGGATAGAAACAAATAAATCCCCGTAAGGGGACGGAAACTCTATGATCTGATTTAGATCTGGCAATTCCCCCGGATAGAAACAAATAAATCCCCGTAAGGGGACGGAAACCC
>JAAYRB010000216.1 GCA_012519005.1 Clostridia bacterium
GATACATTGAGGCCCGATTGTTTTTCTTCAGCTTTTTTGAATATAAAGGAAAACATATTTCACCTTCTCTGTGTCATGGATATGCTGTTCAACTATATTCTTCGATAATTATTATTTTTCATACCACATTTATATTTGATTTTAGTATTCTTGCAATTTTTTTACGAATACTAAATAATAAATACAGATGGGGGAATTCACAATGCTTCCGCAGCTCATATCCTGGAGGGAATCGCTTAAAAAATTATCCGGCGGGGATAAGTTTTTTGAGAGATGGCTTTTTATTGCTTCTTCCAAGGTTCTTTTTGCAGGAAAACCAGCGGAACTGTTGATAATCAAAGAAGATTCCCTGTTTGAAATGGATTTGGACACCTTGCTTGACAGGGCACGGCGCCTGATTCCCCAATGGGGATTATCTGTTTCAGTAATTAAAAGAAACCATTTAGGGGCCAGGATAATCTTCTATCGTCGGCAGAGGGTGAATAAGATATTGAAACAGGTTCAGACCATGCCTTTTTTCCTTGAATTGGGCTACCCCCAGAACATGCTTGCAGAGGATTTCTTCAATGAAATCAGGGACAGGTGGACATTTTCCGGCGAGATGCCCCATGAGATCGGTATTGCACTGGGTTATCCTGTCAAAGATGTGGTGGGTTTTCTTGAGGCGGCCCCACTGGAATACCAAGGTAATTATGGGTGGAGAGTCTATGGTGACCCCGAGCCTTCCTTGAAATTGATAGAGGACTACAATCTCGGAAAACAAAGGGCCTATGATTTTTTGGAGATAGAACCGGAAAATTTATTTAGAGGGGAGTAGGCTCGGAGGAAGGCCCGTAGGCCAAAATTTTTTTCTACAGGGCTGTTTAAGACCCAAGTCGGTTTTTGGTTTGGGTTTTTTCTTGTTTATCCAAGGATAAAATTATATTGGGCAAAATCTATACCTTTATGATATGGTATAGGAGTGCTTAAATATTTATAATAATTATCATAATTTTATGGGGAGGAGAATATGCCGGATATAAAAAAAATAGTATTGGATGTGATGTCGGCGGTTTTGCCCGTCAGTGCTTTGGTTGTTGTCTTGCAGTTGATACTGAGGCTCCCCCTAGAAACATTAGTACAGTTCTTGGTAGGAGTTTTATTTGTTGCCCTGGGGCTGATGTTCTTTATGTTGGGCGCCCACCTGGGTTTATTGCCTGTTGGGGAGGTCATAGGTACATCCCTTACAAAAACCGGTAAACTGTGGCTGGTTGTATTATTTGGGGTGATCCTTGGATTTGCGGCCACCATTGCAGATCCACATCTTAGGGTTCTGGCCATCCAGGTGGACACGGTATCCGGTGGGGCAGTTTCAAAAGGCGTTCTTATTTTAGCTGTAACCGCGGGTATGGCCCTTTTTATAGGGCTTGCTATGCTGAGAATAGTTGTGGGTATCTCCATTAAGACCCTTCTGGTTGCCAGCTATGGTCTCATATTTTTATTGGCTGCTTTTGTTCCTTCGAGCTATTTCCCTGTTTCCATGGACGCCGGGGGTGTGGCCACGGGTCCTTTGGTGGTTCCCTTCGTTATTGCCGTGGGGGTGGGGCTCACCGCGGTATTGAAAGGTAAAAGATCCTCGGAGGGCTTTGGGATTGTGGCCCTGAGTTTTGCAGGACCCATCTTAGCTGTTATGCTGTTGGGGGTGATTTTCGGTTGAATATTCAGGTATTTCAAGGTTTTGGGCAGGTATTTCAAGAGGTGGCCCTGGCCCTAACACCTTTGATGATAATCGTATTATTCTTTCAATTCTGGCTTCTAAAACTGCCTAGGGAGAAAGTAATAAATATTTTTGCAGGACTTTTAATGACGCTCATCGGCTTATCCTTTTTCCTGCAGGGTGTCTATGTGGGGTTCTTACCCGTTGGCGATGCCATGGGTCTAGCCCTGGGGGCAATGAATCATAAATGGCTTTTGATCCCCATAGGATTTATCCTGGGTTTTGTGGCGGCTTTTGCGGAGCCCACAGTGCAGGTATTTAATTATGAGGTAGAGAAGGCTTCCGGCGGATATATTCCCAGGAGGGTGCTGCTCTATGCCATATCCTTTGGGGTTGCTTTTTCCATGGCATTATCCATGGGAAGGATTATTTTTGGGATCCCCCTCTGGTATTTCATTGTTCCGGGATATTTGATCGCTTTTCTACTGGTTCGACGTTCCAGTGAAACTTTCGTGGCCATTGCCTTTGATTCCGGTGGTGTGGCCACGGGGCCCATGACTGTGACCTTCATGCTGGCCATGGCCCTGGGTGTGGCCTCGTCCATGGAAGGGCGGGATCCCCTGGCCGAGGGTTTTGGAATGGTTTCCCTGGTTGCTCTATCCCTGGTTCTGTCTGTATTGATTTTGGGGCAGTTGTACAGCAGAAAGGAAAAAGAAATGGAACGGGGTTTGGAAGATGTATAAGCTCTTAGTGGTCATCATAAATTACGGAATGGCTAGAAAAGTGGTTAAGGCGGTGAGGAAGGCCGGCGCCCAGGGTGGGACCACCATCATGGGCAAAGGTACCGGGGGCCACAAGATCAAAAAGGTCTTGGGGATTACCGTGGAGCCTGAAAAGGAAATAATCTTCATTTTGGTTAAAGAAGGGCGGCTCGGGGATATTTTGATGGCAGCGGTAAAAAGCGGCAAGATCAATAATGCCGGCCAGGGCATTGCCTTTGTCTTAGATGTGGAGAGGGCCGCAGGAATTTGTCATGAAGATACAGATTTGGAAAAAACAAAGGATTTGGGGAGGATGGGGATGGGTAAGGAAAACAAGGTTCTATATAATTTGATAATCACCATTGTGAATAAAGGGGATTCCGATAAAGTTGTGGAGGCGGCCAGAAGGGCCGGCGCCGAGGGCGGTACTGTGGTTTTCGGTAGGGGTACCGGTATCCATGAACACGCCAAGCTGTTCGGTATCATTATTGAGCCAGAAAAGGATATTGTCTTGACTATAATTGATCGTGAGAGAACCGATGAAGTGATGAGCGCTATTGTTCTTACCGCCGGTCTCGATAGGCCGGGCAAGGGTATCTCCTTTGTTGTGGGGGTGGATAATGTTGTGGGCATAGACCCTTCCCTCAACAAGGCCATTAGGGAGAAGTTTCCCAACAAGCATTGATAAATTACGCGATATGAATGGAGGATGGGATGGAAAATTATATTCAAGAAATGTTGGATACTCAAATTCCCCTAGCGGGGCATATGGGTATAAAAGTCAAAAAAATTGCTTCCGATGGGGGGGTGGTGCTCACCGCCCCTTTGCTGCCCAATCATAATCACAAGGGCACGGGCTTTGGGGGAAGCATAGCATCCATTGCACTGCTCTGCGGTTGGACAACCATGATGAAAAAATTTAAGGAATGGGGTTTTAAAGGGGAAGCTGTGGTGGCAAATCTCCAAGTGGATTACCTGCTGCCCGTGGAGGATGACTTTGAGGCCCGCTGCCCGCTGCCGCCCCGGCATATCCTTGAGGAATTTAAAGAGAATCTTTTGGATAGGGGGAAGGCCAAGATAACACTCAACTGCCGAGTCAGCACCGGTGAGAAGCTGGCCGCGGAAATACAAGGTTTATTCGTTGCTAGGTTACTTTCTTGATTAAGAGCTGTTCCTGGGTGGGCTGGGTCCGTAGTATTGGTAATAATCAACCCTAATCCGTCCATTGTACAGCTTTCTTTTTTTTGTAGCCTTGGCACCATAGAGTTTTTCAAAATTCTGATCCGATGTAAGGATATAGTGAGACCAAGTATCTAGTTTTGGCAATATTTTGCCCATCTCTCTATAAAGCTCTTCAGTTTCTTCCTCCAGCCTCTCGCCATAGGGCGGGTTGCAGATCACCTTCCCGTACTTTCTTTTTGAACTCAGGGTTGAAAGGGGCTGCTGCTGAAAATGGATATCCTGATCTAGATCGGCATTGGCTGCGTTCCCCCGGGCCATTCGAACAGCCCGATAATCTATATCTGTGCCTGTGATATTGACCGGACGGCTAAAGTCTGCTAGATCCCAACATTCCCTGCGGGCATCCTGCCAGAGTTTTTTTGGTATCAAAGGCCATGTTTCAGCCACAAAATTACGGTTCATCCCTGGTGCAATATTTTTCCCCATTAGGGCTGCTTCGATGGGAATGGTACCGGAACCGCAGAAAGGGTCAATGAGGGTTGTGTCGGGATTCCATCTGGCCAGCAGGATCATAGCCGCCGCTAAGGTTTCTCTCAAAGGGGCTATAACACCGGATTCCCGATAACCCCTCTTATGTAATCCTGGTCCGCTGGTGTCCATGGTCAGCGTGGCCTTATCTTTAAGTAGGGCCACCTCTATTTTATGCATGGGGCCCTTTTCCTCAAACCATTGGCAGTGATGCTCTTTTTTCATGCTTTCCACCACTGCCTTTTTTACTATGGCCTGGCAGTCGGGAACGCTAAACAATGTTGATTTAATTGACTTACCCTCCACGGGGAAATTCGCATCTTTAGGGATCAGATCAGCCCAGGGGAGGGCTTTGGTTTTCTCAAAAAGCTCATCGAAGGTTTTTGCCTCGAATTCCCCCACCACCAGCCTTATCCTGTCCGCAGTACGCAGCCACAGATTGGCCCGGCAGATGGCCTCAAGCCCCGCCTTGAAGGTTATCTTCCCGTTTTCCACTCTTACCTCTTCATATCCTAGATCCCTGACCTCCTGAGCAACTACGGATTCAAGGCCGAAGGATGAGGTAGCAATTAATTGATATTTTCCCATATTTATCACCCAACTAAAAATATATTTTCTTGCCGTATTGCTGTTTTTCCTTGACCATTCTTACCAGTTGATTCTCTGAGTGGGATCGCCAATCCTTTATACTGCCCTTTTTTCCATGGGATAAGGCCCGGAAATTCCCCCTCCAAATATCTAAAAGATATTATTTGTCAAATAAAAGAAAATATCCCGTTGGGAAATCCAAGAAATGTGCGAGAATCTTAATGGGTTTTTTAGTTATAGGTACTGGCCTTCCTCCGTGGGCTTGTGTATAATAACATATGAACACATGAGCATACGTTGAAATAATATGGGAGGTATGGAGATGGATGAGAGGGATTTCCTTTGCGATTCGGAATGTATCCATGCACTTGCCGTGCGGGAGGTTTTAGAGAATATTATCCAGGATGCCAAAGCTAAGAAGCTGGCAACGCTGTTCAGGGCATTGGGTGATCCCACCAGGGTTAAGCTCATCCATGCATTAAAACTTAAGGAACTCTGTGTATGTGATTTGGGAGTGGTTCTAAATTTATCCCAATCTGCTGTGTCCCATCAGCTTCGGTATCTAAGGAATTTAAATTTTGTAAAGTACAGACGTCAGGGAAAAATGGTCTATTATTCCCTGGACGATGAGCATATCCACGAGCTTTTCCAACAGGGGCTTGATCATATTGAACATGTTTAGCCGGATTTTAATTATGGGGGGTGGGGATTATCATGTCAGTGAATCCTAAGGAATGCGAAATTTATATCTTGAAGGATTTGGACTGCAGCAGCTGTGCGGCAAAGATTGAGAGAGCGGTCCATGAAAAGGGCATACCCGAGGCAAGGATAAACTTTTTGACCAAATCCATATCAATTCCCGCTGACCAAGAAAAGAAGGTCAGGGAAATCATTGATGTTGTGGAACCGGGGGTAGAATTGGTGGCAGCCCATGAAGCAGCGGATACAAAATTAGAATTATCGGAAATGAAAATACAAATAGCCGTGCTGGCCATAGCCATCTCCCTGTTCATTTTGGGGATGGCGGCGGATTTCCAGGTTGTCTGGCTGGAATATGCAGTCTTTTTAAGTGCATATTTCCTTGTGGGCCATGGGGTGCTGATGAAAGCGGGTCAAAATATACTACGGGGTTTTGTTTTTGATGAGAATTTTCTCATGACTATATCCACCGTGGGTGCCATTCTGATCCGTCAGCTCCCCGAGGCGGTGGGTGTTATGTTGTTCTTCTATATTGGTGAATTCTTTCAGGATTTGGCTGTGAATCGTTCCCGGCGTTCCATAAAGGAATTGATGGATATTCGCCCTGACTATGCAAATCTCCAAAGGGGAGAGGAAACCAAGGTGGTCTCGCCGGAAATTGTGGCAGTGGGGGATATTATTGTTGTACGTCCCGGGGAAATGATTCCCCTAGACGGCACTGTTATAAAGGGGAGTTCCTTTATCAACACCGCTGCATTGACCGGCGAATCCGTCCCTAGGAAGGGGGAGCTGGATGACGAGGTGCTTGCGGGGACGGTGAATATGACCGGGGTTCTGGATATAAAGGTGACCAAACCTTTCCAGGAATCCTCCGTATCTAAGATCCTTGACCTAGTGGAAAACGCCGGAAGCCGCAAGGCACCTACGGAGCAGTTCATTACTAAGTTCTCTCGCTACTATACTCCGGTGGTGGTGTTCTTGGCATTGATGCTGGCCTTCGTACCCCCCTTGGTTATCCCTGGGGCGATGTTTCAAGATTGGATTTACCGTGCACTGATATTATTGGTTATATCTTGCCCCTGTGCTCTGGTGGTTTCCATTCCCCTGGGGTATTTTGGCGGTATCGGTGCCGCATCCAGGAACGGTATTTTAGTGAAAGGGGCGAATTTCCTTGAAGCCCTCACTAATCTCAAGACGGTTATCTTTGACAAGACAGGAACCCTGACGGAGGGTATTTTTGAGGTAAGTCAAGTGGAAGGATATAATGGCTTTTCCCAGGAGGAAGTGCTGCATTTTGCCGCCTTGGCGGAGCATCATTCCAACCATCCCATCGCCAAATCCATCACCAATAAATATCTTCAGTGGGGACATGAAAATGTCCCGGGGGATCTGATAATGGATTATCAGGAAATATCCGGACATGGTGTCCGGGCGGTGGTGGGGGATAGGATTGTATTGGCGGGAAACAGCAGACTCCTCGATAGGGAGGGAATAGAACACCAGCTTTATGGAGGATCCGGTACTGTTGTATATACAGCTGTTGACGGTATTTTCGCCGGTTATATATCCATATCCGATGAGATCAAGGGGGATTCCCTTGCGGCGGTGGAGGGCTTGAAAAAAGCCGGTGTGGAAAAAATCGTGATGCTCACCGGGGATAATAAAACCACTGCCGAGGATGTGGCTCAGAAATTGGGAATCGATCAGTACCATGCGAATTTGCTTCCTGAAGATAAGGTGGAAAAAACCGAGGAACTCATGGAATCCCTAGGCGGTCATCTGGCCTTTGTGGGGGATGGCATCAATGACGCCCCGGTGATCATGAGGGCCGATGTGGGGGTGGCCATGGGGGGTGTGGGTTCCGATGCGGC
>JAAYRB010000030.1 GCA_012519005.1 Clostridia bacterium
CGTAATCAGATACAACAAGGTTTAAAAGAAATTAAATAGGTCAACTGGAGAATACCGGAAGTTAAAAGGCCCTGCAGGGTCTTTTTTTATTCCTTAAAACATATTGCTCCTGAAAATGAATAGATTAGGTAAAAAAGAGAATTATTAAATAAGCAAAGGAGTTGTCACCTAGAAAGGGGGCCAGGTGTTGAATTTTAAAAAATTTGCCAGCTGTGTGCTTGGTTTTGAAAAATTCTTTTTCCAAATTGCGCTGGTTTTTGTTGTCCTTCTTTTTGTTGGGCAGATCCTTTTATCCTATGATAACATGCGCCTTTTTTTTAGTAAGGTGGACCAGCTGGAGGGGGATGAGATAGAAATCCCCCACCAGGATGTGATCTCCCAAGAAACCGTTATGCAAAATTTGCAGGGCAAGCATGATTATTATGTTGTCTTAAAAACATTACCTGGCAAAAATAATGAAAAAATATCTGACGATCAGCCTTTAGAAATTCATATTAATGAAAAATTTGTAGCTAAAATAAAAGATGATCTTTTGTTTCTTTATGTAAATCCTGGTGATTTAATAACAATTGAAGGAAATTTAAATAAAGAAAAACCTGTACTTATTTTCGTTGAGGATGTACATGCTAAACTATTACATCCTTATAAAGGTTATGCTATTTATACTTTTGGAGAGGGGGAACCGCTAGGTTGGGTTGTGGTAGATGATAAAGATTAAATTAGCTGCATGAAAACAAAAACATAATTTGTCGAGGAATGTAATGGGCCATAGTATCGTTCAATTTCTTGATATTGCGCGGTGAATGGTCCCAAGGTATCCCAGTTAGACAAAATAGATGTCTGATATGAGGGGCCAAACGTTCGATCATAACAACGGGCATAGAACCGATGGCCTTATGGCACAGGGAATGGTAAGACTGAACAGCTTCCATTGGCGTTTTACCAGCCATATCCACACCAAAATGGGGCCTTTTATAGTTGTAAGCGCATATCCATGCTTGAGCCATTTGCATGAAGGATGTATGTGATGTTGCCTTGGAGAGATCAATAGCATAGAACTCCTCATCATCAGTACGATGCGATCTTTCCACGTAAGCATTAGCCTGCTTTTGCCCCGGCGGTATGTTCAAGAGCGAAACCCCAAGCCTATCAAAAATGAACGCCTGCATCACCTTACGTTTTCGACCAGAGGCCTTACCCCCAAACTCAACGCCATTATCTGTTTGAAAAAACAAGTGTTGGTTAATGCCAAAAGCCCTGAGCCATGCCTCCACCAGTAACATAAAACAGAGCCCATTTTCAAACGACAGGGAATTTGCATAGGCAATAAACCGAAGCCTAGTTTTTATATCAATAGCCGTAAACTGGTAGCGGGGAAGCCTGTTTTTAAAGATAGCAGCATAGGCTTCCTCCGGTAAAGCCGAACGATCAGCAACATACTTCGCATCTATCTGCCAAAACTCAAACGGCTCATATCTTCCGAGATCAGCCTTGTAACGGCGATTACCATTAACACTTTTGTATTTTTTGCAGCGAATACCGTAGCGCCTTAAAACATTGCGGATAGTATAGGGGGACAAAGTAACCCCCAGTGATCGCTTCAAAGCAACAGACAACCTTTGGGGCCCCAGATTCGTCTTCTTGGCAAGATCAACAACCAAGTGCTCAGTATCGGGGGCAGTTCGATTGGGCATTGGTGAAGCAGGCCCCCGTTTCAAAATACAGGCGGAGATATCACCATTAGAATCGAGGTAACGCTTTCTGATTGTGTATACCCACCTAACAGATACCCCCATGACTAAGGCAACCTCTTTGGGGGTGTGCTTATCAAGCAGGGAAATAATCGTCTGAACCGCTGCTTGGGGGTTACCGGATTGCTTAAGCCTATTGTATAATGTCATTGGGTGGGTCTCCTTTCCTGAGGTTTAGGTTCTTCCAAACCCATAATACCTTAGGTAGACCCACCTTTTGCAATATCTTTTTTAATCGGTTAAACTGCTGTGAACGATACTTTGGTCGTTCTACAAAAAAGTTAGGCCTGATTATTTACTTTAAGGCAGCAATCTGATAAAATAATGAGGATTGTTAAAATAATACAGAAAAACTA
>JAAYRB010000217.1 GCA_012519005.1 Clostridia bacterium
AAATACATGGCCCTACCGTAACGATAATAGATGAACTCAAACAATGTCGTGCCCTTGGGAGCCAACTTCCGCATCCGGGGACCCACAATGGCAAATGCCACCATGGCCAGCCCCTGGGCCACGGCATATCCGCCAAAAGCGGCAATGCCCCCCCAAGTGCCCGCCTCCGCCGGTGAAAAGAGTATCCAGGCACCCATTATGGACGCCAGCACAGTGGCAGCCCCTGCTCCGGTGCCCAAATGGTTTCGGGCGGTGAGAAAATCGTCAAATGTGGTAAAGGTGTTCCTGGTGTTGTAGATGTGGAACACTGCCAGAAGGGTAAAAACAGCAACAGTCAAAAACAAGAGCAATAACAAAGTTATCAGCCTCCTAAGATTTTTTTGAATCCCGTCCTTTAGAAGGCGATAACAAATCAAAAAGGGCTATCGCGTCGGTGCAATAGCCCTCAATTGGTATGTTAATAAAAAACGCTATCGCCTGCCTACGCTGGCATTATCCAGTTCAGGTCTTTAGGGGTCTGCGAGGCCTCCGCCGCCGCAATCTCAGCATAAAATGAGCTCCCCCGGCGGGATATTTAGTTTTTGACAATCATATGATAGCACAGATATTGACATTTGTTAAGTATTAAATTCCAATTAGCTGTATAAAGGCAGCTCAACACAGAGTTCCTTAACTATGCCCCTGGCCTTCTCTATATCTGAGTCCCCATTGGTCAATATCAAATGGATGGCCTCGGCGATTTTCTCCATCTCCTCTTCTTTCATACCCCTGGTGGTAACCGCCGGGGTACCAAGCCTTAGGCCGCTGGTAATAAAAGGCCCTTCAGGATCATAGGGGATGGTATTTTTGTTGGCAGTGATGCCCACAGCATCCAATTTCTCCTCCGCATCCTTGCCGGTCAAGCCCTTATTCCTGAGATCCACCAATATGAGATGGTTGTCCGTGCCGCCGGAAACCAGGTTGAACCCTCTTTCCAATAGAGCCTCCGCCAATGCTTTGGCATTGGCTGCTGTCTGTTCCTGGTAATCTTTAAATGCCGGCTCCTGAACTTCCTTGAAAGCCACAGCCTTGGCGGCGATAATATGCATCAAAGGCCCACCCTGGGCGCCGGGAAATACGCCTTTATCTATGGATTTCGCCTGTTTTTCCCTACAGAGTATGAACCCACCCCTGGGGCCCCGGAGGGTTTTATGGGTGGTGGAAGTGACAAAATCCGAGTGGGGCACTGGATTGGGATGCAGCCCCGCCGCCACCAAGCCCGCTATATGGGCCATATCCGCCATGAGATATGCCCCCACCTCCCGAGCTATCTCTCCGAAAGCAGCAAAATCTATGATCCTGGAATAAGCGCTGCCCCCAGCAATAATCATTTTGGGTCTATGCTTTTTCGCCAGTTCCCGCAGCTCGTCATAATCAATTATATGGCTGTCCTTGTCCACCCCATAGGGGATAATATTGTAAAAGGAACCGGAAAAATTCACAGGGTTCCCATGGGTAAGGTGGCCGCCATGATTTAAATTCATACCCATGACCGTATCCCCATGCTTTAGAGTGGAAAAATAAACCGCCTGATTGGCCTGGGATCCGGAATGGGGTTGGACATTGGCATGATCGGCACCAAATATTTCCTTTACCCTCTCCCGGGCCAAATCCTCCACTATGTCCACATATTCACAGCCCCCATAATATCTTTTTCTGGGGTACCCCTCAGCATATTTGTTGGTTAAGATGGATCCGGCGGCCTCCAACACCGCCCGGCTGACAAAGTTTTCTGAGGCAATGAGTTCAATATTATTTCTCTGCCGTTCCAGCTCCGAATCCATGGCTTGCGCCACTTCCGGGTCGGCTTTTCTTAGAAATTCCAGCTCCCACATTGTCAATTTCCCTCCCTGGAATACTTGTTTTCAATATCCTTGATTTTTTGCACCCTTCTTCCATGCCTGTCCCCGGAAAACTCACTTTCAAGCCAAATATCTACAATGTCCAACGCAAGCCCCGGCCCGATCACCCTCTCACCTACACATAGGATATTGGCGTCATTATGCTCCCGGGAAGCCCTGGCGGAAAAAGTATCCCCGCATAGAGCCGCCCGGATTCCCGGCACCTTGTTTGCGGCGATGGACACACCGATACCTGTACCGCAGCAAAGAATACCCCTATCAAACTCCCCCCCACTCACCGGCACAGCTACTTCCCGAGCAAAATCAGGATAATCCACCGATTGGGAATCAAAGGTACCGAAATCCTTCAATTTATAGAGAGGGTTTTTTGACAGGTGCTCCACTATCCTTTCCTTCAATATATAGCCGCCATGATCACTTCCAATGGCTATCTTCATAATTTTTATCACTCCTCATACAGTACCAAGTTAAACAAAAGTATGGATGTGGCGAAAAATGTATATTCTATGATGACACTCCTAATTCCTTTTATACGGCTGCTGATCGATCTGTTTAATTATCTTTTCCAAAGCCTTCTGCATTTTTGCTTCCAGCTCCCGGGCGCACTCCTTGTACTTTTCCACGGGATGCCCGTAGGGGTCCGATATATCTAGTTTTAACCGCTCATCCCCTTCCTTCACGTCCCCGGCAGCAAATTCCCCCAAGGTAAACAGCTTGTCCTTGGCGGAGGGGTCAATACTCAAAAGACTGTATTTGTGATCCTGGGTCATGGTCAGGATGAGATCCGCCTCACCAATCAACTCAGGGGAAGCCCTTTTGGCACGATGCCCCCCTAGATCAAGCCCCATATCCTTGGCCGCCTCCACTGCCCCCGGGGTTGCGGTGGAGCCATCAAAGGCGTAGGTACCGGCAGATATAAACTGTATTTTCCCCGATAACCCCTTGTCCTGAAGCATTTTATTCCCCAGCGCCTCCGCCATACTGCTTCGACAGGTATTACCGGTACAGACTAATAGGATTTTAAGCATTTTTGTTTCCCCCTTAGCTGAAAAGCATACTCGCCCCAACAATGATTAAAATAAGGGCTCCCAGCATCTCTGCCTTGTCCCCCAAATGGGTGCCAATTTTTCTACCGAATATACAGCCCGCTGCCGTCATCAATCCCGCCGCTGTGCCAAAGGCTAAGACGGTAAATGTTAGATTGACATCAAAGGCACCCAGACCAAAACCCACGGTGAGGGCATCAAGGCTCACCGTAGTGGCCAGAAGAAGCATCCCCCAAAAATCTGTGGCCATGATCATATTCCCGGGGGTGCCGCCGCTGAGATTAAAGAATTTTGCAAGGTGTTTTTTGATGTCCAAGGCGTTTACAAAATTGTACAGGCCAATCAGTATAAGGACAGAAGCACCGATGGTACCTGCCAGGCCCCCAACGGTTCTGCCCAGGACGGCCCCAAGAAAAAGACCTAGAAGGGGCATAAAGATATGAAATATCAATACTATGATGGAAATATATAATATGTGTTTTTTTCTGATGCCGCTGATACCCACACCCAGGGCCATGGAAAAGGCATCGCTTCCCAGGGCCACGGCTAATGCTAAAGTTGCTGCAATACTCATTTACGGCCTCCCATTTAGATAAGAAAGGATAACATTACAATCACCCCAAGCCCCAAAGCCGCACCCACAGCAGATGGCAGGGGACCGCTTCTAAGGGCCTCCGGGACCAGCTCCACCGCTGCGATGTAGATCATGGCTCCCCCAGCAAAAGCAAGTAAAAAAGAGATTATCCCCTGGGATATATTTACCAGAATCAAACCCATGAACGTCCCCAGGGGAGTTACCAGACTTATTAGAAAGATTACCAATGCAATTTTGCGCCGCCCCATACCTCCCATCCATAGAGGAGCGGCGGTGGCCATCCCCTCTGGGATATTATGGAGGGCAATGGCCAGGGCAATGACCAACCCCAGCCTCTCCGCGGCGGAATGACCGGCGGCAATGGCTATCCCCTCGGGAAGGTCGTGGAGAGCAATGCCTATACCGATGAGCAGCCCCATTCTCAACAATCGGCTGTGCCCCTGGGGATCCCCCGTAATTACCATAATATAGCTTAGGATACTACTTAATATATGCAAAACTGCCAACCCCGCCACAACACCCATGGCCGCCTCAATGACAGAACCCCTACCAATACTTTCAGGAATCAAATCCATTACCACAACACCGGACATAATCCCCACGGCAAGCCCGAGGAAAACCGCCAGTGTCCTGCCCGAAGGTCTGCGGGATAAGATCACAATACCCCCTCCAACACAGGTGGCCCCGCCGGCAAGAAAACTCAGCAGCATTATTTTCCACATTCCCACTACCCCCTTCTCTGCCTTAAAATGCTATTCCGGGGGTCTTGGGGATATACTTTACCCACAACCCACAACCCTGATCCCAAGCCTATACCTTGACCACCCTGTTTCCCGCCGCCTTCAAGAGTCTGTTCATCACCGCCAGACCAATGCCCCGTGTGGGAAGCGCTTGCACTAAAATAATGTCAACCTCATCAAGATCACATTGATGTAAGGCGGAATAAAGGCCCCTAGCGGCAGCCCCGGGGTCATCCCAACCGCCGAGACTTCTCATGAAATATATGGCATCTGATATATCATCCATCTCATTTATCATTTCATATACTTCCCGGGAACAGAGGATGCCCACCCTTCCGCCCTTTCTCCACCACTCCCCTGCCGCTTCCACCATTGCTTTGGCAGTGACAACATCCGGGCCGCCCAGGAATATATGAAGTTCACCCTTGGGGGCATAATGCCTGTACTTCATTCCCGGTGAGCGGGGCTTTGTATCCTCCCCACGGGATTCAAGCCCGGTGTCGAGGTCAACCTGTCCTAAGGCTCTTTCCAAATCTTCCAAGGGTATGCCGCCGGGGCGCAGAATTATCGGTATATCTCCGGTGATATCCAGCACCGTTGATTCTACCCCTACTTTTGCAGTACCCCCATCCATAACCCCATCTATCCTGCCGTACATATCTCTCAGTACATGGAGAGCGGTAGTGGGGCTGGGTCTACCGGACCTATTTGCACTGGGTGCCACAATGGGACGACGGGAATAATATATTAAACTTTTTGCCACGGGGTGGGCAGGCATCCTAATGGCCACAGTATCTAGGCCCGCAGTGACAATTTCAGGGATCCCATTTCCCTTGGGCAGCACCAGTGTCAGCGGCCCCGGCCAAAATCTCCGGGCCAAATAACGGGCGGTGGGGGTTATATCTTGGACCAAATCCCTCATCTGGTGGAAATAAGCAATATGAACTATCAGCGGATTGTCCGCCGGCCGCTCCTTAGCTAGATAAATTTTTTCGATAGCCCGGGAATTCCATGCATCAGCGCCGAGGCCGTATACAGTTTCCGTGGGAAAGGCCACGATACCTCCCCCGGATATGATAGAAGAAGCCTGGATGACCTTTCCCCTTTCCGGACGATGGGGGCTGATATTCCAATAGCGAGTATCTATTTTTGTCGATATTCCTACCATTTCTCCGCCCCCCTTTCACTGCTGTAAAAGCTGCCTCCGCCTGTATGACACGTTACCGCCTTAAACATCATTTATCTAGTATACCACAAAAAAGAAACAACCCCATCTATTTCAGATAGGGCTGTATATACCCAATGCCTGAATACTAAGAGCTTACCCCACTTTCCCTAAAAAAGAAACAATATGGGGGTATTCTAACAATGTAGATTATCCCCTTTGATGACAATTGCACAGCGGAGAGGCACCAGCAAAGGCGGCTAGTTGTTCCGTTTGCGCGAAAACTGCACAGCGTATGGGCTTTAGAGTCTTTTGGCGAAGTGCAAGATCAGCCGCAGCAGCTGTCCGAAGCGAAGCAAGTTTCGATGCGGCCCAAAGCAAGCAGACACCTGTTAGCCTGTTATCCCCTTTGGTGACAATTGCATAGCGGAGAGATGTAGGGGCTGTTAACGAAGTTAAGGAAAGTTGGATCAACTGTCCGAGGCGAAGCAAGTTTTGATCCAACCCTTAACGAGTTTACAGCCCCTTGACTCGGAGCTTTAGCAATTAAATCAAAGGGGATAACAGACCATTGCCCATGAGCCTGTGAAGTCCTTACAATTGATCCAAACGGGACAACGCCGACCATAAACAATACCAACCAAAGAATCCGTCCCGGTGGTTATTTTCTAGCAATGTAGATTATCCCCTTTGGTGACAATTGCATAGCGGAGAGGTTTAGGGGCTGTTGACGAAGTTGAGGAAAGTTGGATCAACTGTCCGA
>JAAYRB010000218.1 GCA_012519005.1 Clostridia bacterium
ACCGGCTCATAACCGGTTGGTCCCTGGTTCGATCCCAGGTGGGCCCACCAATCTTAAACTCCTGAGAAGGGGTTTTTTTTATACCCAAAATATTTTTCTGTTTTTTTAAATAACCCTGTTTCTTGCCAAAAAAATTATGTTAATTCTAAAAGGATACATTGAAAAAAAATTGAAAGAGTATACTAAACCCCTATAGGGATATTTAACCGGGTAAATATAAGATGATCACCATCCCAATCATCATAGGTGGGAGGAAAACTGAATGTCTGTAACTTGCGGTTGTGTAATAAAGATAATGGAAAAATTGGCTCCCATATCATTGGCATTGGACTGGGATAATGTGGGCCTACAGATGGGCAGCCCCAATGAAAAGGTACGGAAAATACTGGTAACCCTTGATATAACCACCGACGTGGTGGATGAGGCGGTCGAGATGGGGGCGGATATGATAGTGGCTCACCACCCGTTAATTTTCAAGCCCCTTGACAGGATCAGATCTGATACTCACATAGGATCAAATCTCTCAAAACTAGTAAAGAATGATATCCAGGTGTATGTCGCCCATACGAACTTGGACAGGTCAGCGGAAGGGGTAAGCCATCACCTGGCCAAGGCATTAGGTTTAAATAATTTAGAGGTTCTTGATGCCGGTGGGCCAAAGTTGTATAAAATTGTGGTATTCGTGCCCAAGGGCTATGAGGACAGCATTAGGGATGCCATGGGTAAGGCCGGTGCGGGCTGGATAGGGAACTATTCACATTGTACATATCAGGTGGCGGGGACGGGGACATTTAAACCTTTAGCTGGTGCGGATCCTTTCATCGGATCAACCGGGGAGCTGGAAAAGGTGGAGGAGTACAGACTGGAAACTATAGTTCCCCAACACTTCAAGAAGCAAGTTTTAAAGGCTATGATGGAAGCACACCCCTATGAGGAAGTTGCCCATGATATTTACCCACTGGGTAACAAGCAATGGAACACAGGCTTGGGGATACTTGGGTATCTGGGAGCACCCATGACCTTGGAGGATTTTGCTAACAAGGTAAAGGATGAGTTGGATATTGGGTATCTCAAAATTGTCGGCTTACCCCAGGAGCAGGTACAAAAAGTTGCTGTTTGCGGGGGATCCGGGGGAAATCTCATTTCCTTGGCCAAGGATTGCGGCGCCCATGTTTATTTGACCGGTGATGTGGGATATCATGAGGCCTTGGATGCTCGGGAGATGGGGTTGAACATTGTGGATGCTGGTCACAATGCTACGGAAAAACTTATAATCCCAGCATTGAAGCACTACCTTCGGGAGGAGCTCCGGGGTGAAGATGTTATCATTAACACATCGAAAATTGATACAAATCCATGGGATACGATCTAGGATAGTAGATTTTACTATCCTATTTTTATTTTTTAAGGAGGCAGAAAAAATGGCCAATGTCGGGGAATTGTGGCAGCTGCAGGAGACCCGAAAAAAATATTTTCTTTTACGAGCAGAAATAAAAAAGCTGGAGGATATGGGGGGACTAGAGGACAAAGAGGATGCGGTTGCTAAAGCCAAGAATGATTTAGAATCAATCCAAGAAAAAATAAAATCCTTGGGAAGAAATATCAGAAGCAAGGAAATGGATTGCGGGAAGTTGATGGAGAGAAGGGAAGAAATTCAGAAGGAACTTTATAAGGATAACCCTAATATTAAGGAGCTCTCTAATTTACAGCAGCGGTTGGAATTGACCAGGGAGGATTTCAAAAAAACTGAGGAAAAAGTCCTTAATTTATCAATAGAGCTGGAAGAACTAGAGGAAAAAGAAGCAGAGGTTAGTGAAAGGCTTAAAGAGGTAGATAACCAGCTGGGGATAGAGAGGGCAAATCTAAAGACAAAAATAGCTGGTATGGAGCACGAGCTTCAGGATTTAAAAACTGAACATGACAGGCTGAGCAAAACCATTGACCCCGGAATTTTAAAAATCTATGACCAGAAATTCAAGAGATTGTCCATATCCGCGGTGGCGGAAGTAAATCGGGGTGTTTGTGCCGGTTGCAATTTGCACCTCCCCCGGTATATAATCAGCGATGCAAGAAAAAATGAGGGCTTGGTGACCTGCGAGAGCTGCGGAAGAATATTATACTTTAGATCATAATTGGGGTGGAATGGATTGGGTAAATTGATAATACACTGCGATGGGGCTTCCCGAGGCAATCCCGGTGAGGCGGGAATAGGCTACATTATTCGGAATGAGAGTGGGGAGGTCCTGGAAGAGGCCAGTTATTACCTGGGAAAGGCCACCAATAATGTGGCAGAGTACTCGGCTCTTGTCCGGGCTCTTCAGGACTGCCTGAAGCTGGGCTGTAGGGAAGTGGAGGCTTACCTGGACAGTGAGTTGGTAGTCAAGCAAATTAATGGCGAATATCGTGTTAAAAATGAGGGTTTGAAGCCACTTTATAAACAGGCAATGGGGCTTTTGGAGACACTGGATAAATTCAAAGTCAAACATATTCCACGGGCTAAAAATAAAGATGCCGATGCTTTAGCAAACAAAGGCATTGATGATATATTGACTGATTGAACATAACTTGCTATAATGTATATCTAGCATATATACTGTAGTAAGATGGTTGAGTAAAACAGGTGGTCGCAAGTGCCGTTGACGCACTTGAGGAAAGTCCGAACTCCGCAGGGCAGGATGCTGGATAACGTCCAGTGGGGGCGACCCTAAGGATAGTGCCACAGAAACAAACCGCCCAGCATTCAATTGTTTATTTATCTGACATTTGAAGATATATGGTTAAATAAATAATTGAGTGCTGGGTAAGGGTGGAAAGGTGGAGTAAGAGCCCACCAGCGGGCTAGGTGACTAGTCTGGCTAGGTAAACCCCATCCGGAGCAAGGTGAATAGGGGAACATGAGAAGTTGCCCGCTTCGTTCCCGGGTAAAACCGCTTGAGGTGTCAGGTAACTGACATCCCAGATAGATGACCGCTTAAAACAGAATTCGGCTTATGGTTTGCTCAGCCAATTACATAACCGAATAGGGAAAACCCAATTTAGGCCCTGATATACCCAGGTAGTCGACCCACAAACAATGATTATTATAGTTAATCCGTCTAAAATCTTGCCTGGTGTGGTGTATTGTATGCCGCTCAACAGGTGCCGGCAAGTCGACTAAAAGCTTCACTGCAATGCGGGGGGCGGCCGCAGGGGTTAAAAAAATTTAGGTTGTTTGTCAAGGCACTTACCTTTAACAGGTAAGTGTTTTTTTTAATGCCAATGGGCGGAAATAATGTGAAGGTGATTAAGGATCTGACCTTTGCAGCTGTCGATATAAATGTTATTGTTATCAATTCTGTAGATAAGCCAGTGTTCTTTGGTAATTCTGCGGCTCCAAAAACCAGATAACTCGTGTTTTAGAGCCTCGGGTTTCCCTGTGCCTCCGTTGCCGTTTCTTTCTGTGTCTTTAAGTAGGTCGTTTATTTTTCTTAAAACTTTTTTATCATTCACGGTGATTTTCTATGGGGGTTACACCAACGGGGATTATTTAATGCTTTTATCATCTTGTCTGGAAGTTTTAATTCTACTGACCTGTCACCGTGCAGGTTATTTTTAAGTTCGGATGTTTTTCTGCCGATAAACAAAATAAAGAAGGTTAACGCCAAAATCATTTTAAAGAATATTACATAATCAAGCTATGAACTGATATTACTTTTGCCACAAAGATTTTCGAGAAAACAATATGAGCAGCAAGGCCAAGCTTCAATGCTACTTCGATTTCATAAAAGCCATCGCCAATGTCATGTCCCTCCATTTCTAACTTGCCATGGCCGCGAATTACTTTAAATATTTCATGTAATTATAAGATAACCGGGGCCGGTATATATTTCGGCCCAGAAGAAATTAAACAGAATAATTGGGGTTTAATGGTTACCGTGGGGAAGGAAATAAGGAGCGGAGGATTATTAGGGGGTAACACCATGATATTAAAAAGGCTGAATACTGATGAGCCGGATTTTGCAAGGTTGAATGAGATGAAATCTCAAATGCTTAAGTTGTTGGAAGATGAGGACAGTTCAACTCTAACTATGGAAGTAATATGAGCAAAAAACAGATGAAAGCCCGCTACAAAAGGGCAAACCCTGTGACAAAAGCCTATATACAGGACTGGAAACTCAGCATACCGTTTTATGCAAATATAGAACCTGTGAAAAACAAAAGAACACCGGCATTTATCTGGGAAATAACAAAAGAAGATGAGGCTATATTGGACAGATATGAAGGGTATCCTCGTTGTTATATAAAGAAAAATGTTCTGGCTTTATTTGATGATAAATTAATATCCGTTATGGTGTACATAATGACAGACGCTTATAAAAAAAGTGATAGAGCGGCAAGGGAAGGCTATGTGGAAGGCATTATAAAGGGTTACCTGGATGTAGGGTTTGAAAAAGAAGATTTCAATATTTAATTCTTGTGTCTGTAAAAGACATTTATCAACCATGCCCTGTTAAAAGCCAAAGGAGGGGCAATATGAAAAAGTTGATTGATTTGATTTACGCTGGACCGCTAAACAACTGGACGGAACGTAGTAATGAAGCCTTTAACGAGCTTTTTGGCTCTAGCGGTGGAAGGTATCCCGAAAGGGCGAGACGATCAGCAGCTGTTAGAGCCCCCAAAATGCAGTCCGGGGGGGTACCATTTGCGGCTTTGATTCACCCCTCCAATCCTGATGCCGGGGCTTATGGCGGAATGAGTTTTGTTGTTTTTCCCATAGAAGATGGGCCTGCTCTAATCAGTATGGTTATTGGAACCCAAGGTCTTAGCCCAGATGAGGAAGTTTTAGGACGTCCCGGGCATGGCCGCAAGGTGGCGGCAATTTGCAATTGGTTAAACACAAAACATGGTCACGGAAATATGGTTGCTTGATCAAAACATGACCCCGCCCGTATAGATCTCGGTATACCGGGGAATATCAAGAGGTTGTTCTCCAAGTATGGGTCCATTTTGGAAAGATATGGAAAGGTGATCTATGGACTATATGCTCCTGATCCAGATGAGTCCTCCGGTCGTTCCGGGGTGGAAGATTGTCTAAAGGCTTTTCTAGATATTATGTTTTGGGAGAGAGGGCATCAACCACTAAAAAATGCTGAAAAGGATGCAGGAAGGATTCAAGCACAATATTACTCTTATATATTGCCAGATTGCAATGTGGATCAATTAGTCTCTTTGATGAATGAACGGAAATACGTTGTTCTCCAGAGTCCACCGGGAACGGGTAAAACCAGAATGGCTTTGGAACTGTTAAATAATTATTATGACCGCAGCGGCATGACTGTTCAGTTTCACCCCAATACAACCTATGAAAATTTCGTTGGGGGCCTATCCCCCTTGGCAACAGAAGGTGAACTTGGATTTCATTTTTCCCCCAAGCCAGGATATTTAATGATGGCCGCCAAGAGTGCAAGGGAACAAGGGAATAAACCTTTCCTGCTTCTTATAGACGAGATAAACCGCGCCGATCTCTCCAAGGTTTTGGGCGAAGCCATATATCTTCTTGAACCATTTGACAGCGAGCGGATCTTGGACCTGCCATATGATTTTGGCATTCCTTTCAACACCCGGCTTTCCCTTCCACCCAACTTGCATATTTTGGGGACGATGAACAGTTCGGATAGAAGTATAGCCATCGTGGATATTGCTGTACGTCGCAGATTTGCTTTTAAAAAGCTCTGGCCTCAGATTTCCGTGATTAAGGAACATGGCTGTGATTTGATGCGGATCGCCTTCCAGGAATTGCTCAATATTTTTGTTGAATATGCCAGTGAAAATACATTGGATCTACTGCCTGGCCACTCATATTTTCTGGAACGGGATGAGGAGAAAGCCATGGATGCTCTCCGGGTTAATTTAGTTCCACTTCTCGAGGAATATTTAAAACAGGGGTATGTAGCCTCCTTTGCGGATTCTATTGAGGCCTATCTTCAGTGGCTTGAGAGTATATCATCATGATAGTTTCTAGTTTTGCTCGAGAAACGAATTGTTTTGAGATAAAAGATAATTCCCAATTGAAATTACCAGCAGATTTTTTAATCAAAGGCAGTAGGCCTCGGCATCCCCAGGGGCTTTCTGCTCGTTTAGCTAAGCAGCTGCTTAAACAAAACAAGGGCATATTACATGATTTTTCCATAAGGGGTAATGTTGATTATGATGGTTCTTCAGTGATTATCCGCCTACAGGCCGGTGGACATGTCGGTGCATTGCCATTGTTGTCACCAACCAGCGGTCTTCCCGATTATGGCCTGGTCATCAGACCTCGTTTTGATTGGCAAGGTATTGGTCCAATGATGGGGACCATGGGTTGGCTTGTTATTCCTGAGCCTTTGCCTCTACCCCTGCTTCCCCGATCTGATCGAAAAATACCGCCTTGGGTGCTCTCATCCACTGTTTTGTACAGGATACAAAAATTATTGGGCCAGCTGGATAGGCGTTTTGAATATACGGAGGCGGATTTAAATGCCCCTAGGGGTCAGGTCAAGTGGAAGGAATATGTTGTGAACAGGCTCTCTAGGGGGGATTTTCTTAGCGTTCCCTGCCGATTTCCTGATTTGAGCGAAGATAGGGAGCTAAAAGAGGCCATCCACTACACTTTACGAAAACAGCTTGTGAGCCTGCAAGGTCAGCGTACCGCCGGTGTAGTTGTACTACAGCTTATAGATCTGTGTAATAATTTGCTGGAGAAAGTACGTGATGTACCAATGACCAAGCCGAGCCTCAGGGCCACCGACCGTTGGCAGCACCGTGAGTTCAATACAGAAATATTTCGGGAAGGTATTCAAGCCATGGGATGGACCCTGGATGATCGGGGCTTGGCGGGCTTGGGGGATTTGCAGGGGCTTCCTTGGCTTCTACCCATGGATGTTTTTTACGAGGCATGGGTGGAAACGGTGGTCAGAAGGCTTGCAAATCGTGTTGGGGGTATTGTCAAAACCGGCCGTGAACGTGAGACCATCACTCCACTGGGTTGGTCCCCGCCATACTTAGGCTCACAGCGTTATTTGCTGCCGGATATTATTCTTGAACGTGGGGATGAGACAATCATTTTTGAAGCAAAGTATAAAAATCACTGGGAGGAATTGAGTAAAGAGGGTTGGTTTGGATTGGAAAAGGAGATCCGTGAACGTCATCGCAATGATTTACTGCAGGTCCTATCTTATTCAACCACATCCCCCAAAAAAAGGGTGGTTTGTATTCTTGCTTACCCCTGCCATATGACAGCATGGTATTCGCTGTGTCGAAGACAGCGTTCTTATCACAAAGCCTCAGTTTATGCCGGCCCCCGTCGTGTTGACCTAATCTTGACTGCAATACCTATGGGGTTGGACCCGGTGGAAATTTGCCCTGTTCTGGAGGAAGCTATCGGTGCTTAGATGAAAAAAACCTTGTCCATTACCATTATTTGCTGATATAATACTGCGACAAGGATCTACTTCACATTTATTATGAAAGGGAGGATAGTATGCTCTGGAAGGACAAATATGAATTGGGTGTGCCCATAATTGATGCCCAGCATAGGGAGCTGTTCCAGCGGGTGGGGGATTTTTTAAAAACCCTTCGCTCCCCGGTCTCCTGGGAGGAAAAGGTGAACAGTGTCAATGAAACCCTTGAATTTATGAAGGGGTATGTGGTAGAGCATTTCCATGATGAGGAAGAATATCAGCGCAGCATAAGCTACCCTGGGTATGAGGCCCACAAGGAAGTGCATGATGATATGGTGAATTATGTGCAGGAAGTATCTCAGGAGTATGAAAGCAGCGGCTATAATGAAAAGCTGATGCAGCAGTTCGGCGGCAGGCTTCTTTCATGGCTTATAAATCATGTGGCCTCGGATGATCAGCGTATAGCCGCATACGCCATTGAAAAGGGGGTGGCCGGAGGTGAGGGATAATGTACATAGCCTATTCCTGGAGGCAACCCGCAATGTGTTTCAGTTGATGCTGGATCTTTCCGATATATCAGACCGTTCCGCGGAGAATTTTCCTTCCGATGAAGGTCTCGGTATTTCCATCGGTATTGAGGGGGATCTCACTGGCGAGGTTATCTATCGCTTCCCCAATGATACATCCCTTAGTATGGTAAATATCATGAGCGGCATGGAGGTGGACTCCGTGGATGATTTTGTTGTCTCCGCCATTTCGGAAATTGCAAATATCATCAGCGGAAATGTGCTTACCATGCTGGCAGAGAATGATCTCAAATGTGATATACAGCCCCCTGTCCCCAGCAAGCCGGATGAAAATGGAGGGTATGAACTTCAAACAATAAAATGTATATCCACCACTGTGGGCGATGTCTGCCTAGAAATTAGATTAAATGCGGCATAATAGTTATATGAAAAAGAGAAAATACCACCCCGGGCTTTCTTCCCCGGGGTTTCTTATCTCCGATTTTAAATTTTGATTGTGGATTTTAATGCCCTTAAAAGTCCTCGACGGAAATTCCTCTGACCAAAGAACAGTGCCGTTTTTATGGATCTCTCCATGAAATCAATTCCCAATTCCCCCCAGAGCTCATGTATTTTCCTTTCATAGGCCATTTTATATCTTGTTTTTCTCAAGAAAAGCCTTTCATATGTCTGGGGTTTTCCCTTTATCAAGGATTGTGCTGCCATTTTACCGCTGAGAAGAGCCATATCCAGCCCGCCTCCATGTAAAGGTGAGGCTAATCCCGCCGTATCCCCAACTAGGAGGACATTATCCCTTAAAAATGGTGTTGCTGGATGAAAGGGGATTCTACCCCCCCGGCGTTCCAGAACGGTATAGTGCCGTAAATTTTCCTCCTCTAGAACACGGGACAATTCTTCCTTTAGATTTATTCCCCTTGAAGTTGGGTTGAAGGTGCCGATACCCACATTTGCTGCCCCATTTACAGATGTAGACTTGGGGAAAATCCAATAATACCCATGAAAATGCGGCCCCAGCCCGGCCTTTAAGGAGTTTTTGTATTTGGAAAAATCCCCTTCCAGTTTATATTGTAGTGTTAGGGCGTGCTGGCCCCGGTATTGATCCCGATCCCCATGGGATTTCATGGCCAGGGCAGAAACACCGCTGGCATCTATTAGCCAATCAAAATCTTTTTTGAGTCCTTCTAGATTCTCCGTATTGATAGGGGTTTCCTCAAAAATTTCCACACTCATTTCATGTAGTTGTTTAGCCATATGGGACTGCCATTTTTGCCGATCAATTATCCATAGGTTCAGCTCACTGCTGTCGATATGGTGCAAACTCTTGATTTTCAACTGAATGTTTTTAACTGGGAAAAGGACCCCGGCTTCCGGTTTTCCGCATATACCCAGAAAATCAAAGAAACCTTCTGCACAATTGATGCGTTCACCAATTTTGTACCTTTCGAAAATTGTTACTGATAATCCGTTCTTTGCCGCTATTTTTGCCGCCGATAGACCGGCCGGCCCTCCCCCGATAATAGCTATCTTCACAGCATTACCTCACTTAATCGGTAATATTTCCATATCTCCTTCTTGTAATATTACCCATATATTGCTGAAATTACAAGTCCATGGAGGCATTTTTCCCACCATCTGCACCTAAGCCCAGGGTGTACGCATCTAAGGATCCAGCAGTTCCATTACATCTTCCATACAGCTTCCATCATCGAAAGGCCCCTTTATTCTGCCGGCATCTAACCCCCAGCATTGGGCATTCCCAGCATGATCCAATAGGGTACTGATGAATTGTGGATGGCATGTGAGCACAAATACTTGGTGGGTCTCGGACATTCTTGCAATGAGCTGGGCCGCCTGTTTGCTGTGAAGGGGATCAAAGTTTACCAAAGAATCGTCGAAGATAACAGGCAGCGGCTTCATGCTGTATATGCGGCTCAATCTCACCGAGAGGAACAGCTGCTCCCTGGTGGCCCTGCTTAACTGGTGGGAGGTTTTGCTGATCTTTTCCTTCCCAAATTCGCCAGCCCCAACTTCAAAATCAAGACTCTCACCGGTTTTTGACATTGTATCGGGGATAGTTATCCCATCATATTCCTGCGAGGTTATTTTCTTGAATATCTCACCGGCATAGTCCAGGATGGTGCCCTTTGTCTTTGCAATAAACTTTTCATGGACTTTTTCGATCATAAACTCCGCAAGCCTATATGTGGCGTATTGTTCTGCAAGGGCTTCCAGCTCATTTTTCCCTTTTGATATTTTTTGTAGGGCGTCCTGGAGTTTTTTGTCGGAAGATAGATCATGGACTGCCGCTTCCAATGCGGCCTTTTTCTCAAGCATGACTCCCCATTTATCATTCAGGTCTGTTATCTCTTTACCTATTTCGTTGTACTCCGCTTCAATTTCAGAAATAGATGAGTAGGAGTTGAAGTATTTATCAAAGGCTAAGAGGATATCCTCCTGCTCTCCATTCCCCAGGAGCAGTTCCTTCCGCCTCTGATTACTCAAGGATGTTTCCAAGTCAATCCTCAGGTTTTCATGTTTTTTAGCTTCGTCGGCCAGCTCCTCATATTTTTCCCCTCTATGTATAAAGGTGACCAGCATTTCCATGAGTTCCATGCTCTCCATTTTTTCTGGAAGTTCCAGGTCTGGATCTTCCTTTCTGAGAAGTGAAGTGATTTTAACTTCCAGTTCAGCCTTGGAGGATGCGGCCTCTTCCAGAATCTCGGCTAATTTAAGATTACTGACGGCCCTTTCTACGGTATCAAAGATTTTTTCTGCAAAGTCAAAACCTTCGTTTATTTTTGGCACATCTAGGCCTAGGACGACAAGGACCCCAGTGATGGATTTAAAAATTTCCCGCAGCTCATCATTCAATGCTTCGAGTCTCATTCCATCCTCCATCCACTGTTGGTATTTCTCCTTAAGATCCATAATATCCCTATAAAAATCCGAAAGCCGGGAATATGGTGTGTCAGCGGGCAGGTTCAGGCATTTCACAACATTACTCAACCTATCTCGGACCACTTCAAGGTTTTTTTCTAAGCCATCCTTATTTACCTTATGATCCGATAGCTCATCTTCTAGCCCGGCTATTTCACCCTCTATGGACTGAAATCCAAGATTAAACTCTTTTTCCTTCAATCTATAATACTGGAAATATACTATGATGCCAGCGGCAAGTATGAACCCGGCACCTAGGGCGGCCATGGGATTTATAAAAACTAGCAGCAGGAAAATGATTAAACTACCACCGACCAGGAGGGGAAGGGCCCTTGGACGGCTCTTTTTGCCTTCCAAGTACTCATCTTTTTCCTTCTGTTTTATTTTGAGTTTAGCCAGTGCTTGCTTTTTTTCAGTGGATACCTGCTCTATCCCATCTAGGGACTTTTTATACAGCTCCACATCCTGCTGTAAATTTTCCTTATTCACGCGATCCGCGGTGATATTTTCTAAGATTCCCAGGTTATCATTCCACTGGGAATTCAATTGACCCAACTTCTGCCTCAGGGTTTTCTCCTCACCATGGTAATCATCTTTTTTAGCCAAATAGCTTCTCAGCTTTTCCTGCCAGCCGGAGAGATTTTTACTATAGTCCTGTAATATACTTTCCTTGTCAAGATATACATTGGGATCATCCAAGCCCACGGCATTGGAAAAATCTCGGACGGCGCTCTGGTATTCATCCACTGCGGCCTCATATTCTTCCTTGAGTCTCTCCCCCTGGCCCCGCCCATCCTCTGGGTAATAGGTCAACAAATGATCGTTTTCCTTTTGTTTTAGTTTTCGATCCAGCCGCAGCATCTCATCGTATTTGTCATAGTGATCTTTGATAACTTCCAGGGTTTCTTTTTCTTCCCGAAACTTTTCCAGCTCATTTTCTATGTGGGGGATTTTTTCATCCTTAAGTTTCTCCAATTCCCTTTCCTTTTCATAGTAGGTTTCCAGCTCTTTATTGGCCTCATTTCTTTCGGCGATGCCCTCATGGACTTTTTCCCAGGAGGGTTTAAACTTCCATACATTTTTGGTTCCCCTAGTTCCCCCGATTTCCCCGGCATTTTTATCAAATTCCTTTTTGAATTCCGCTAGACGGAGGGCGTCCACCCACCCTCCTCCCAAAAGAACCACCTGAAGCTGCTGCTCATCCCCGGAACTCAAGCCTTCAGGGATTCTTCGCAGTTCATCTAGACTAATGGTGAATATCTGTCTGTATGTGAAGCCGTCCAAATTGTTGTAGATTTCCCCGGCAGTTATTTCTCCGCTCCCTGTAATGGGTGAGACCTTGGGTTTGCTGTTCCCTAGGATGTGGATATTATAGCTGCCCAGATCCTGCAGATTTACGTCAGCGTTATAATCATGCTGCCCGGCCAGGGGGGGAGGGATGAAATCCCTTTTCGGTAGGCCGTACCCCAGATAACGAAGTGCTGTCATCATGGTGGTTTTTCCTGCCCGATTTGGCCCGGCAATGATCACAAGGCCGGGGTGGATATCTTCCATAATTTGATCACGTAGAATACCAAAGTTGGTAAAACACACTCTCCTAAGTTTCAACAATTCTCACGCTCCTTCACGACCCTCTCCACGGCCATATTGAAGGCATCTTCCAAAATGGCGTCAAATATTTCATCGGTCACCGGGAAGGTGTCCTCCCTGAGATCCCCCTCGCTCCTGGGTTTGTACCATATTTCTCCCATGGTGGAGACGGCTTCTTCTTTGAGATTTTCATCCTCAAAAATATTGTTTCTTATTTCAAGGAGGGTTCTGATGGTTTCATCCCGTTCCAGTAAAGTCTCCAGATCCGGTATGGGCGAGCCGGTGCGAAATTTTACCCCTTCCGTATACAAGTAGGGCCGACTGGATGCCAGGTGTCCGTTCATTTTATCCACAAGGGCCTCCGCTATTTCCAGCTGATTATCGGAAATGAGGCTGTCATGGATGGGATGCCTACCGCAGATCTCCCAGCGAACCACATAGCCCTCGGGCTTATAGCCATTACCAATGATAGGGCAGTCTAGGGGGACGCCGGGTGGAGTATCAAAAATTCCTCGGCTATCCTCGATCATCAGATCCATTAGGTGGTCCATATTTTCTAAGCCTTGTTTGTTTTCTATGGATATTTCCCGCACCATCCAGATCACAGGGGAGGTGGGTATGAACTTCATTTGGATGTCATCCGGGGATGTGAATTCCACTAAAAAGCATCCTTTTAACCCCTTTTCACCCACATCCCTACCCTGGGGAATCCCCGGATAGGAGATTACGGGGCTTCTGTCGCTGACCATCGTGGGTGAGTGGATATGCCCCAGTGCCCAGTAATGGATATCCGATTGCTCTTTCAATTCTTGGGGAGAGCAGGGGACATAGGCATTGGACCCAGGATCAAGCCCGGTGTGAAGCATAGCAATATTGACCAGATCATCCACCGGGGGTTTGTAATTCCTATGTATTTTCTTGGATTCTGATGGGCTTCCGTAGGATTGTCCCAAAATTCTTGCCTTGGGCCTGCCGGATACGTGGCACACCTCATGCATTTCCACATCCTCCGCACCCAGGACAATGACATTCTTTGGCAGCTTAAAAAAATTCACATTTTCTCCAATGGGATCGTGATTGCCGTAGATGATGAAAACAGGGATGTTTTCCTTTGCTAGGATTTCCAACTGATCTGAGAAAAAGCGATTCCCTCTGATGGAACGTGCCTCATCATCATAGATATCGCCGCACATCAAAACAAAGTCCACATCGTATTCTACTGCGGCTTCTATGATTTTCTCAATGGCCCTGTAACTGCTGTCCATTAGGGATTTTTGCAATCTATCTGAGATTTTACCCACTGCTTTTAAGGGGCTCCCTAGATGTAGATCCCCTGTATGGATGAAGCGAATATTACCCAATGATTTATAACCTCCTTAACTCAGGATCTACTATACAAATAATCATGATTTTAGGTTTATGGGGTACAGGTAATGTAACTACTGACTCATGAAAAGGATTCCACCCGTGGCGGGTTTTTCCCTTCCATTTATGATGTATCATTCCCGCATGGGGATTAACATCCATGATCAGATCATCATGGGTAGTTTTTGCCAAAATTTTCACATAAATTCACAAATAAAAGAGGGTATTGGAT
>JAAYRB010000219.1 GCA_012519005.1 Clostridia bacterium
AGCCTGAGATGGAATGGAATAGTGGTCTTGATCCCTTCAATCCTGTATTCTTTTAAGGCGCTGCTCATTCGCTCTATAGCCTCCTCCCGTGAAGGGGCCCACACAATAAGTTTACCTATCATGGAATCATAATAGGGGGGAATCATGTATCCCTCATATACTGCGCTGTCTACCCTAATTCCATTCCCGCCGGGGGTATGATATTTTTCCACCTTACCAGGAGAGGGCATGAATGAATTATCGGGGTCCTCTGCATTGATCCTGCATTCCAAGGACCAACCTTGGATCTTCACATCCTCCTGTGTAAAGGAAAGCCTTTCTCCATATGCAATTTTAATCTGTTCTTTTATTAGATCAATACCCGTCACCATTTCCGTTACTGGATGTTCCACCTGGATCCGGGTGTTCATTTCCATAAAATAAAACTCGCCGTTTTTATCTAAAAGAAATTCCACGGTGCCCGCGCTGTAATATTTTGCGGCCTCCGCAGCCGAAATGGCGGTCTCGCCCATTTGAACCCGCAATTCATCTGTTACCGCCGGTGAAGGGGCTTCCTCCAACAGTTTTTGGTTCCTGCGCTGAATTGAGCAATCCCTTTCACCAAGAGATATTACCTTACCAAATTTATCGGCCAAAATCTGGACCTCGACATGCCTTGGCTCCTCAATATATTTTTCCAGGTATACCTGGGGATTGCCAAAGGCGGCATCCGCTTCCCTTTGGGCCGTTAAAAAATTGTTCCTCAGCTCGTCCTTGTTATTAGCCACCCTCATTCCACGGCCGCCGCCCCCGGCGGCAGCCTTTATAATGACAGGGTAGCCAAGTGCTTCAGCTATTTCCATGGCCTTTTCGGAGTTGGCCACAACCCCTTCCGAACCCGGTATCACAGGCACCTCTGCTTTAGACATGGTTTCCCTTGCAGCAGCTTTTGCCCCCATGAGTTCTATGGCCTCCGGAGAAGGACCGATGAACACAAGGCCTGCTTTACTGCAGTCCCGAGCAAAATCCGCATTTTCAGCCAGGAAACCATACCCCGGGTGTACTGCCTCTGCACCGCTATTTTTTGCTGCCGCGAGAATACTATATGAATTTAAATAGCTTTCACTGGGGGAAGCAGGGCCTATACATATTGCCTCATCCGCAAGGCTTACATGGAGGGCTTCCTTGTCAGCCTGAGAGTATACAGCAACCGTGGTTATGCCCAGCTCCCTGCACGCCCTGATTATTCTCAAGGCTATTTCTCCCCTATTGGCTATCAATATTTTTTTAAACATCGGTCACTACCCCTTCTTGATTTTAAACATGGGCTGCCCATATTCCACAGAATCCCCATTTTCCACCAGAACGGCCGCAACCACGCCGGCTACCTCCGTCTCTATTTCGTTGAAGAGCTTCATGGCCTCCACTATACATAGGGGCTGACCCACCTCAACCTTGGTACCCACTTCTACGAAAGGATCCGCATCGGGGGCCGGGGCACGATAGAAGGTCCCCACCATGGGCGCCTCCACAACCACCAGATCCTCCTCAGGAACCTCTTCCAAGATAGGATCCATTTGCGGTACAGCTGGAGCCCCATTTACTTCTCCCGCTTTCCCCTTGGCAGCCTCCGGCTCCTCATCCCTTTCAACAGATACCAATTTACCTCTTCTGATAATTAGATTTACCCCATCGCTTTCATAATTGAATTCTGTAGTCCCTGTTTCGTTTAATATTTTCAAAAGTTCCTTAATATCGTTAAACTTCATATCTTCACCCTCCTGTGCGGAAGCCGCAACCTCGTCAGAAGCAGTTGACTTCCCTCCTGATCCTAATCTATTCCCATCGGCCGTTCCTTGTTTGCCCTTGCCTCTTCCATCCTCAAAAAACTTCCTGGCCACCTGGGGAAATAAAGCGTAAGAAATAACATCTTCCTCTGAGACCGCCAGGGACCCGATTTCTTTCTCCGCTTTTTCCAACCCCGGCTTCAGCAGGTCAGCGGGGCGTCCATCATAAACTTCTTCGTCACCAATAATTTTCTTTCTCACTTCTTCATTGATTTCCCCCGGGGGTCTGCCATAGGATCCCTTTAAATAGGCCTTAACTTCACCAGGTACTAATTTGTATTTCGATTTTGTAAGAACATTTAGAACTGCCTGGGTTCCAACTATTTGACTGGTGGGCGTAACCAGCGGGGGATATCCAAAGTCTTCCCTCACCTTGGGTATTTCTTTCAACACTTCCTCTATTCTATCCGAAGCATTCTGTTCCTTCAGTTGGCTCACTAAGTTAGATATCATTCCGCCGGGCACCTGATGTTCAAAAACCCACATATCGGTGATCCTTGTAACTCCCCGTTTGAAACTATGTTCCTTTCTTAATTCCTCAAAATAGTTGGCTACATCAAATAACTCATGAAGATTCAGCCCTGTCTCATATTCACTCTCATCAAAGGCCCGAACCACCGTTTCCACCGGAGGCTGGGAGGAACCAAAAGCCAAAGGTACCGAGGCACAATCAATCCCATCTGCACCAGCCTCAACACCCTTTATGTAGGCCCCAAAGGCCAGCCCACCCACATAGTGGCTGTGCAAGTGAACAGGTATACTGAGATTCTCCTTGAAGAGTTTAACCAGCTCAGCGGTTCGATAGGGAGTCAGCAGCCCCGCCATATCCTTCAGGCATAGGGAATCCACACCCATATCTTCCAGCTGAAGTGCAACTTCTAAATAATGCTCAATACTATGAACGGGACTGACGGTATATACCACGGCACCCTGTACATGGGCCCCTTCCCTTTTTGCAACCTCTATGGATTTCTTCATATTACGTAAATCATTTAGGGCATCAAATATTCTGATTATATCTATACCGTTTTCTACAGATTTGACAACAAACCTTTCCACCACATCATCGGGATAATGCTGGTAACCCACCAAGGACTGACCCCGCAGCAGCATCTGCAGTGGTGTCTCTTTTACATGTTTCTTTAAAGTGCGCAGCCTCTCCCAGGGATCATCATTTAAATATCTCATACAGACATCAAATGTCGCCCCTCCCCAAACCTCCAGGGAGTAATAACCCAGGGAATCCAGCCTTTCCGCTATAGGTATCATATCCTCTGTGGACATCCTTGTAGCCCACAAACTCTGGTGGGCATCTCTCAATGTAGTATCCGTAATTTTTACTTTCTTCATTTTTACCCCTCCTTTTTTTATACCCCTTGGGGTAAAAGAACCATTGTTTATATTTATAAACCCTCAAATAAGGAGAGCGGAAGCAGGAAGATTGCATAAAAAAAGAAATAGGCTGGCATTACCAACCTGAGTTCATCGGTAAAACACTATGCATATTATATATAAAGGGAATCAAAAAACGCAAGGGATTATACCTCTGTATACATAATATTTATATATAAATCTGTTTTAAGGGTCTAACCCCCTCATTCCCTACATAAAATAGGAAATAACGGGCAGAAGGGGGCGGCTTGAATACAGCAATGTCCTGGACGAGTAATTGATTTAAATTGATCTTTCTAACTGGATAACATTTGTAATATTTGCATTTCCGCATTTTTCATCATATAAAAGCTTCCTGCCATGCACAGACAATCCCTTTGTTCAGTCAAATTTTCACCTAAAATGACAGCATCTTCAATCTTTCTCTCCATGTATACCTCAGAGACAAATTCTTTAAAATATTCAGCCGTCCTTTTCCAATCCCGGCCCCGGGAACTCTCCGGCTTGGTAACAATCACCGCCGAGGGAAAGTCACCCCAGGCCCTGGCAATCTCCCCCCTATCTTTATCATCGAGGTAGGCGGCCACCAAAATCAACCTCCCGCCAAGGGGGATTATCTCTTCCAAAACCTGTTTCAATGCCAGAACACCCCTATAGTTGTGGGAGACATCCAGGACAATCAAGGGTTCAAGATTCATTAACTGTATCCGGCCGGGGATTTTCGTACTTTCCAGACCGGATCTCAAATGTTCGGAATCTATGGAGTACCCTTTTTCATGCAGCAGCTGCGAAGCCAGGACAGCAGCGGAGGCATTGATTACTTGATGCTTTCCCAGCATGGGAAGATGGAGCCTCTCTACCTTAAAATGCTTAGAAGCTATGGAGCATTCCTGCACCAGCCTCTCCCCCATTGTCAATATTGGACCGGATTCGATTTTTATATTGCCATCCAAGGGAAAAAACCTTGAGCCCCTCTTTCTGCATAATTCATCAAAAATGGATATCACCTGGGGGTTTTTTTCTGTAGTTATCAATGACCCCCCATTTTTGATTATTCCTGCCTTCTCATTGGCAATATCATCTATATAGGCCCCTAGATGCTCCGTGTGATCCCTGCTTATATTGGTGATGATGCTTAGTTCCGCCGAAGGTATAATATTTGTTGCGTCAAGGCGTCCCCCCATACCCACTTCCATTAAGGCAATATCCACCTTCCTGCTGATAAAATATTCAAAAGCTAGAGCCGTCATAAATTCAAACTCTGTGGGCAGCTCATCCATTTGCTTAGACACCAAATTGATATTTTTGACGATATCCGCAAACTTGCATTTCGGGATCATTTCCCCGTTCACAATAATTCTTTCCCTATAACTCTGGATATGGGGGGAGGTGTAGAGTCCCACTCTGTATCCAGCCCCATGAAGAATTTTAGCCAGCATATGGGATACTGAGCCCTTGCCATTGGTCCCCCCCACATGAATAAATTTCAGTTTTTCATGGGGTGAACCAAGAAGGTCAAGAAGTTTGTTCATATTGTCAAGTCCCAGTTTAATCCCAAACTTCTCCAAATTCCTAATATACTGCTCCGCCTCTGTAAAGTTCACTGCAGCCTCCTAAAGATAGAGTTTTTAATTGAATATTTTCAACCTCTCTTCCAAGACCTGCTTTTTCTCCTGGAATTCCTTCAGCTTGCCTTTTTCCTTTTCAACCACTTCCTCTGGGGCTTTATTCAGAAAACCCTGGTTTGACAGTTTGTTTTTAGTGCGTCTGAGGTCCCCATCTATCTCGGCTAATTCCTTTTTAAGCCTTCCCATCTCCACATCCAGATCAATGACACCCTCCAAGGGTACATATATTTCCGCACCATAGATCAAGGCGGCGGCAGCCCTGGATGGTTTTTCTTCTAAATTAACAAATATTTCAACATTTTCTATATTAGCCAATTTTTTTATATGCCCCATACCTTCATTTATCTTCTCTACAGAGGCATCATTATTCACCGAAATTATGATATCAAGTTTTTCATTGGGTTTGATACGCATTTCACCGCGGATGTTTCTGATACCGGTGATAATTTCCATGATAAACTCCATCTTCCCTTCGGACAATCTGTCATCCAAATCCTTGTCAGTGTCCGGCCAGGGAGACACCATGATGCTGCCTTCCCCATGGGGTAGATGCTGCCAAATCTCCTCTGTAATAAAGGGCATGAATGGATGAAGAAGTTTCATTGTATTGCCCAATACACAGCCCAATGTGTGTTGGGCCCTGGCCCTGCTGGCCTCCGTGCTTTTACCATAGAGCCGCTCTTTAATCAATTCAATATACCAGTCGCAAATTTCACTCCATATGAAATCATACAGATGCCGGGCTGCTTCGCCGAATTCATATTTATCTACATTTTCCGTCACCTTTTTTATAGTCCCATTATACCTGCTGAGAATCCAGCGGTCCTCCAATTCCAATTCGCCCTCTTTCCCGGGGGTATAATCCTCCAAGTTCATGATGGCGAATCGGGAAGCATTCCATATTTTATTAGCAAAGTTTCTGATACCTTCAAGCCTTTCAATATGGAATCTGATATCATTCCCTGGAGTGTTGCCTGTAATCAACATGAATCTCAGTGTATCAGCACCATATTGATCTATGACCTCAATGGGGTCGACTCCATTGCCTAAGGATTTACTCATTTTTCTACCCTGGGCATCTAATATCAATCCATGGATAAAAACCTCATGGAAGGGCACGGTCTCCATGAATTCAATCCCCATGAATATCATCCTGGCTACCCAAAAGAATATAATATCCCTACCAGTAACAAGAACAGATGTAGGATAAAAATGCTTCAATTCCGGTGTTTCCTCGGGCCATCCTAAAGTTGAAAAGGGCCATAGGGCAGAGCTGAACCATGTATCCAAAACATCGGAATCCTGCTCCAACTTTGATCCACCGCATTGAGGACAAGTCCTGGGTTCCTCAAGTTCGCAAATTTCAGCACTGCAATCCTCGCAGTACCAAACGGGTATACGATGCCCCCACCAGAGCTGGCGGGAAATGCACCAATCCCTAATATTTTCTAGCCAGTTTAAATAAATTTTCGTAAAACGCTCAGGAATGAATTTAACTTCCCCATCTTCTGCCGCCTTGATGGCTGGTTCCGCAAGGGGCTTCATCTTGACAAACCATTGCGGAGAAACCAGGGGCTCTATCACGGTACTGCAGCGGTAACAATGTCCCACCGCGTGGGTGAGCTCCTCAAATTCTACCAGAAGACCCTTTTCTTCTAAATCTTTCACCAGCTCTTCCCTGCACTGATCCCTATCCATACCGGCATAGGTCCCAGCCTCTTCGGTCATCTTGGCATCCTGATCAATGACTGAAATCTGGGGCAAATCATGACGCTGCCCAATCTCAAAGTCATTGGGGTCATGGGCGGGGGTAATCTTTACAACGCCGGTCCCAAAATCTGGATCCACATAGGAATCAGCAACTACGGGTATCTCTCTACCTATTATAGGTAGGATGGCAGTTTTACCTACAAGATGTGCATACCTGCCATCCTCCGGGTGAACCGCCAGCGCAGTATCCCCCAGCATGGTTTCCGGGCGGGTGGTGGCAACTGTCATAGATTCATCACTGTCTTTTATAGGATAACGAATATGCCATAAGCCGCTTTCCTGCTCCTCGTGCTCCACCTCAATATCCGATATAGTAGTATGACAGTTGGGGCACCAATTGATTATATAGCTGCCCCGGTAGATAAGGCCTTTTTTGTTTAGGGCCACAAAAACTTCCTTCACCGCTCGAGAGCAGCCCTCATCCATGGTGAAACGCTCCCTGTCCCAATCGCAGGAACTGCCCAGTAATGAAAGCTGTTTCGTAATCCTATCCCCATATTTTTCCTTCCATTCCCATACCTGCTCTAGAAACGCTTCCCGGCCTAGATCATGTCTGCTTTTTCCTTCAGTTTCCTTTAGAAACTCTTCCACCCGGGATTGAGTGGCAATACCAGCATGATCCGTCCCGGGAACCCATAGTGCATTGTAACCCTGCATTCTCTTGAAACGGGCAAGAATATCCTGGAGTGTATTATCTAGGGCATGGCCTAAATGAAGGGAACCAGTAACATTTGGGGGAGGCATAACTATACAAAAGGGCTCTTTATCTTCGTCAACCTCAGCGTGAAAATAACCCTTACTTGTCCAATACTCATACCATTTATCCTCCACCACCTTGGGGTCATATGTGGTGGGTATATTGGTTTCCTGTTTATTTGCCTGCAACTTCTCTTCCTCCTTATGTTTTTAATGGAGTTAATCTATGAATACACAAAACAAAAACCCCTTTCATTTAAGGACGAAAGGGGTCTTCCGCGGTACCACCTTATTGTACGGCATGATAACTGCGCTCACTTATTGCGGTTATAACGGAACCACCGGCCGGCCTAATTGTCAACAAAAACCTTTCAGCCCGGCACTCATAGGGGACGTCACCTGCCCCTGACTGGGGATACCTTACAGCCAAGGGTTTCCCTCTCTGACAGCGGCGGCAGGCTACCATTCCTATTCATTGTTTTAGCCTGTTAAATTTACTACAAATATATTATCCACTAAGAGAAGATAAGTCAAACCAAAATTTCCTGATCAAAGGCAATGGGCAAGACTTCATCCATATGTTCCACAAGGTGGAATTCCAGCTTCCTCTTGACTCTTTTGGGGATCTCCTCCAGATATTTTTCACTTTCCTTGGGGAGGATTACCTTTTTGATCCCGGCACGGTGGGCTGCTAGGACCTTTTCTTTTATACCCCCCACGGCTAGAACCCTTCCCCTAAGGGTGATTTCACCGGTCATGGCAACATCTTTTTTCACTAGTTTCTGAGTCAATGTGGATATTACTGCTGTTGCCATGGTTATACCTGCTGAGGGGCCGTCCTTGGAGATGGCACCCTCCGGCACATGGATATGGACATCATTTTTTTGATAGAAATCAGGGCTGATCCCCAGCTCATCAACTTTGGAACGAATATAACTGATCCCCGCATGGGCGGACTCCTTCATTACATCCCCTAACTTCCCTGTAAGGATCACATTTCCCTTACCCTTGATGATACTTGCCTCAATACTGAGTACATCCCCGCCGGTTTCGGTCCAGGCCAATCCAGTGGCAACACCGATCTCATCCTTTTCTTCCGCTATTCCAAAACGATATCTCGGTATTCCAAGCCATTTGTCCAATGTCTTTGTGGACACCTGCACCCTATCCGTTTTCTCTGCGACTATATCCCTTGCGGATTTACGGCATACCGCTGCCAGCTGCCGCTCAAGATTTCTGACCCCCGCCTCCCGGGTATATTCACGGATAATCCTCCGAACCGCGTTGTCAGATACACTGATCTGATCATCTTTTAAGCCATGCTCCTCCACTTGCTTTGGCAGTAAATGACGCAGGGCTATTTGGAATTTTTCGTATTCAGTATAGCTGGAGATTTCTATGAGTTCCATTCGATCCAGCAGAGGTGCAGGAATATTATATTGGACATTTGCTGTGGTGATAAAGAGTACCTTGGAAAGATCAAAGGGCACCTCAATAAAATGATCACTGAAAACATTGTTTTGTTCGGGGTCCAGTACTTCCAGCAGTGCGGAGGATGGGTCCCCACGAAAATCCCTATTCAACTTATCAATTTCATCCAGCAGAAAAACTGGATTCTTGGTACCAGCCTGTTTCATGGCCTGTATAATTCTACCGGGTAGGGCTCCCACATAGGTTCTCCTGTGACCCCTGATCTCGGCCTCATCCCTTACGCCTCCTAAGGAAATCCGCACAAACTTTCTGTTTAAAGCCCTTGCCACGGATTTACCCAAGGATGTTTTCCCCACCCCCGGAGGCCCCACGAAACATAGGATGGGCCCTTTCATTTTCTTAGCCAATTTCCGGATGGCCAGATACTCAAGGATTCTGTCTTTTACATCCCTCAAGCCATAATGATCCTCATCTAGGATGGCCTCCGCTTTTTCTATGTTCAACCGATCCCTAGTAACCTTTGACCAAGGGAGATCCAATAACCATTCGATATAATTCCTGATTACTGCGGATTCAGCCACCATGGGAGGCATTTTTTCCAGACGATCGATTTCGTTTAGGGCCTTTTCCCTTGCCTCCTTGGGCATCTTTGCTTTTTCCACTTTTTCGCGGAATTCCTCCGCCTCAGAAACCCGGTCATCCTTGTCCCCTAATTCCTTTTGGATGGCCTTTATCTGCTCCCGGAGGTAAAATTCCTTTTGAGTTTTTTCCAGCTGTTTTCGAACGCGGTTGCTGATCTGTCTCTCCAGCTCAAGAATCTCAAATTCCTTGGAAAGCACCTCATAGAGCAGTTCCAATCTATCTCGTACATCGATGGTCTCAAGAATTGACTGTTTATCCTCAATTTTTAATGATAAATGAGATGCAATGACATCCGCGAAACGATTGGGTTCTTCAATAGAAACCACAGAAACAACTGTTTCAGGGGGGATTCTTTTACTTATCTTTACGTAATCCTCAAATTTTTCAATCAAAGATCTCATCAGGGCTTCGATTTCCGTAGTCTTTTCTTCAGATTCCACCGCCTCATTTACCATAACCCTGAAGAAGGGTTCTTCTTGAATGAAATTTACAATTTCTGCCCTTCTTAAACCCTCCACCAATACTCTGATGGTTCCACCGGGGAGTTTCAGCAGCTGCTTTATTTCCACCACGGTGCCTACACTATGTATGTCCCCTTCCTCTGGTTCATCTGTCTGGGCCTCTTTCTGCATGGCAAGAAAAATAATCCTATCATGGTTCATTGCTTCATCAATGGCCGTCACAGATTTATCACGGCCAACATCCAAATGTATTACCATATATGGGAATACCACCACCCCTCTAAGGGGCAATAGGGGCAGTTCTCTGATTGATTCATTCTCAACCATGGTATCCTTCTCCATTCCACCACCTCCACTAATAATGCACAGATATTACAACATAAGCCTAGTTTTTACACCGCAGGAAAATATATTCTCAGCATGATTCTATTATTAAAACCGGGCATGTGCAAGCAAAAGGTATAATAAAAAGGGGTTTGCATATGAATAACCCCTTCTTACCCTGAATGATACTCTATGTACTGCATAACATATCAGTTCCTCAGGCAATACTTCTTATTTTAAAGAAGAGAAGCTGATATCAGCCTAGATGTCGGTTTGATACCCACCTTGCCATCATCTAACAGAGATTCCTCAATAACTACTTCCAGGTCCTCCACCGGCAGCAGCTGGATATCCCTATACTCTTGAAATATTTCCTGCCAGTTTTCCTTGGGTATCAGTATTTTTTTTGCCCCAGCAGCTGCGGCTGCTTCTATCTTAGCCGCTACACCCCCCACAGGCTTTATTTCCCCCCTGATGGATATCTCACCGGTCATGGCCACCTCATTATCCACCGGGCGACCCGTAATGGCGGAATAGATGGCCGTGGCTATGGCAACACCAGCGGAGGGCCCATCTATTGGTATACCCCCGGGG
>JAAYRB010000220.1 GCA_012519005.1 Clostridia bacterium
ATCTCTCCCTTGGTCAGAAGCAGCTGCTCACCATAGCTAGAGCTGTTCTCCATGACCCCAAGATTTTAATCTTCGATGAAGCCACCAGTTCTGTAGATACCAGGACGGAACTCCTGATCCAGAGGGCCATGGATAATCTCATGAAGGGGAGGACCAGCTTTATCATTGCCCACAGACTTTCCACTATCCGCAATGCTGATCTGATCCTGGTCATGGATGAGGGGGGTATTGTGGAACAGGGAAGCCATGGGGAGTTGCTGGCCCGCGGAGGCTTCTACACAGATCTTTATGAAAGCCAGTTTACCAGGGCGGGCTAGGTATTTAATTGTTACTGCTTGATTGGAAAGGCATTATAAGTTCTCAAGAAACAAGGGAAAATAAACCCCCGCTTAGAATATTAATACTCAAGGTATGATGGGTACGGGGATATCGTCCTTCGATCTCCAGGCCTATCGTGTTTATCATTTAGGAGGTGTTCTATCCCTCTGGGATATTGATCATGAGCATTATGAAAGCAATCAAAAATAGACATTGTGTAAGGAAATTCACTGGTGAATCAGTTCCCCACAACAAAATAATAAAATTACTGGAAGCGGCTCGGTCGGCCCCCAGCGCTGGAAACTCTCAGCCCTGGAGGTTTTACATCGTAAAAAATAAAGGCATCCAAACCATGCTTTCCGAGGCGGCATTGGATCAGAAATGGATGCTCACCGCACCGGTTATCATCGTAGTTTGCGCAGATCTAGCTCGATCCGGTGAGGCCTATGGTCAAAGGGGTATGGGCCTGTACGCCTACCAAGATACCGCGGCGGCAGTGGAGAATATTCTTCTTTCCGTGGCGGAATTGGGTCTTGCCAGCTGTTGGGTGGGGGCTTTCAGGGAGGAAATGGCGGCAAAGGCATTGAAAATCAAGGATCACTCGACTATCAGGCCCGTGGCCATGCTTCCCGTAGGATATCCCGCGGAGACTCCGCCTCCCACCCCTAGACGTCCATTGGAGGAGATTACCATATATCTTGATTAGTATGTCTTTATAAGATTTGCATTTCTTTGGTGGAAATGTGTGAGCTCATCCCATGGGTGGGCTCTTAATTTTTCTGCAAAAAATTATTCCTTGACCCGGGGGAATATATGACGGAGAATTGGATTTAAGTAATTATTAGTATAAGGAGCTAAGGAATTGTCTAAAAAACTTTATAGATCCAGTACGGACAGGATGCTTGGTGGGGTTTGTGGTGGGCTTGCAAGCTATTTTAGTGTTGATGCGGTCTTGATAAGGCTTCTTTGGTTCGTTTTAATTTTTGCCCGGGGCGCGGGGTTGATTGCCTATATAGCCGCATGGATTATTATCCCCGAGGAGGAATATGCCGGTTCCGGGTCGGCCATTGTCCAGGTAGACAGAGAGGGGAGAAAAATGCATCGATCAGATACAGATAAAATGCTTGGTGGAGTGTGTGGGGGTATAGCGGATTATCTCAATGTGGATTCCGTAGTGGTGAGGCTTCTTTGGGTATTATTCTCACTATTTGCCGGGTTGGGTGTCATCGCCTACATCGCCGCCTGGATTATTATTCCCAAAAAAGTGTAACGAATACCGGACACTTTTGGGACATTATATTTCAGGGAGAAGGACTGTTATTTAAATATAATACTAAAATCTTCTACCCATGAGACGGGTGTGCTTTTATATTTTGGCCGCCAGATACATGGGTTTTTTGCTGTATGCCGTTGGGGGTACCATCTAATCCCTACAGGCCCCTTATTTTCCAATGAAATGATTAGTCAATCTGGTATAATATAGCCCTATCAAGGACAATCATACCCTGATTTTAGCAAAACAAACCAAGAGATCTAAGCCCCAAAGGAAGATGATAAAAAAGTGAAAAACATTGGGTCAAACAATAATAAGGTATATTTAATTCTTCTAATGCTGGCTATTATTTTTTTTACGCCGATGAACGTGTTTGCAAATCATAATCAGGAAGGCAACGAATCGGAAACAATTATCTTTCTTGGCAATAAAAATCTTGCTCCCATTATCTATGAAAACAAAGGAAAGGCCGAAGGGGTAGCAGCTGATATAGCAAGGAAATTGGGTGAGAGAATGGGATGTGATATAGAAATAAAAACAGCCCAATGGGACTCTGCCCAAAATATGCTCTTATCCGGAGAGGCACATGCCCTTCTTCAAATCAACCCCACGCCGGAAAGGGAAAGGCATTTTGATTTTTCAGAGAAACTGCTGAAATCGGAGTTCTCCATATTTAGAAAAAGCAATGATTCCAACACCAATAAAATTGAGGATTTGAGGGGAAAAAAAGTGGGTGTTGAGTCCGGGGGCTACCCATATAACCTTCTTAGGAAATATAAAGGGATAAATTTGACCACCATTCCTGATTGGGGGAGTGGGTTTAGAATGCTGGGCTTTGGGCTGTTGGATGCTGTTGTGGTGGATCGGTGGATTGGTGAGTACGAACTGGCAAAAAGCAAAGTCAGAGGTATCCAAATGGTGGAGGAGCCCATTGAAACCAGTTACTCCCGTATTGCTGTCAGAAAAGGGGATAAAAAGCTGCTGGATGCAATTAACAGCGGGTTAGAAGAGATAAAGAGAGACGGCACAGCTGCTGAAATACTGAATGATTGGGAAGGTGAAAATG
>JAAYRB010000221.1 GCA_012519005.1 Clostridia bacterium
CTGAATTTCTTACCCGCTTTTGCGTTTCCACTGTTCAGTTTTCAAAGACCTGCTCTTCTTTTCCGCTGCGTCTTTGCAGCATCTTCTATCTTAACATCCCTCTGCCGCTTTGTCAAGACCTTTTTTCCTTTCGGCTTCGGGACAGCAACTAGCAGTATACAATTTTCTTGAGCCCCTGTCAATGGTGTTTAAAGGAAATCAATGACCTGATCCATGTTTAACCATCTCGCCCCAAGGGCAAGTGTAAATATACCACACTTTTAATTTACTTGTCAAGGCCTTGCAGAATAAAAATCTTACTTGGGCCCCAGACTGTATCAAAGTACTATGGGTAAGGAACCATTCAATTTAACAGCCTTCCTATCTACCCTGCAATCATATGCACTTAGCGCAACCCCAGCTTTGCTGGATTGTCTTAATAGAGCACCAAACCCTGGGTCTCTAGAATCATTTGGTCTAAAAAACAAAGCATCGCTTCTCTGTATTACAAATACAACATGTGCATCAAAGCCATTTCTTTTGGCGTGCATCAGTTCCTTTAAGTGTTTTTTCGCCCTAGATGAGGGTGCATCGGGAAATAAGGCCGCACCATCCTCTACTAATGTTACAGACTTAACCTCAATCAGGCACTTTATTTCATTTTCTAAAAAACAAAAATCAAATCTGCTGTTCTTATAAGTACATTCCCTCTGATGCCTACCGTAATCTTTAAATAACCCCATGGCTTTCTTCTTCAGGGCTTTGTCAATAAGTCTGTTCGGCAAGAGAGAATCCACGGAAACAAGCTGGCCCTTATGTTTCGCCGCAATTAATTTAAAAGGTGTTTTTCTTTTTTCGGAAGACATAGGAAGCACATAAACTTCTGCACCCGGGTACAGCAGTTCACTCATCCGTCCCGAACTGGGCACATGTGACAGATGAAGAACCCCGCCAATCATTACTTCCGCAACAAACCTGTTCAGCCTCTTCTTAAAAATGGCCGTCTTTGGGGTTCCAGGAACCTCTAGATAGATACCTTCCTTTTTAATATGATCAAAAAAACCATTCTCATTCATGAAATACTGCCTTTCATCCACTGGAAAAATGCTTTATGTATTTAATAAACATTCTGGATCACAAATTCTTTTAAATGTACAGATAAAGATTTACAAAATAAATATTGGCTCAAAAGGCATCATAGTATAGTAAATGCCTTATTCAGATTTGCCTGAAAAAATCCCATCCATGTGTAAATTCATATATGTCTCTGGCACATTCCCCACAATAACCGCATCGGCAACAGGAACCTGAACCTTAACATCAACGATGGAATTAATAAAAGGAATCACAACCTTCACATCACTATCTATATCTAGATATATATAATGACGCACCTGGTTTATCCCCGCCTCCTCAAGGATATCACGGGGTGAAATTTTAACAGTACCCACAGGTAATAACTTTAAACTCAATGATGGACCGCTGTGGGCCAAGAATTTACTGCCGAGAATTTGGCCTAGGGGGATCTTAAACTTACCATCCTTCAATTTTTCCATGTTGCCCTGAATATTAAGTGCGGCATTGGACGCCATTCTGTTGATTTCAATAACATCATGCTGCATCAGCACAATCCTATTGAAGGAATCCTTTTCAATGTGAATTATATCCTTATAAGCAACGTCCCCAACAACCCCTTCCAATACTGCTTTGTGTATAATCTCAGTAACTGCCCATCTAGCCTGGGTCTCTGCTAAGGCTATAATTGTAGGCTTTAGACTCACCTCGATAAAAACCAGGAGCCCGGCCGCTATTATAAATACAAAGAGGAGAACCAAAACAACCGCAAATCTAGGCCCCCTCCTTCTTCCCAGCAATGTCATATCACCTCCATACAGCATAGTATGGAGGCGGGTGTTCATTTGTGAGTACACTTTAAGTCAAAAACAAAATTTCAACTCTTGGTGACAAAATATCATATTGAAATGGGGATTTGCTATTTTCTTAACCTCAAAAATCTTCTCTTCCCAACTCTGATAACCTGTCCATCAATAATATTTATCTCGGTGTCCTGACTTTCCACCTTTTGGCCATCCACTCTCACAGCGCCCTGTTTTATTAGACGCCTGGCTTCACTGGTACTTGACACCAGGTTGGCAAGCTGCAGCAGCTTGGGGAGCCATATCTTACCCTCCTCAAGAAGATCAGAATCTATGGAAAACTCAGGGATTTCATGGGGCAGCTTCCCCAGTCTAAATATCTGTTTAAATTCTTCCTCTGCACCCACGGCGGTTTTTTCGTCATAGTAGGTGGTTACTATTTCCCTCGCAAGACGCATTTTCACATCCCTAGGGTGAAGTTGTTCTCGAGTCAGCCCTTCCTCAATCTTCATCACTTCATCCGCGGGCATTTTCGTTACTAGTTCAAAATAACGGACTATCAGGTTATCGGGAATTGACATGGTTTTACCATACATATCTTTGGGGGTGTCAGTAATGCCAATGTAATTTCCTAGGCTTTTACTCATTTTTTGTTTTCCATCAAGACCTTCGAGGATGGGCACTGTAACTGCCACCTGCGGCTCCTGCCCATATTCCCTTTGCAAGGTACGGCCTATTAATAAATTAAATTTTTGATCCGTGCCTCCCAATTCCACATCCGCCTCGATGGCTATGGAATCATACCCCTGCATCAGGGGATAAAAAAACTCATGAATACTTATAGGTTCTTCATTGATATATCTTTTATGAAAATCATCTCTTTCCAGCATTCTGGCCACAGTATATTTCGCTGAGAGTTGAATGATTTCAGCAAAGCTAAGAGGAGCAAGCCACTGACTATTATAAACCAATTCTGTTTTATCTGAATCTAAGACATGGAATATTTGTTCCTGATAAGTCCTGGCATTCTCCCTTATCTCAGATTCTGTTAGAGGTTTCCTCGTTTTAGACCTTCCGGAGGGATCACCAACTCTGCCAGTGAAATCCCCTATTATCAGAATTACTTGGTGTCCCAAATCCTGAAACTGCCTGAGTTTGTGCAGTACGACGGTGTGTCCTAAATGTATATCCGGAGCTGTTGGATCAAGTCCAAGTTTGACTCGCAAAGGCTTGCCGGATAAAATTGATTTTTTTATTTTTTGCGCTAAATCCTCTTCTGGGACAATTTCAGCAGTACCTTGACGTAAAATACTTAATTGTCTGTTAATTTCCTTGCTAACATCCATTAAAGATTTCCCTCCTCTTTTACCGTTTAATTTTATCATATTACTAATGATAGCTTCAACAACAGGAACACACGCAGTTCAGACTTTATGATATAATTAGTTGCAAAAAGTACAAGTCAATTATCCCATTTGGGAGGTATTAGATGTGGTAAAGAAAAAGAAGCGTAAACTGAATATTTTTCGTGTCCTTATTTTAGCATTCTTGCTTATTGCTTTTGTCGGTGTTGGGGTAAGTGCGGGGTTTGTAGTGGGAGTCGTAAAAAATTTACCCGATTTGGATTCAGACAGCCTGGTTCCAGAAGCTACAACTTTCATCCATGATAAAGATGGGAAGCAGGTTGCGAGCCTACACGGGGTTGAAAATCGTATACCTGTCAAGCTGGCCGATGTCCCCAGTGATTTAAAAAATGCATTTATTGCGGCGGAGGACCGTTCCTTCTATAAGCACCCGGGAGTGAACCCCAGCTCTTTTGTTAGGGCCGCTATCGCCAATGCCCGGGCAGGAAGAATTGTTCAGGGCGGCAGTACAATTACCATGCAGCTGGTTGATAATGCTTTTTTCATGGAACAAAAACAAAAACATAGCTACAAAAGAAAAATTCAGGAAGCGCTTTTATCCATACAATTAGAACGACGCTACACTAAGGATGAAATATTTGAAGCATATTTGAATCATATCTATTTTGGCCACGGTGCATACGGTGTTCAGGCGGCGGCACAAACTTATTTTGGTAAGGATGTTGGTGATTTAACGCTTGGTGAAATGGCAACTGTAACCGGAGCCACAAACAATCCAGCATTATATTCGCCATTTAGAAACGAGGAAATGGCAAGAAACAGAAGAGCGGTTGTCCTAAACCATATGGTGGATTGCGGCTACATAAGCAGTGAAGAAGCCGAAAAAGCTAAAAATGAAGAATTCAATCTTACAGAATTGAAACAAAAAAGCTCAAAGAAACACCCATATTATATTGACGCAGTTATTCTCGAAGGAGAGAAGCTTTTAAAAGACAAGGGTATGAACCCGGCGGATATATACCGCGGGGGACTCCATATATATACGGCCCTAAATACCTCAGTGCAAAACACCATGGAGCAAATTTATTCCGACCCAAAAAATTTCCCTCAAAGTCCGGATAGCACGCCGGTGCAAAGTTCCATGGTTGTTTTAGACCCGGCCACGGGGGAAATAGTAGGGCTTATTGGGGGGAGAGAACATACAGTAGAGCGTGGCTTTAACCGCGCTGTTCAGGGGTCAAGGCAGCCCGGCTCCGCCATCAAGCCTTTGTCAGTTTATGCACCGGCATTGGAGAATGGTTTCACTGCCGCAACAGTTATTGATGATGTGCCTATCAGCTATCCGCAGCCCGGCGGCAAGTCTTACAGCCCCGGCAACTACGATGGACGCTACAGAGGGTTGATCACTATGAGAGAGGCGGTAAGGTTATCAGTAAATATCCCGGCTGTGAAATTACTTGAATCCATGGGGGTGGAAAAGGGTTATGATTTTGCTAGAAAACTTGGTCTACCCCTTGTGCCCGCAGATAAATCCCTCAGCCTTGCCTTAGGAGGGCTGACCAAGGGAGTATCCACTGTAGATTTAGCTTCCGCATATGGAGCATTTGCTAATAAGGGTATCCTGATGGAACCACACACGATCACAAAAATTACAGATAGCAAAGGGGAAACCTTGATTGAGGTTGAAGCGGACCAAAAAGTTATCATGAGCGAGCAAACAGCATACATTATGACAAATATACTTGAAACTGTAGTGAATTCCGGCACAGGCACAAATGCAAGAATGGCAGGTTGGCCCGTGGCAGGCAAGACGGGGACCACTCAATTGCCGGATCAGCCAGCCTACAAAGGACTGAAAGGAGTCCGGGATGCCTGGTTTGTGGGATACACCCCTGAACTGGTGGGAGTTGTATGGTTAGGCTACGATAAAACTACACCGAAACATTACTTAAGGGGGGTATCCGGTGGGGGTTCCGCTGCTCCAATATGGAAAAAGGTAATGACCTCAGCGTTGAAAGGAAAACCAGCTAGAAGTTTTCCAAAGCCGGAGGGAATCACTTGGGCGTCAGTGGATTCCAAGTCAGGCAAACTCCCCAGTGAATACACACCAAAAAACTACATTATAAATGAAATCTTTGCAGCGGGAACAATCCCTAAA
>JAAYRB010000031.1 GCA_012519005.1 Clostridia bacterium
GCATTTCCATAACCATAATCGGCTTTTCCAGCCTCCACAGCATCCATAGATTCTTCTCTGTTATTAAAGTAAATGGTATTCTCCTCTTCCACACCTACCGGTATGCTTCCGTTTGCCAGTGCGGCATATCTTTTGTCACTCAGTCTCTTATAATCCAATGAGGAATTCATGAACAATACCGTATCGGATTTTAGATATGGCTTTGATAAAATCATTCCCTCCGGGGCGTACTGGGTTGTAACACCGAAAAAGATATCTGCACCGCTGTTAAAAGCTAGGGAAACATTATCATACAGCTCATATTCAACAGCCAACCCGGTCATATCTGCTATTTCTTTCAGTACATTTACAGCAATGCCTCTTATTTCACCTTTTGAATCTCTATAGTGTAGGGGTGCCCCTCCTGCAATGGAAGCCGCCCTGATCACGCCTCTACCGGCAATGTAATCCCTTTCCCCCTGAGTTAAATACAATTCAACATTTATGGGCCTGCCGGCACCCACAAAGAGAAACACTAAAGCAATTAACAGCATTACTGCTGGTATTTTTTTGTATCTGCTCATCAACCCACCCCAAGCCCGTCGGATCACCGTACATCTGCAAACGGACCCCATGCCCTAAGAGGCGGGGTAAAAAAACAACTACCGCCTCCCTTTGATACTAGTATGAGTTGAAATGTCAGTCCATGCAAGTAAAATCTTTTTAGCTGTTCCTAGAAAAAACAAAAGCCACCCACCGGGAAAACAATATCTATCAGCAGATGACATTGCATTACTCAACTCCCCTTATGGCTTTTTTTGTTAACATCTCTACTTTTTGCGCGGGGATGTCCCGCATTGATTATTTACCCCTTCCCTAAAATTCCCCCTAACACCATGAGCAGGACCCCCAAAGTTGATTCCCTTCTGTAAAAGAGGGTTTTTGTACTTTTTAGAAATCTCTTTGAACTCTTTTTGAAGCTTTAGGAAGGCATGTACCACATTGGGGTCAAAATGCTTGCCTGAATCCTCTTTGATAACAGCCACAGCCTTCTCGTGGGGTACAGCATCCTTGTAAACCCGGCGAGAGGTAAGGGCATCATAGGCATCCACCACTGCCATGAGTCTTGCCGGTAGGGGGATGTCCTCCCCGGACAATCCCAAGGGGTAGCCGCTGCCATCCCATTTCTCATGGTGATAATAGGCTATTTCTCTGGTGCAGGACAGAAATGTACGTGCATCCCCTATTAACCTTTCTGCACTCTCAATGGCATTTCCCCCCAGAATTGTGTGCTTTTTCATGAATTCATACTCTTCCGAAGACAAGGGCCCAGGCTTGAGCAGGATTTCATCGGGGATCCCGATCTTCCCTATGTCATGGAGAGGGGAGGAAAGTACAATCAACCTGATCCTTTCTGGGGTGAGAACATCTCTATATTCCTTCATTTTGCCCATATATTCCGCCAGTTCCTTAATATAAAACCTCACCCTCTTCAGATGGCTTCCGGTTTCATCATCCCGCATCTCGGCCAGGGAAGCCATTGCCATGATGGAGGCCTCTTGGACTGTGGAGATTTCCTTGATGCGCCTCCTTACCTCCTCCTCAAGAAATTGGTTTTGATCCTTTAAAATATCCCTAGATCTCTTTAGTTCCAGATGGGTGCTGACCCGTGCCTTGAGTATGGAGGGGTTTACAGGCTTAACAATATAATCTGCTGCCCCTAGATCAAAACCCTTTTTTTCATCCTCATCATAGGATTTGACTGTCAAAAATAGTACAGGTATATCCTTTAGAGCCTCACTTTTTTTAATCCTACGGCAAGCCTCATATCCATTCATTATCGGCATCACGATATCCATGAGAATAATATCCGGCAGAGTCCTGTGAGCAACCTCCAAAGCCCTCTTGCCGTTTGTCGCAACCCTGACATTGTATTCTTCCTTCAGTACCTCATTTAGGAAAACAATATTGTCTTGGGCGTCATCCACCACCAGCACCGCTGGTTTTTCCCCGACCCTGTGCATTGTAAACCCCCTACCCCCCCATAAATTCCTGTTCAAGTATTTCCGCCGCCTCCAAAAACCGAAATTCGGACATAAGACCCTCTAGAATTTGGTAGCTTTCCTCCCCCATTCTGTTTTTCAGTTCATCACTGAACCTTTTAAAATATTCAAGGGCCCTCATGTCGCTGTCACTCAACAATCTAAGAAAATGCTTCACCTGTCGTTCATCACGGATGGCTTCCGAATATGATGTTCCACCCATATATTTCTTGATTTGAGGCGATTCTAAAATACTTGCCGCCGTTTTTTTAAGAATGTCTTCCATCTCATGAAGTAAGGAAGGAGCAGATTCCGCCCCCGGGGATCTCAGCCATTCTTCCAAAAGAACAGCCGCGTTCAGTATCCCAATGGCACCAATATTGCCGGCGGATCCTTTTAGGGAATGATTGATTTCTTCCGCCCTTTGGAAATCCCCAATAAGTATTGCTTGGTGTATACCCTCCATTTGTCCTTCCAACCCCTGGGCAAATTTATAGAGCAGATCCATGTACAGCCCCATATTTCCTCCGGCACGGCGTAAACCCTCCTTAATATCAATACCCGCCGCATATAAGCCCTGCCCCGCCGATATCTCTTTCGTTCCTTCATGGTATCCCCCAACCCAATTTGCAATGGTGGCGAAAAACTCATCGACATCTATGGGTTTAGAAATATGATCATTCATACCCGCCTCAAAACATCTTTGTTTTTCATCCACGAGAGTCCTAGCTGTCATGGCAATGATGGGAATATCCCCATCCAGCTTCCGTATATGCCTTGCCGCTTCATAACCATCCATCTCAGGCATCTGCACATCCATTAAGATCAAATCGTATGTATCTTTAGGAGAATTTTCAAAGAGCTCCAAGGCTTCCAGTCCATTCTGTGCAATTTCC
>JAAYRB010000032.1 GCA_012519005.1 Clostridia bacterium
GAGATGGGGGGAAGGAGGATTGCCTTTCTCACAAGACACGGCGGAGAACACACGGTTCCCCCCCATTTGGTCAATTACAGGGCAAATATAACGGCCTTAAAAGAAGTGGGAGTGAAAAAAATTATTGCCACAGCGGCGGTGGGTTCCTTGAATACAGATATGAAACCGGGGGATTTGGTTATTTTGGACCAGTTTATAGATTTTACTAAGGGGAGGCCGCTGACCTTTTTCGAAGGGGGAAGTAGGGGAGTCGTCCATACGGACATGACTACACCCTATTGCCCGGAATTGAGCCGGCAGCTTAAAAAATATGGTGAGATGCCGGGGGTAAAGGTTCATCCCCAAGGTGTGTATATTTGTACCGAGGGTCCGAGATTTGAGACACCGGCGGAAATAAAAATGTACGGGATGCTGGGCGGTGATTTGGTGGGGATGACCAATGTGCCGGAGGTGGTGTTGGCCAGGGAAAAGGGTATTTGCTATGCAGCTACGGCAATTGTTACAAATTTTGCTGCGGGGATATCCCCTACCCCCCTTTCCCACCAGGAAGTGGTGGAAGCAATGGAAACCAGCGTGGCCCATGTTAGGGACCTTTTGAAATCATCCATATCGGGACTTCCCCGGGATTATGAATGTCCATGCTGTCCCTCCCAACATGATTGACCCCGGCACGGAGGGCCACGGTGAAAGTTTTTAATGTCGCAGACCTTGGAGGCTTTGGTAAAAGAATAGGGGGCCTTGAGAAATGGGTATTTTAATTCGGAATGCTGATATAGTAACCCTGCGTAAAGGGGATGAGGAGCCCTTCCTTGGGGATATCCTCATTGATGAGGGAAGAATACAAGAAGTGGGTGGATCTATCGATACGGAATCCCATGAAGTTATCAATGCCAAGGGTATGGTGGCCCTACCGGGGCTGGTCAATGCCCATACCCATGGGGCCATGACTCTTCTTAGGGGTTATGCCGATGATCTCCCCCTAAATATCTGGCTGGAGGAAAAAATTTGGCCGCTGGAAGAAAAATTAACCCCGGAGGACATATATTGGGGAACCATGCTTGCCCTGGCGGAAATGATCAGGGGTGGGATCACAGCCTTTGCAGATATGTATTTTTTCATGGATGAGGCTGCTCGGGCGGTGGAAGAGGTGGGAATCAGGGCCTGCCTCTGTCGGGGTCTGGTGGCCGCCGGTGGTGGGGCAGACAAATCTCTCAGGGAAGCCGATGATTTTGTATCCCAATGGCATGGTGGGGCCGAGGGCAGGATAACTGCCATGTTCGGACCCCATGCGCCATATACTTGTCCCCCAGAATTTCTAGAAGAAACTGTGTCTTTAGCCCAAGATCAGGGTGTGGGTATCCACATACACCTGGGGGAGACCAAGAAAGAGCAGGAAGACATAAAAAGGCGGTATGGCAGAACCCCCTTTGAGTATGTCTCAGATCTGGGGTTATTTGAACAGCATGTCCTGGCGGCCCATTGCGTCCATTTGGAAGAGGGGGATTTCAAGATTCTTATGGAAGCCGGGGCCTATGTTGCCCATTGTCCCCAGAGCAATTTAAAACTTGCCAGTGGAGTGGCACCCATTCCAGAAATGGTGAAAATGGGTATTCCTGTGGCACTGGGTACCGATGGGGCGGCAAGCAATAACAATTTAGATCTGTTTGAAGAGATTCGCCTGGCAGGAGTTTTACATAAGGGTGTTTCCCATGATCCCACCCTCATCCCTGCAAGGGATGCTCTGGAAATGGCCACCATCAAGGGGGTAGAGGCCCTGGGTATCGAGGGGGTAGGGCCCCTGCAGGTGGGGGGTAGGGCGGATCTAATTCTTCTAGATTTTGACAAACCCCATCTCGCTCCCCTGCACCATACCATTGCACAAATCACCTATTCCGCCGGGGCGGCAGATGTGGATACCGTCATTGTAGATGGAAAGATTCTTATGGAGGGCAGGGAATTGAAAACCATGGATGAGGCCCTTGTGCGAAGGATGGCTCAGAGGAGGATGGAACATTTACTAGAGCCCATCTAGGGCCCATATATTTCCAGATGATTTTCTATAGAAAAACTTGACATCCCTCTTTCCGTGTTTTAAAATATGTGGGTGTCAAGTAAAAACCGTTAACAGTGGTGAAGTCATTGCTTGAAAGGGTAACCAAGATTGGTATGCTTTTTGAACAATACAGCAGTTTACTGACGGACAGACAGAGGGAATTGGTCAAGCTGTACTATTTTGAGGATTTGTCCCTACAGGAAATTGCCGATGAACTGGGTATCACCCGTCAGGCTGTGTTTTTTGGTTTGAAACGAGCCCAAAAAGCCCTTGAAGGTTATGAAAACTCTTTGGGATTGGTTGAAAGATTTTCATATCTTAAGAAAAATCTCCGGGGTATCATTGGGCATCTTGACAACTTTCGGGATTCGGGGGATTCCGTGGAGCTGGATAAGATTGATAAGATGTTGGTAGATCTCTTGGATTTTGAATTCAACTTCAGGGATTCTTCTAAAATAGGGGGAGAATAAATGGCTGCCTTTGAAAGCTTGACAGATAAGCTACAGTCTATATTTAGGAACCTAAAAGGCAAGGGTAAATTATCGGAAAAGGATGTAAAGGCCGCCCTCAGGGAAGTGAGGTTGGCACTTTTAGAGGCCGATGTCAACTATAAGATTGTTAGAGACTTTATAAAAAAGATTCAAGAAAAGGCCATAGGGCAAGAAGTTTTTGAGAGTCTTACACCGGCCCAACAGGTTATTAAGATTGTAAACAATGAATTGAGCGAACTCATGGGGGGTACCCAGAGTAAAATCGAAATGGCGCAGGATCCCCCCACTATAATCCTCATGGCCGGCTTACAGGGTTCCGGTAAGACTACCACCGCGGGGAAGTTAGCAAAAAACTTTAAATCATCCGGCCGCAGCCCTTTGCTGGTGGCAGGGGATGTTTATCGCCCGGCTGCCATAAAGCAGCTGCAGGTGGTGGGAGAAAGGGTGGGTGTCCCTGTGTTCAATATGGGCACTGCCAAAACCCCACCGGAAATAGCCTTGGCAAGTATAGGTCACGCTAAGTCAAACAATAACGATGTGATTTTAATAGATACTGCGGGGCGTTTGCATATTGATGAGGATCTCATGGAGGAGCTTCAGGAAATTAAGAAGGTGGTTGGACCCCATGAGATACTGTTGGTAGTGGATGCTATGACAGGACAGGACGCAGTGAATGTGGCAAAGGCTTTCAACGATGAATTGGGTATTACGGGCGTTGTGCTCACCAAACTTGATGGTGATGCCCGGGGCGGCGCCGCCCTTTCCGTGAGGGCAGTTACAGGAAGACCCATCAAGTATGTGGGTCTTGGAGAAAAGCTAGATGCCCTGGAAGTCTTTCATCCCGATAGAATGGCTTCAAGAATATTGGGTATGGGGGATGTTTTGACCCTCATAGAAAAGGCACAGCAGAGATTTGATGAGGACAAAGCCAGGGAATTGGAAAAAAAGATCAGAGAAAAAAAGTTTAACCTGGATGATTTCATGGATCAACTGAGGGAATTCCGATCCATGGGTCCCATTGAAGATTTAATGGGAATGGTGCCGGGAATGGGACAGATGAAAAACCTACAGATGGATGAAAGAGATTTAATAAAAATCGAAGCCATAATCCAATCCATGACCAGAGAAGAAAGGGAGAACCCGGAAATTTTTAATTCCAGCAGGAAAAGAAGGGTTTCTCGGGGGAGCGGTACCAAGGTTCAGGATGTAAATAGACTCCTACGTCAATTTACACAAATTCAGAAGATGATGCATAAATTCGGTTCAGCAGCCGGTGGAAAAAAGGCAAAACGGATGAGGTTACCCAATTTGGGTTTCCCACCTTTCCAATAAAATTTTCAAAACAGGAGGTGATCAACTAGATGGCCACAAAAATCAGACTAAAAAGAATGGGCAGCAAGAGAAGACCCTTTTATCGTTTGGTAGTAGCTGACAGCCGTTCTCCAAGGGATGGCAGATTCATAGAAGAGATTGGTGTATATGATCCTCTTCATGGTTTGGACAGAACCAAAATAGACGAGGAAAGAGCACGCAAATGGCTTGCTCAGGGTGCACAGCCCACTGACACAGTCAGGAGTTTGTTCGTTAGGGTGGGTATCTTGAATAAGAGCAAGGGTCAAAAGAATCAGGAAGAGGCTTAGGGGGCAGTTTTTTACTGAGGAGGTAGACCAATGAAAGAATTTGTAGAACTATTAGCCCGTGCCTTGGTGGATAATCCAGACCAAGTAGCTGTCAATGAGGTGGAAGGTGAGAAATCAGTAATCCTGGAATTAAAAGTAGCTAGTGAGGATATGGGTAAAGTGATTGGCAAGCAAGGGCGTATAGCAAGGGCCATCAGAACATTGGTAAAAGCTGCCGCAGCTAAGGAAGGTAAGAGAGTGGTAATGGAAATTCTTCATTGAGTTTAGGGTGATGAGCAATGGTTCAACCAAAGGGGGAAGGTCCACAAATAAGAATAGCTAAGATTACAACTACCCATGGAACAGGCGGGGAGTTAAAGGCTATTCCCTTGTCAGATTTTAGAGAGAGGTACACATCCCTGGATCTGGTATATGTGGAGGGCAGCGGGGTCATGCTGTTCATTGAAAATATCCGTTGGCATGGAAATCAGCTGATTGTAAAGTTTGTAGGTGTTGATTCCCTTGAGGATGCTCTTTCTCTAAAAAACCCCTATCTGCTCATCGACAAGGATGATGTTTTTGAACTGCCTAGGGATCATTACTATCTTTTTGAGGTCTTGGGTCTTCGGGTCCTGGACCTAGAGGGAAAGCATCTGGGTGAGATAAAAGAAGTTTTGCAGACCGGTGCGAATGATGTCTATATTGTCAGGGATGACAATGATAGGGAAATACTCATACCCGCCCTCAGGCAGGTGGTGAAGGAAGTGGATTTGAATAGGGGTACGATGATTGTGGTTTTACCCCATGGACTCATGGAATAGGAGCTTGCCCATGCAAATAGATATAATGACCCTTTTCCCTAATGTTTTTACTGAAATTTTGGGGACCAGCATTTTGGGGAAGGCCCAAAAATCGGGGCTGTTAACGATCAATACAGTGGATATTCGCGATTTTTCCAAAGATAAGCATAGATCCGTGGATGAACCTCCCTATGGTGGAGGTGGGGGGATGGTATTGGGTCCCCAGGCAGTTTTTGACGCGGTGGAATCCGTAAAAAAGGAAGAATCAGAGGTTATCCTGCTTACACCCCAGGGAAAACCATTTAATCAGGAGCTGGCCTATGGTTTGTCAAAAATTGAACATATTATACTAATCTGCGGTCATTATGAGGGTGTGGATGAAAGAATCAGGGAACATCTTGCCGCCAAGGAAATTTCCATTGGCGATTATGTTCTAACAGGAGGAGAAGCAGCAGCGTTGGTATTGACCGATGCGGTAGCTCGTCTCGTTCCGGGGGTGCTGGGTAATGTGGAATCAGCCTCCCAGGATTCCTTCTCCATGGGTCTGCTGGAATATCCCCAATATACCAGGCCTGCGGATTACCGCGGCGTGGAGGTGCCGGAGGTCTTGCTGTCCGGGAACCACGGGGAAATTGATAGTTTTAGAAAAAAAGAATCCTTGAGGAATACCTTAAAACGAAGGGCGGATCTTTTCAATAATTATCATTTTTCTGAAACTGATTTAGAGCTCATTCGTGAAGTTATAAAAGAGGAAATGGAAAGGGGGTCAGAATGAAATGGATTACATCAAAGCAGTGGAAGAAGAGTATACGAAAAAAGAATCTGGAGATTTTCGAGTAGGAGATACGGTGAAAGTCAGTGTAAAAGTAGTAGAAGGAACCAGGGAAAGAATACAAATATTTGAGGGAACAGTAATAAAACGTCAGGGCAGAGGTATCGGGGAAACATTTACCGTACGTAGAGTTTCCTACGGCGTTGCAGTGGAAAGGACATTTCCTGTTCATTCGCCTCGCATTGAAAATGTGCAGGTTGTTAGAAGAGGTAGAGTACGCAGGGCAAAGCTGTACTACCTCAGGGATCGGGTTGGGAAGTCTGCCAGAGTCAGGTCCAGGGATTATTAATGGGACAGATAAATGTACGATACAGGGTATGGGAGATTTATTAAACCCATACCCCTTTGTTATTTTAGGCAGTATTTGCAGAGCCGCACTACTCCCTGTCCCTCAGGGCTTTTTCTATTCCCTCTAGTCTGTCCATGAGATTTTGGAGCTCATCCCTTGTTATGATTCCATGGGATTTTTTGAACTTTGTTAGTTCCGATTGGATCATTTTATTTATGTTTTCCCTACCTTCCTGCCCCCGCTCTACCAATTCATCAAGGAAACTCCCTGCTTCCTCACGGGAAATTTCCCCCTTCCTGGTCATTTCTTCTATAAAGCTTTCTGTTTTTTCCTTTGTCAGGGAAACTGCTCCCAATCCGGCCAAAAAGGCCTTTTTAACTATGGAAATCATTTTTTCACCTCCTAATGACCGCCGCCTTTTATAAGTATTTCCATAAAGAAAGTTATAAGACCTTTGAATTTTAAGCGGCAGGGGACTGATTATATAATTTCATTGACAATCATCATGATGCCGGCAGGATTTTAAAGTATAAATAGGGAAATTAAGACATCGATGTTCCGGTATTTTGACCGAATTGGCCGGTGACAGCAGTAATTAAGGAATCCTTTCTGTGCTAAATTTCTAAAGGGGGTTCCCGATGTTTTTTTGGTTAAGTAATATGAGATTCCTGACGGTTATCTTAGCTGCTTTTTTGCTAATTTCTCTGGTGCCCAAGTCGGTTACGGCACAAGGGGCGGAAAATATGGGAAGTGAAACAGAATGGGACCGAAGCCATTCAACGGAAGGAAGCAATTTTCCCCATATTTCCACCAATGAGGAAGGACACCCCACCGCGGTCCTGACCTTCATTGCCGGGGCTTATTATTTATGTTGGTATGGTAAAATTAATCCTATGGAACTCTATCATGAAATATTTAGGCAGTACATAGGCCCCGCTCATAATACTGAGGCCTTCCAAGAAAAAGATCCCCATGAAAAAACCTATGATTCATACACCATTTCAAAAATCTTTGCTTTAATAATAGAAAAGTTCAATAGAATAAACGAAATAATCGGCATAATTATTGGAAAAACAGAACTTCAAATAACCGAGGTGGGGATTGAATCCGGAAGCCTGACAACCTCCAGAAGGGGTGGAGGGGGAAGCACCATGAAACAGGTTTCCACGCCCACCGCCCAACCCGCATCAAAGATAATCAGCAGGGGCACCGCTGTCTTGCTGTCAACGGAAACAAAGGGAGCCACAATATATTATACAATTGATGGAAGCATGCCGACAATAAACAGCCTAAAATATATGGAGCCCATCGTTGCAGATGAAGATTTAACCATCAAGGCCATAGCTGTATATCCTGGCATGAGGGACAGCGATGTTCTCATCATTTCGTACAAGGTTGAACCCCAATGGATCCCGGTGGAGTCAATTTCTTTATCGCCGGATATCCTGACTCTCACTGCCGGTGGGGAAGCGGCGCAAATTACCCTTGGGGTGCTCCCAGAGGATGCATCAAATCCCAGTGTAGTTTGGAAAAGCAGCGATCCCGGGATTGCAGTGGTTGAGGGAGGGGAAGTGGTACCCCTCCGGGAGGGGACAGCTGTTATTACAGCCGTAACTGTGGATGGAGGAAAAACCGCTTCTATGGTGGTGAAGGTGAAGCCGCCGCCGGTGACAATACCAGAAATAATAGGCGTCCAGGAGGCAAAGGATATCACAGTACCCCACGGGACAGCATTTGGGGATATTCCTTTACCGGAAAATATTAAGGTATTTCTAGAAGATGGGAAGCAGCGGCATGTGCCGGTGGAATGGAGTTTGGAGGAAGGAGAGGTATATGACGGCAGTATCCCTGGGATCTATATTTTTGAAGGAAGATTGCTGCCCCAGTCAGATATTGCCAACAGCCGGAATAAAAGGGCAAAAATCAATGTTTTGATTGAAACCCATAAGAACTTTATTAATTTTGATAAAAAATCCGGTGCAATCCTTGAGTACAATATAGGGGGTGGGAGAGAAGTAATTATCCCTGCCTACATAGATGGTGTTCCTGTTACTCATATTGGTGATAAGGCATTCAGCGGCAGGAAAAACAAGGATTACAAAAAATTAACCTTGGTGATCCTGCCGGATACTTTGGTGGATATCGGGGGAGAAGCCTTCCGTGAGTGTACAGGCCTTAAAAGCATTACCATCCCCAATAACACCAGGTCCATAGGGAAAGCAGCTTTCTATAAATGCACCAGCCTTGACAAGGTGGATTTAGGCAGCGGGGTAGAAATCATTGGACCCAATGCCTTTCAAGGGTGCCTTAGAATCGTGGATTTGGATCTTCCAAATAGCGTCACAGAAATAGGTGACGGCGGCTTCAACGGCTGTACAGATCTGACCAGGATCGGGCTGGGAAGCGGCATCGAATCCATGGGCAATGAAGTTTTTAAGGATTGCTTCGGGATAACAAATATTGTCCTTCCCCATAGTGTGGTTGAAATAGGGGACAATATATTTAGAGGCTGCTTCGGATTAGCCAATATTGATTTGGGGGAGGGGTTGGAGCGTATTGGGGAGAATGCCTTTCGCGATTGTGTAAATTTATCCGAAGTAGTGATCCCTGAGAGCCTAATAAGTATTGGAAGCGGTTCTTTCTGGGGATGCACCCAGTTAGAGAGTATAATTATTCCCGATAACGTGACCAATATGGGGAGTTATGCATTCCATGGCTGTACGGGACTAAAAGAAGTGAAGATCGGCAAAGGTGTAGGGAATATTGGAAAATTTGCCTTCAGCGGCTGTACTGGATTGACCCATGTGGATATATCAGGGGGAGTGAGAACCATTGATGGTGCAGCCTTCCATGATTGTATTGGGCTTAAGAGTCTGACCATTGGGGATGGTATATCAATACTTGGTACGGATTCAATTATCAATAAGAATCTCACTGAATCCTTTAAAGAAGAATATGAGTCGTGGGGGGCGGGAACATATCTGCTGGAGGGTGGGCAATGGATAAAAAAGGAAGCTGATTCTAGTCCTCCAGGTAACGAGTATTGACAGAATTGCATATTTGAATTAGAATATTATGCATGACATTTAAAGGGGCAGTGAAGAAAGGCAATGCAGCTAAGCCGGGATACAAAAAGGAAAAAAACCTTGACTATAGACTGGGTTTTGGCTATAATTGATCTCGGCATGATTTTCGGGGCGTAGCGCAGTTTGGTAGCGCACTTGGTTTGGGACCAAGGGGCCGGGGGTTCAAATCCCTCCGCCCCGACCATTATTTATATCATGCAGTGCCGACGTAGCTCAATTGGCAGAGCAGCTGACTTGTAATCAGCAGGTTACCAGTTCAAGTCTGGTCGTCGGCTCCATGGTAAACTCGCTAGTATCAAAGGCTGGCGGGTTTTTTGTTTTGTAATAAAAGGTTTAAACGATTTTTTGGTGGGAGGAAGCTGGGCAGGCTGTTTTCATCCACCTCATTTCAATATTTATTGTAATATTTAATATCACCCTGAATAAATTTTATCGGGGTGATATTATGGACAGTGCTGTGGAAAAAAGGCTGCTGGAGCTCTCCAATGATTTTCTCCACGCTTTTATTGAGTTGAATGATAATCGGGAGACCGGAGATGATGGGGAAGCATATGGGGAAGTGGGGGAAAAGCTGTATGATCTTGCCCGAGAGGCGGCGGAGGTTCTTGAGGGAAGAGAGGAATTTCTCGAAACCATGATTATTCAGTTGGTTGAACAGATGCTTCCCCCGGAATCATTGTTGGGCAGTTTTGAGGATTTCCGGGAAGAATTACATGATTTCATAAAGGCAAATATGGGTGTATTCATGCTGGAAAATGCTGATCAAGGGGAGGACGGAGGAAACGGTCAACCCTATGATGATCCCTTCACCGAGGAAGAGGGTGATATAGGGGAAATTGGGGTGCAGGATGAAATGGAATCTATGGATGCTGAGGATGGAAATGCTTCAGCCTGTGAACCGGGTGCAAAGGATGGTACACCGGGGGATGTGGAGGGGATTGCAGCGAAGGCGGAAGAAGAGGGGCCGGAGGAAATAGATGAGTCGGGTGAAAAGGACCAACAGAACCCTCTAAAGGATTTAACTGCTCTGCTGTTTCCCGAAAGCGAAGTAATCAAGGATTTCAAGGCCAGGAATCTGACCCTGGATTATTATTTACCGAATGATGGCTTAGCCTTCAATGACACTTCTAAGGAAAGAAGAGTCTATAAAAACTTTGAAAAAATGGCCTGTGAAAAAATGGATATTATTTTATTCAAATTGGATTCAACAAAATCGTACAATATTCCTTACTTAAAAAGAACAATAGATAGGATCCTTCAAGAAAAAAATTTCTCAAACGAAAGGGTTTTTGATTTATTCACAGAATAACACATACACAAACAAATTTAGAAAAGCATTGAAAGGGCAAAACTGGGGTTGTTTTTTACCAGAAAGCCGGGGATGCTGAAAACCGGTAAAATGACTCCTGTGAGCCACCCTGGAGCAGCGGGTGAACTAAGCCCGCCGACCGACCCCCGATAGAGGGTCCAGCCAAAAGAAGGTGGGCCGTCCGATGCGGCCAACTAGGGTGGTACCGCGAGAATACTCTCGTCCCTTGGGATGAGGGTTTTTTTGTATTATTTTTAGGGTATTTTAAAAATCAAATAGGGGGGGGTATTGATTGTGAGAAAAAGAATTTTAGAGCTCTTGGAAAATGACAGCAAGCTCACTGATTATCAAATCAGCACCATGCTGGGTATGAAAAAAGAGGAAGTAAAAAAAGAAATTGGCGAGATGGAAGAGGAAGGCATAATTCTTCGTTATTCAACTTTGGTCAATTGGGAAAAGGCCGGAGTGGAAAAGGTATCCGCTTTAATTGATGTGAAGGTGGTACCCCAGAGGGATGTTGGATTTGATGAGATAGCGGAACGCATCTATCGTTTCCCCGAGGTTCGTTCTGTTATCCTGATGTCTGGGGGCTATGACCTCTCCGTGGAAGTTATGGGTAAAAGCATCAAGGAAGTTGCCCGTTTCATATCACAAAAACTAGCCACCATAGAGCATGTTCAAAGCACCATGACACATTTTGTATTAAAAAGATATAAGCAGCATGGGGTTATCTTAAACGATAAGGAAAAGGATCGCAGGCAGGTGATATGTCCTTGAAAACCAATAGAGACCACAGAGTTTCCCCCATTGTAGAATCCTTACCCCCTTCCGGGATCAGAAAGTTCTTTGAACTGGTGGCCAATACCAAGGGTGTCATTTCCCTGGGAATAGGTGAACCGGATTTTGTTACCCCATGGCATATCAGGGAGGCATGTTTATATTCCCTGGAACAGGGCTATACCATGTATACTTCAAATTCTGGGCTGCCGGAATTGAGGTCAGAAATAACTAAGTTTCTAGTTCGAAGTTACGAGCTGGATTATGATTATGACAAAGAAATCATTGTCACCATTGGGGCCAGTGAAGCCGTGGATGCTGCGCTCAGGGCCATCATTACCCCGGGGGATGAGGTCATCATCCCCGAGCCCAGCTATGTATCGTATATGCCCTGTGCCGTCCTTGCCGGGGCTGAGCCCATCATAGTAGATACCTTTGCCCGGGATGATTTTCGGTTAAAACCAGAGCATATAGAGAGGAAAATCACTCCCAAAACTAAGGCAATTATACTTTGCTATCCAAATAATCCTACGGGAGCCGTCATGGGGCGTGAAGATCTGGAAGAGATCGCTGCCTTGGCTGTGGAAAATGATTTGATTGTTATTTCCGATGAGATTTATAGTGAACTCACTTATAACGGTAGGCATGTCTCCATGGCTTCCATACCGGGTATGAAGGAGAGGACAATTCTTGTCAATGGGTTTTCCAAGGCCTGGGCCATGACCGGCTGGCGAATCGGTTTTGCGGCGGGGCCGGAGGATATAATTGGGGCTATGGTTAAAATTCATCAATACACGATTTTGTGCGCCCCGGTGATGGCCCAAATGGCGGCATTGGAGGCCTTGAAAAATGGCGGCGATGAAGTGGAAAAGATGGTGCTCCAATATGACCAAAGAAGACGGTTTGTGGTGAACAGACTGACGGAAATTGGCCTGGATTGCTTTGAACCCAGGGGAGCCTTCTATGCTTTTCCCTCTGTAAAAATAACGGGGATGAACTCGGGGGAGTTCGCAGAGGAACTCCTAAGAGAGGAAAAGGTGGCTGTTGTCCCAGGGGATGCCTTTGGTAGGGCCGGGGAAGGGTTCATCCGGATATCCTATGCCGCATCTATGAAAAATCTCACCAAGGCCATGGATAAAATTGAAGCCTTTGTAGGCCGCAGGGTCAAAACTGTAAGCAATTTATGTCAGGTCTAGATTTCGTCCGGGACGCAAAAAGCTTAGACCCATGGGTCTAAGCTTTTTATTTGAAATTAAATTTTAATATCAGTCAGTTTTTATAACAAGCTTTTTCACATTAATATTTATTTCTAAAATATGCAATGAGGTCATATGTCGCAAATGCCTTTCAATATTTTGTTGGCAGCTTTCCGCAATTTTAGGAATATTGTAACCATGAAAGACTGATATTTCAAAGTTTATCTTTATTCCCTCCGGTGTTGTATAGGTGCGGATATGCCTTATATTGTCAAGCCCAGGGATATCTGATACGGAGGCAGTTATTATTTGATTTAGAGCCGCACTGGTTATCAGAAATTTACCTAGAAAGTTAAATGTGGGCTGAACCACCGTCTGATCCACCATGAATCTCCTTTGCCTTGGTTCCGCGGCTTTTCTCCTGAAAAAAGTGGGCAGGGGGTCTATGAGCAGACCTGAAAACCGGGACTTGACCTCCACGGTGGGGGCGGGTATTACATGCTTATCGAATTTTGTGCGTATATTTTTTGCTGTTTCGATTTCTTCCTTTGATGCAATTTCATCTATAAAGATGTATCGGGAGGGTTCGGGTAGATCCAGGCGTCCTATAATTCTGTTGATCATTTCCTTAGAGGTACCTAAAATCAATATTTTTTCCGGATCGATCTCTCTTATTTTCCCGCCCACTTCCCGGGCGTGTTCATCATCATTGAAAATAGCAGTTTTAATGGCTCCAATCTTTGTTTTTTGACGCTTTGAGGATGTACCCGCAATAATATTGTTGTTCTTGATCAGCAGCCCATCATCAATAATTAAGGGGATGGAATTTTCAAATGCTACCAGCAGCGCACGATGACTCTTTCCGCTTCCCGGTGGGCCCACAAGACCAGTAACTTGCATCTTATAACCTCCAGACCTTTAAATATATACCCTCTATTATAAACCAAAATACAGCATTGATATATTATAACCCAATTACCAGCCTCTGAGGGAATTGCAACTTTTAGAGATATTTAGATAATTTGTCTAAACTAGTATAATGCGGCAACATATTGTACCGTATAGGTAATCTGTGGAATTTATACTTCCCCAGTTTAATGATATAATTTTTTTAAAAAGCCGATAGAAAGGATTTGTTTATGCAGCCAAGTAAAAGTAATTTTCCTGTGTTGTTTGGGATGGACCTAGTGGGTGCCGGTGGTATCTGGTTACCTAGGCTCTTGACTCAAAATTATACCCGTCTAGGTATTTCTGACAAAGAAATGATCGCACTAATCCATATTCTATCTTTGAAAGAGGGAAATAATGTCGATTTTGGTCCCAATGAAGTGGCAAGACATATGGAGGCGGATACCGGCGAGGTAGCGGCTCTTTTGGAATCCTTGAACAGCAAGGGTATTATCAAAATAGAGACAGGGCTGAATATCGTGGAGGGCAGAAAATCCATATCAGTATCCCTGGGAGGTTTATATGAGAGACTATTTGAAATTTGGGGATGCAATAAGGCCTTGGAGTTCGAAAAGAAAAAGGATTCGCAAAATAGGCCCGATGAATCCCAGGCTGTGGCAAATCTATACTGCAGCTTCGAAAAGGAATTTGGCCGCCCTCTTTCCCCTATAGAAAGCACCCAAATTATAGAATGGTTCTACGATGAGGGTTACCCCGAAAAATTGATATTGGAAGCCTTAAAGAGATCTGTTCTCAGGGGAGTAGTAAACTTTAAATATATAGATTCCATATTAAGGGGCTGGAAAAAGAAGAACTTAAAAACAATGAGGGAAATCGAGACCCATGAGGAAGGTTTCCTCAAGAGGAGAAAGAATGCCAGTAAGGAAAAGGCTCCTAAAAAATCTGTGGACAAGTATAAAGATATTTATATAAGTTAACTAGGGGTGGTCTTTTGAGGGACATGGAAGGGTACAGCTGCAGTAAATGCGGCGGCAGCGGCATCTACATAGAGGACAATCTGGCACATAAATGCAGCTGTATGGATGAGTATATGAGGGTTTTAAGATACAGGGAAGCGGGGCTGCCGAAAAAACTGGGGAGGTTTACCTTTGAGGGATTTGATTTTAGATATTATCCCCGGGATGAATATCCCGGAGACAGCATGGATAAATCCTATGGAAGGATAGCTGAAAGTACCTTTAAGGCAGCAAAAAAATTTGCGTCCTCCAACATCAAAGAAGCTCATGGAAAGGGGCTTCTTTTTTACGGAAATGTGGGAAGCGGCAAGACATATCTCTCCAGTGCCATAGCCAACTACCTTTTGCGGAAGGGGCAGCGGGTATTATTCGTCATTATCCCGGATCTGCTGGATAAAATCCGGGCCTCTTACAGCGGGGAAACAGAACTCTCAGAACTGGAGCTTCTCAGGCAGGCAAAAAATATTCCCGTGCTCATATTGGATGATCTGGGTGTTCATAATTACACCGATTGGGCCCGGAATAAAATTTACACTATTTTAAACAGCCGCCTGATCTATGAGAAGCCAACGGTAATAAACACCAATTTGGATCTTGATGCAATGGAGGAGCATATAGGCGAGCGTACAACCTCTCGAATTGTAGAATTATGCGATGTCCATAGGCTTGCCGTACCTAGAGACATCCGGCATATGAAGAATCTCGAAAGAAGAGCATAGGCAAAGATAATCCGTTAAAACTTCCATGTAGTTGAAAATCGGAAAATCAGGGAGCGCAGCAAAAAGGATGGAGCCTTTAGCTCCATCCTTTACATAAGCCCAGATGTCAATGGTACGCCCGGCAGGATTCGAACCTGCGGCCTTCGGACTCGGAACCCGACACTCTATCCACCTGAGCTACGGGCGCACATTTTGCATCCATCATTCTACAGTAAAAGCGCAGCATAGTCAAGGGAATGCGTTTTCTTTACAGTATACCCCCCTGGAGGTGGGCTTGCAAACCCCGCATTTTTCCTGCCCCAAAGTACAATGGGATTTAAGAGAAACCTTAAAGCCGGTGCCTGGGGATTTATTGAAAACATCATGAATCCCATTGACCAAAAACAACGGGGCTCTGTAAGATCTTGTTTCTGAAACATGGTCCATATAATGCGGCATGTATACAGGATACCTATAAAATAATATTGAAATACTCGGGCCGGGTATATGGGCAGGCTGAATTTATTAGTCATATCAACATTTGTAGTTGTTTTATGAATGTAAGTATGCTATTCTATATATGAGTTTATTGTATACAGTAAATAGCCGGAGGGGGGTTGGGCGGGTGGATTATCTAGTAACATGGATTGAAGGGGAAGAAGTTGCTTACCTAATTCTTGATGAGAGAGACCTCCGCTGTTTAGGGGGAAGGGAAGACAAAAATTATATCATAACAGAGCTTGACTGTATTCATTAATTATATACTTAAACAAGACATTGTGAGACTGAAGCATTGGCCGACGCCAATGCTTTTTTTGTGCGTTTTTAGCGGCGGAGGCCAATTTGCACCCATGGGAAAATATAGGTATAATCGAATGAATAGGGGTGTAGGGAATGTATGAAAAAAAGGACCAAGTGAAAAAACTGGGCGAATTCGGCCTGATTGATCTTATAAAGAACAACCTGCTTATAGATCCCCGAAATGTCGTTGCCGGTATTGGCGACGACGCGGCGGTGTTGAGACAGCCCACGGGGGAGCTGCTCCTAGCAACAACAGATATGATGATTGAGGAAGTACATTTTAAGATAGACAGGAATAATGGGAGCAAGGTGGGTTTCAGGGTCATGGCGGCAAATGTGAGCGATATAGCTGCTATGGGCGGTAAACCAACCCATGCTCTAGTTTCCATTGGTGTAAGGTGGGATACGCCGGTCTCCTATATTGAGGATATTTATAAAGGTATGAGAAAATGCTCTATAAAATATGGAATTAATATAGTGGGCGGCGACACGGTATTTTCCCCTAACAATCTCGTCATCAATATCATGCTTCTGGGTACGGTAAAGAAGGATAAATACCTCCTTCGCTCCAAGGCCTGCCCCGGGGACTCCATAATTGTCACCGGTTACCTGGGTGATTCCAGTGCCGGAATCGATATGCTTCTAAATAAATATGAGATCCCCAAAGATTTCCACAGTTATTTGGTGGACAGGCACTATTACCCCACTCCAAGGATCTGGGAAGTGGCCGCGGCCCAAGGGGCAGGGAAAGTAACCGCTGCCAATGACATAAGTGATGGTCTGGGGAGCGAGCTCCATGAGATTGCCTCTGCCAGCGGCGTGGGGGCTCTAATATGGTTTGATTCCCTACCCATCTCGGAGGAAGTCCGGGAAGTTTCAAAGGTATCCGGTAAGGATACGGACTGGTATGCACTTTTCGGTGGGGAGGATTTTGAAGTTGTGATGACCGTCAAACCGGAGGATACGGAGGCTGTGGTCAGCGCTGTAGAAAAAGAAACCGGCACCAAGGCCTCCGTGGTCGGTGTGATCAAGGAGAAATCCCAGGGTGTCCAGATCATAAAGGAGGGTCTCACCATAGACTTGGATAAAAAAGGCTATGATCACTTTTCCAAACAAATATGATTGGAGGTTATCATTTTGTCAGTAAAATCCCAAATTAAAGATATTTCCCTAGCCCCGGAAGGGGAAAGGAAAATTGCATGGGTAATGGAGCATATGCCTGTCTTGAACAGGTTGAAAAGGGAATATGAGTCAGAAAAGCCCCTCAAGGGGCATACTGTAGCCATGTGTCTGCACTTGGAGGCAAAAACCGCTTATTTGGCCAGGGTGATCAAAAGTTGGGGGGCGGAGGTGGTGGCCTGTGCCAGCAACCCCCTATCAACCCAGGACGATGTGGTGGCAGCCCTGGCGGCAGGTGGAATCAGCGTTTTTGCGGTACATGGCTCCGATGAAGAAGATTATTTTCGATATTTAAACATGGCATTGGATTTTAATCCCCATCTGCTCATAGACGATGGCGGGGATATGGTTACCATACTCCACTCCGAAAGATCGGAACAGGCCCGGGAAATCATAGGGGGCTGCGAGGAAACTACCACAGGGTTAAAAAGACTCAGGGCATTGGAGGATGAGGGGTTACTGGAATTCCCCATGATCGCTGTCAATGATGCCCTATGCAAGTATTTATTTGACAATAGATATGGTACCGGACAGTCGGTTTGGGACGGCATCAACCGTGCTACAAACCTTGTGGTGGGTGGAAAAACCGCGGTGGTGGTGGGTTATGGATGGTGTGGAAAAGGGGTGGCCCTAAGGGCCAAAGGGCTGGGGGCTCGGGTCATCGTCTGTGAGGTGGATGCCGTTCGTGCCAATGAAGCCATGATGGATGGATATATGGTGATGCCTCTCTCTGAGGCGGCAGCTTTGGGAGATTATTTCATAACAGTAACGGGCAACAAAGGGGTTATTCGCGGCGAGCACTTTCAGAGGATGAAGGACGGGGCAATCCTGGCCAACGCGGGACATTTTGATGTGGAGATAAATAAAAATGATCTGATGAGTCTTTCCCGTGAGGTGCAGGAAGTAAGGGAGGGTATTCAGCAGTTTTCCCTTAAAAACGGTGGGAAATTGTATCTATTGGCAGAGGGTAGATTGGTGAATCTCGCCTCCGGCGATGGCCACCCGGCGGAAATAATGGATTTGAGTTTCGCCATCCAAGGCCTGTCCACCCTTCACCTGCTCAATAATCCAGGAATGCCCAACAAAGTGCATCCGGTGCCGTTGGAAATTGATGAGCTGGTGGCAAAAACAAGGCTTGATTGTCTAGGTGTGGGGATAGATACTCTGAGTCCAGAGCAGGAGGAGTATCTATCCAGCTGGTAATATAGTTTTTCGTAGATTCTGGAGGTTATCATATGCCTAAAGACAAAATAGAAGATCTCCATCGAAGATTGGATGAAGTCAAAGTGGGCGGCGGCCCGGAGCGTATAGCAAAGCAGCATGAAGCCGGTAAGATGACAGCAAGGGAGAGAATCGAAGGCCTCCTTGATCCCGGCAGCTTTGTGGAGTTGGGGACCTTTGTGGAACACCGCTGCAGCTATTTTGATATGGATAAGGTGAAACCCCCCGGTGAAGGGGTGGTGACAGGTTATGGGAAGATAGAGGGAAGATTGGTCTATATTTTTGCCCAGGATTTCACCGTGATGGGCGGCAGCCTGGGAGAGATGCATGCGGAGAAAATTTGTCAGGTACAGGATCTGGCATTAAAATCCGGTGCACCGCTTATTGGTATCAATGACTCCGGCGGGGCTAGGATTCAAGAGGGTATTGATTCCCTGAACGGATATGGGGAAATATTCAAAAGGAATACCTGGGCTTCCGGGGTTATCCCTCAGATATCTTTGATTATGGGGCCCTGTGCCGGGGGTGCAGTCTATTCCCCGGCCCTAACGGATTTTGTGTTCATGGTGGAGGGGACAAGCCAGATGTTTATCACCGGTCCCCAGGTGATCAAAGCCGCCACCGGCGAGGAGATTACCCATGAAGAGTTGGGAGGATCCGACATACATAACCGGGAGAGTGGAGTAGCCCATTTCAAAGCCGAGAGCGAAGAAAAGTGTTTTCAGCTGTTGAGGGAGCTGCTTACCTATATTCCCAGCAGCAGCAGGGTGGATCCCCCTCAAGGGGACAGTGAAGATTCCGCGGATAGGGAATCCCAGGAGTTGAACGAGATTATCCCACCAAACCCCAATCTGGGCTACGACGTCAAAGATGTGATCAAAACAATATTGGACCATGAATCCTTTTTTGAGGTTCATAGGGAATTTGCAGCTAATTTGGTTGTGGGTTTTGGTAGATTGGACGGTAGAAGTGTTGGTGTTGTGGCCAATCAACCGAAAAAGCTTGCCGGCTGTCTGGACATAGATGGTGCAGATAAAGCCTCTCGTTTTATTAGATTCTGTGATGCTTTCAATATCCCAATCCTTACATTGGTGGATACCCCAGGATATTTACCTGGGACAAGACAGGAGCATGGGGGAATCATCAGACATGGGGCTAAGCTGCCCTATGCCTACTCAGAGGCCACCGTGCCTAAAGTCACGCTGATACTGAGGAAGGCCTATGGTGGTGCCTACCTTGCCATGTGCTCCAAAGCAGTGGGTGCTGATCAGGTTTTTGCCTGGCCCTCCGCGGAAATTGCAGTGATGGGCCCGGAAGGTGCGGCCAATATAATATTCAGAAAGGAAATATCCCAGGCGGTGGACCCCGAGGACGAGAGGAAGGGGAAGATAGATCTATATAAGGAACAGTTCGCACACCCCTATGTGGCTGCTGCCAGGGGATATGTGGACAGCGTCATTGAACCAAAATATACTCGCCCCACAGTCGTTAAGGCAATAGAGGCTTTGCTTGCAAAAGAGGAGCAAAGACCATGCAAAAAGCATGGGATAATTCCTCTTTGATCCGACTATTTACTAATACGGAGGTACCCCTATAAGCTGCCCGCCCGTTCAATAAATAAACTTGCAAAATATTTTTCTAATATCACCCTTTAACCCCCGGGGTAATAGATTGAATAATGAAATTGTCAAAAATGAGGGGTGATAAGATGCGGGTATATTTTATAAAACTTCCCGGGTTTGTAAAAAATATTTTACGCAAGGTTCTAAAGCAATAGAATACAGATATTTAGAAAAGGGAGCCCGGGCTCTCTTTTTTTTATCTATTTTCAAAATAAGACATAAATTTGGGAAAATCAAGCTAAGAATATTATAAAATAAAATACTCTTGGAGGATTGATTTTGAAAAGATATGCTTTTATTTTATACACCTTCATGATAATCATTTCCATATCGACGGCAGTATATCTAAAGCCTGAAAAGAGCATACGCCCCGTATTGAGAGATGATATAACCGTTGAAGAAAACCCCGTGGAAGTAAAAACAGACACCCCTTTTGATACCATATTCCATTTTTACAAAGCAGCGGAATCCAACAATTGGGAGATAGTCAAGGCCCTGGTGACCCCCTCTTTATGGACCTATCTAGATGAATCAGGCTTTACCAGGGATTGGGAAAGGATTAAGAGAAGAAATCCTGATCTTAAATTCGTTCTGTTTGTGGTTGGGCATCACTCTGTGGATGAGGAAAAAGGCGAAGCCTGGGTCATGGGCAAAGCAGAATTGACTCCGAAAAATAGGGATATCACGGATTTCAGCAGGATGATTTATCTTAAGAGGGAGGAGAACATTTGGAAAATAACCAAAATAGTTCC
>JAAYRB010000033.1 GCA_012519005.1 Clostridia bacterium
AGATGTGGAAATCAAAGACAGTATGGACGAATTAAGCGGGGAAGGAGGGGATGAGGTTGCTTAAGGAGTATAAAACCGTTGCAGAGGTAGCGGGTCCTTTGATGCTGGTGGAAAATGTGGAAGGCATCACCTATCAGGAGCTGACTGAGATCGAGCTTCCCGATGGTGAGATACGTCAGGGGCAGGTACTGGAGGTAGATGGTGATAGGGCTCTGGTTCAGGTTTTTGAAGGAGCCGGTGGGATCAACGTTCACCAGACCAAGGTGCGCTTCCTGGGTAAGGGTATCGAGCTGCCGGTGTCTCTGGATATTCTAGGCCGGGTATTTGACGGGATGGGTCGTCCTAGAGATGACGGGCCTGCAATCATACCGGATAAGAGATTGGATATCAACGGCTACCCCATCAACCCCTTTGCCCGGGACTACCCTTCGGAGTTTATTCAGACGGGTGTTTCGGCCATTGATGGGATGAACACCATGGTGCGGGGGCAGAAGCTGCCCATTTTCTCCGGATCAGGGCTGCCCCACTCCAGGCTTGCGGCACAGATTGCTCGTCAGGCCAAGGTGTTGGGTACCCAGGAGGATTTCGCTGTGGTTTTTGCGGCCATGGGGATCACCTTTGAAGAGTCAGAATATTTTATCAATGACTTCCGCAGGACTGGTGCCATCGAGCGGGCCACTATCTTTATCAACTTGGCTGATGATCCAGCCATTGAAAGGTTCGCTACACCCCGTATGGCATTGACTGCTGCTGAATATCTGGCTTTTGAGCAGGGTATGCATGTGTTGGTTATCCTCACGGACTTGACCAACTATGCAGAAGCTTTGAGAGAGATTTCCGCGGCCCGTAAGGAAGTGCCGGGACGTCGTGGATATCCCGGATATCTATATACTGACCTTTCCAACTTGTATGAGAGGGCCGGTAGGATCAAGGGCAAGAAGGGTTCTATCACTCAGCTGCCCATTCTGACCATGCCGGAGGATGACAAGACGCATCCCATCCCGGACCTGACCGGGTATATTACCGAAGGTCAGATAATTGTAGACCGGGATCTGCACCGTAGGGGTATTTATCCCCCCATCGATGTGCTGCCCTCCCTTTCAAGGCTGAAGGATAAGGGTATCGGCGATGGCAAGACCAGGGAAGATCACGCGGATACCATGAACCAGCTCTATGCTGCTTACGCCCGGGGTAAGGAAGCCAAGGAATTGGCGGCCATTTTGGGTGAGGCGGCATTGACAGAGGTAGATAAGCTGTTTTCTGAGTTTGCCGATGAATTTGAGCATCGCTACGTGGCCCAGAGTGAGGAGACTGACAGAACCATCGAAGAAACTCTGGAACTGGGCTGGGAACTCTTTAAAATACTTCCGCGATCAGAACTGAAGCGGATCCGGGATGAATACCTAGATAGGTACCTAGAACCTCAAGAGGAGGAATAAGGTATGGATATCAAGGTAAATCCAACGCGAATGGAGCTGAACCAGCTTAAAGCACGACATGAGGTGGCTGTGCGGGGGCACAAGCTGCTGAAGGATAAGCGGGATGAGCTTGTTCGCCAGTTTTTAGAACGTATTAGAAAGAATAAAGAACTGCGAGAGCAGATTGAAAAGGAACTGTCGGCGGCCATGGCCAGGTTTCTCTTGGCCCGGGCCGTCATGTCCGCGGAGGTGCTGGAGGAAGCGCTAATGTACCCCACGGCCAAGATGTCGCTGGAAGTGGACAGACAGAATATCATGAGTATATATGCCCCGAAGCTGTCCTTCAAGCAGGAGGCTAGTGTAGAGGGCGGGGAGGATAACATCTACCCTTATGGTTTTGTGGATACTTCCGCTGAGTTGGATGCTTCCATCGAGACCATGGCGGGGATCATGCCCAAGCTCATGGAGTTGGCGGAGCTGGAGAAGGCTATACAGCTCTTGGCCGATGAGATCGAAAAGACCCGCCGCCGTGCCAACGCTTTGGAATATGTGATGATCCCAAGGATGGAAGAAACCATCCGCTACATCACCATGAAGCTGGACGAAGACGAGCGGGCGGCTCTCACAAGACTAATGAAAATCAAGGACATCGTGCGAGCCAAAGTCTAATCCCAACCACGGGGACGCCCAACCACGGGGACGGACTCTTTGGTTGGTGCACAAAAGCTAAATAGGTACAGCAAAAGACGGTGCATATCATTTGCACCGTCTTTTTCATGCCCACCAACCCGGTGGGGCCACCAACCACGGGGACGGACTCTTTGGTTGACTTGGCAGTCAGCTGTTTCCTTTGATTCAATTGCTAAAGCTCCAAGGCAAGGGGCTGTAAACTCATTAAGGGTTGGATCAAAACTCGCTCTGCTCGAACAGTTGACCCAACTTTCCTTAACTCCGTCAACAGCCCCTAAACCTCTCCGCTATGCAATTGTCATCAAAGGGAACAACCACAGGGACGGACTCTTTGGTTGGTCTATTCTGCATTTGCTTTTGTTTTGTCCAGTACATGGATTTTAATATCGTGTGTTTCAAGTTTGCTTTCTATCCGTGAAAGCCTTCCTGTATGATCATCCAAGGTTTCATTTACTTCCGATAGCTGCACTGAATGATCATTCAAGGTTTTATTTACCTCCGATAGCTGCACTGAATGATCATCCAAGGTTTTATTTACTTCCGATAGCCGCACTGAATGATCATCCAGTATCTCCCTCATTGCTTTTTGCTCATCAAAAAGAGCCGCAAGTTTCTCCCCATGATCATGTTCAAGTCTAGCGATATCTCTGTTAACCTTTTCAAACCCCTTTTGCATTTCCATATACATTTTTTCCATCATCCCAAAGATTTTATTCTCCAAGGCCACCCTCCTTTCACCAACCACCGCAACCACAGGGACGGACTCTTTGGTTGGTCTAGTTGATCCGCCACCCCCTTTGTTTCAATTGCTAAAGCTCCGAGGTAAAGGGCTGTAAACTTGTTAAGGGTTGGATCAAAACTCGCTGCACTCGAACAGTTGATCCAACTTTCCTTAACTTTGTCAACAGCCCCTAAACCTCTCCGCTATGCAATTGTCATCAAAGGGAATACCAGCCACCGGGACGGACTCTTTGGTTGGTCTATTCTACATTTGCCTTTGTTTTGTCCAGTACATGGATTTTAATATCGTGTGTTTCAAGTTTGCTTTCTGTCCGTGAAAGCCTGTCTGTGTGATCATCCAAGGTTTTATTTACTTCCGATGTCTGCTCGGATGCCCTGTGCCCTCAAGGTGTGATGGTTACCATCTTTTTGGCGTTGTCCCAATCCACTCCTGCACCCAGGGATTCACCCACGAAACGTAGGGGTACCAATGTACGACCCGAGGTTATTTCCGCCGGTTTGTCAAGCCTTACATCTTTTCCATCCACCTGTGCCGTCCTCTCCCCTATTCGCAATTTAACTGTGCGGGAAGCAGTCTTGAATGTGACGGTCTTGGTCTTGGATTCAAAGTCAAAGCTGGCACCAAGGGTTTCCCCCACGAAACGAAGGGGCAGCATGGTATAGCCATTGGAAAGTATGGGCGGCACCTCAATCTCCTGTGCCCTACCACCTATATATGCAGTTCTGCTGCCGATTGTAAGCTTGATAATATCCCCTTTTACCGGGGGCCGGGGGTCTGGACCTATGGAGCCCCCCAGCTGCTTCTCCAATCGCTGTATTTGGTCGTTCAATTTCACTACCTGCTGTTGTAGATCCTTGACTTCGGATGTTATTTGGTGATCCACATAGCTTTTGGAAACCAGTGGATCCTCCTTACTGCCGGGAAGAAAGCCGCCGGCACCCACCTGTTTGCCCAGACCATAACCCACAAGAAGAAGGGCTATAGCGAGAGCAGCTATGTATTTATATCCGTATTTCCTCATGATAACACCTCTTTATATGACACCCCCGCCGGGGTGATTTCCAAGGAAACACCAACCAAAGAGTCCGTCCCCCTGGTTGGTATTTTAGATAGTTATATGACTTCGCCGGATGTAACGCTGCTGCCTCCTTTTAGGAAGCTGATCATGGATAGGGCCTTTCCCGTGCCGATGGCAACGCAGGTGATGGGGTCCTCCGCCACGTGCACAGGCAGCTCCGTCTCCTCGCTAATAAGGGTGTCTAAACCGTCAAGGAGCGCCCCCCCTCCGGTCATCACGATGCCCTTTTCAATGATGTCTGACACCAACTCCGGTGGGGTTTTTTCTAGGACTTCTTTGGCCGCAGCAACAACGGCCTCTATAACTTCCTCCATGGCCTCATAGCTTTCCTGAGACGTGACGGTGATAGTCTTTGGAAGCCCGGTGACCAAATCCCTGCCCCTGATGTCCATCTCGGTATTTTCTATTTTCCCCTGGGGATAGGCTGTACCTACATTTATCTTTATCTCTTCACCGGTACGCTCGCCAATCATGAGATTATGTTCTTTTCTGATGTATCTCACAAGGGATTCGTCGAATTTATCCCCGCCGATCCGGAGAGATTTGCTGCATACAATTCCCCCTAGGGATAGAACCGCCACGTCGGTGGTTCCCCCACCGACATCGATGATCATACTTCCGAACGCCTCCGAAATGTCCACACCGGCCCCTAAGGCCGCTGCCAAAGGCTCCTCAATATGATGCGCTTCCTTTGCCCCGGCCTGCACTGCTGCTTCCTTTACGGCCCTGAGCTCCACTCCGGTAACCCCCGAAGGAATGCATACCATTACTCTGGGCTTGAAGAAATAGGATTTGCCGCAAGCCCTTTCAAAGAAGTAACGCAGCATTTTTTCGGTGGTATCATAATCAGCGATCACACCTTCCTTCAGCGGGCGGGTGGCTACAATATTTCCGGGGGTGCGGCCCAGCATTTTCCTTGCTTCCTCACCCACCGCGATGATCTTGCCGCTGTCCCTCTCTATAGCCACAACGGATGGCTCATTCAATACAATCCCTTTGTTTTTTACATATACCAGAACCGAGGCAGTACCTAGATCAACTCCGATATCTGTGCCTTTAAACATTTTTCCACTCTCCCTGCATTTATGCCTGTCCCAATCTGGGACAACAAAAAAATAGTGTGTGTGGTCATTATATATTTGCCTGTTTCTATATTTCTTCGCAGGGGCATGTTTTCCTTTCCATTGGCTCAATAAAACTTTTTTACATTTGTTTCTTTGTATTTTTTTCTAGTGGCCTCTCCGCCCCTGATATGGCGCTCGGCTTTATTGATATCCAGCACACCCCTCACTTGTTTTGCCATCCCTTGATTCAGCTGGGGCAGACGTTCGGTGACATCTTTATGTACCGTGCTTTTGCTAACACCGAAAACTCTAGCCGCTTGGCGGACTGTTGCTGAAGATTCAATAATATATGCGCTTACTTCCATTACCCGCCTCCTAATATGTTCTTGCATTAAATGAGCCCCCTTACCCGGAATTAATGCATTTATATGTAAAAAAGCATAAAAAAAGACCAGCTAAGGGGCTTGAAACAAATGGGGATAAACGGAAAAGAAAAAGGACATCCCGAAATTGAGATGTCCTTGGTATGTAAACATATATATTTGACGATGATGGTTTGGACTGGTAAGTTTTTCAGATATCGATTTTAGTTGGGGCCCAAGTGGATCAAGTTGTTTTTTATGTGCGAAAATTGCATAGTGTGGAGGTTTAGGATCTGCCAGGGGTTTAGGGTTTGTCGGCGAAGTGCGGGATCAACTGCAGCAGCTGTCCGAAAAGAAGCACGTTTTGGTCCAACCCTTAACGAGTTTACAGCCCCTTGCCTTGGAGCTTTAGCAATTGAATCAAAGGGGATAGCTGACCTGACCGGACCAACCAAAGAGTCCGTCCCTGTGGTTGTTCCCTTTGATGACAATTGCATAGCGGAGAGGCGTAGGGGCTGTTGACGAAGTTAAGGAAAGTTGGATCAACTGTCCGAGCAAGGCGAGTTTTGATCCAACCCTTAATGAGTTTACAGCCCCTTACCTTGGAGCTTGAGCAATTGAATCAAAGGGGGTAGCTAGACCTAACTTGGCCAACCAAAGAGTCCGTCCCTGTGGTTGGGAATTAGTATGATAAATATTCCTGAGGGTCAATGGGTCTTCCCTCGTCGGTGATTTCAAAATGCAGATGGAAGCCCAAAGCAGTTTCATCCTGACCCGGGGTGCCAACCCTACCTATAAAGGTACCGGCTTTTACCCAATCACCTTTTTCAACCTCAGCCGTGCCCAAATGACAGTAAGAAGTCCTCCACCCGCCGCCGTGGTCTATCACAATCCTGTAGGCCTCCCGCTGATTGATGGCGGCATCTTCCACCCTACCATCTAGAACAGATCTTACCTCAGCGCCCTTAGGTGCGGCAATATCAATACCTCTATGGTAACGATAATCATTAAAGGTAGGAGAATACGTAAAGCCAAAGGCCCTTAGAATTTCCCCTTCTAGGGGCTTTTTCATGTCAGCAAGATCAGGTGAAGCCGGTTCTTTGTCTTTGCTTCCTTCAGTTTCTTCCCTTTCTTCGATCCCGGTACCGGTGGATCGCACCTGCCCGGAGCCTTCCCCATCAGAGGTTCCCCCGCCTCGAAAATGCCCCCCATGGGAAATTTCTGATTTTTCTGCGTTGATGGGGTTTTCCACCGGGGCTTCCGGTTTCATTGCCCCCTGCCTTGGAAGAATGAAATGATTCCAAAAGCCCAGAAGCATTGCTAAAGTGATCAACATAGCAAAAGTTGTGACAAAAAATCTCTTTCTTCCGATTGTTTTTGCAGTAGAATTTATAAAGGCCGGCAGCTTTTTGCTTTTCTCCAGGAGTCTTTGAATGTAATCTCTGAACATAATACCACCTCCTATATGGCATTATGTCCTATTCTACGGGGGGTTAAACCAGATCATGGAAGGGAAGGATGGCAACCAAATCAGCCCCTAGCCTTGGGGCATTAGCAATTGTATCAAAGGGAATAACGGAACAGCTGGACCAACTAAAGATCCGGTCCCCATGGTCAGCAGGTCAGTATGCCCTTTCTAGGTTTACGCCGGTATAGTAATATTTCAGAATTTTTTTGTAGTCGTGATCCTCAAGAGCCATGCCCCTGGCACCATATTGGGACATCCCCACCCCATGCCCATACCCCTTACAGGTGAATTTAATGCTGCCGCCTTGGATCTCCCACGAGAAATCGCAGGATGCCAGGCCGAGACTTTCCCTGATTTCAGCGGCGGTGAATTCCTTGCCGCCAACTGTCACTACCCTTGCCCTGCCCGTGGCCGAGGATTCGCTGATTCCTATGGGGCTGTTTGCTGAAAAATTACCGACGGGGATCGCCCTCAGGGTAGTCCCCAGCCTTTGATCAATCTCCTCCAAGGTATACTCCACGGAACTAATAAAACGGGGGGATTCCCTATCCCAGGGGCTGGAAACACTCCTCAGGTATGGGACTTCCGATTGCCAGGCACCCTCTGAATTTTCCGTTTTACCATTACTGGTGGAGTGGTAAACGGGCTCAATAAGGCTGCCATTATATGTTAGTATCTGTCCCCGGGTAGTCTCCACCGCTGAAGTGATTTTGCGTTGCAGATCCTGGACGTTTTTCCCCCAGGCCGCCCGCATTTCCTCCTGGCTTTTCCAAGCCTGACAGTGGGTATGATCCGTACATATATGGGCATCGGGATGGGGTCCCTTCTCACTAAACCCCCTGTAAATCTTTTTCAGGGCGTAGGTGCGGGCCGCCACTGCCTGGGCCCTCAGTGCCTCCATGGGGAACCCCGCCGGCATTTCCGCGGCTACAACGCCCACCAGGTATTCCTCCAGGGGCATCATCACAGTTTTGGCTGTTTCACCCTTTGAAGATATTTGGACAGTGATTTCCGGCCCTCCCCGCCCTCCCCCCTCACCGCCGGGGCTATTGCCTTCATCTGCGGGGGCCAAAAATGCCATGAATATGGGTATAAGCAGTATGATGGCAGTGGGCAGCATTATAAATATGAGGATCCGCCTCATGGTCTCCACCCCTCACTTTTTCGTAATCTGTTCTGAAATCAGTACATTATGTAACCATATGTAAATGAAGATTGGTCTATGACTTTTTATAGGAACTAAGGGCATGATAGCTTGGCAGGAATTGGTGAATGGCAAGGCGTTTGAGAAAAAAACAGGCGGTGGGTGTTGTCCGCAAAATTTCTCGGTGTTCAGAAGTTGTTTCTAAAGGGGTGGCTTGATGTGGAAATACCAACCAAAGAGTC
>JAAYRB010000034.1 GCA_012519005.1 Clostridia bacterium
AATAGTTTTGCTTCCTGTAAGTAAAACATTAGGTTATTTTATTTTGGGACTGGGAACGGCCTTTAAAGGTTTATCTCTTCTCAGCCTGGGCGCGATGCCCCTGACAGATTCAAAAATATTTTATCAAGCAATGAATATCTCAGTAAATCACCCTATGGTGGGGGTAATTTTCGGCGTAATCTCCACCGCCATCATCCAAAGCAGCAGTGTTATTATCGGTATCCTGATTGCCCTGGCCCAAAATGATCTTCTGGAACTTCAGGCGGCCCTGCCAATTATTTTGGGAAGTAATCTCGGTACCTGCATCACAGCATTCCTGGCAAGCTTTGGAAGTGGAAGAACAGCAAAACAAGTGGCCTTAGCCCACGGATTGTTGAATGTCCTGGGTATCATAGTTTTCTATCCTATTTTGGGACCCTTTGCTTCCCTGACAAGCCTTACCTCTCCCTCAATTCCTAGACAAATAGCCAATGCTCATACATTATATAATTTTCTATCTTCCGTCTTAGTCCTACCTTTTTCTAAATATTTTTCAAAATTGGTAATGATTATTTTTCCGAATTCTTAAAGGTTAAATGCCCGTGATTTACTCCATACTATAATTACGATTACAACTAATGCATACTCTATCAATATTTTGGAACTATATATTTGAGAAGTAAACTCAATATTTTACTAACTAGGAGGTTCCAAAAATGTCTAAAACTGTGGTAGGTATATTCCAGGATGCCCGCGTAGCAGAAGAAGCGGTCAGTGATTTAAGGAAATCAGGGTTTGACAAGGAAATATCCATTCTCGCAAAAGAAGAACAACAGAGCGAAGGTCAGCAGCGCGAGGAAAGGGATCTATCCGAGGCAACCTTTGAAACCTCAGACTCCATAGCCGACGGAACCACCACCGGTGGCGTTCTAGGTGGGCTGGCTGGGCTGGCCGCAGGGGCGGGGGCGCTGGCGATCCCCGGTATTGGCCCAATCATTGCAGCTGGCCCCATCAGCGGGGTACTTTCCGGTGCTCTTACCGGCGGTGTAGCCGGCGGCTTACTGGATTGGGGTATCCCGGAAGATGAAGGACGAAAAATAGAAGAAGATGTAAAACAGGGTAAAATAGTAGTTGCCATCAACACATCGGAAGGCAAGGTGGATAAGGCCCAGGATATACTCGGTAATCATGGTGCAGAGAATGTAAAGGCCCACGATCAGCAGAGATAATTGCATATAAGGGTCATGTGCCATTTACATCCCATGAACCCATAGTCTGCGGCCGGGATAGAAAATTATAATCCCGGCTTTCTGCCAAAGGGGCTGCTGACAAATGATGAAGACTAAGTTGTCTGTTATTCCCCAGCTTTTATCAATAATAAAATGATTCCCATTGGGTAGACTAAAACTGGTGTGCGACTCTTAGGGTTTAAAATTAAAGGAGGTCCTACCCCTTGGCACGGAATCGCAATAGAAGCATTATGTCCGATGCTTTAAAATGGGAACTTGCTAAGGAATTGGGTGTAGACCACATCGTGGCTGCTGAAGGCTGGGGAGGTGTTCCTTCAAGGCAGTGTGGTAACTTGGTAAGATTAGCCATCGAATACGCCGAACGGAGCCTAGCTGACCAGACTAACCACCTTAATAAACCCTTGTCATGACCGCACATCTGCCAGGGTACCCACCCTGGCTTTTATTTTAAAAGCATCTACCTACAGCAGCAAGAGGACAAATACCAACTATTTTAATTTCCGAAGCCTTTCCTCCGGGCTTACAATATTTTGAATCTGCACGCCAAAGTTTTCATTAACCACAACCACCTGCCCCTCAGCCACAAGAATCCCGTTGACCAAAATTTCCACCGGTTCATTTATCAAAGAATCCAGCTCAACAATGGTGCCCGGGCGAAGACCCAGCACATTGCCGATGGGTTTTTTTGTTCTGCCCAGAATGACAGATACCCTCAAAGGAATATCTAATATTAGATCAAGATTGCGCTGCTCCTGCTGGGTAATAATTTTCAACGGCTCCTCTTCTTCCACCGCCCCGCCAACCCCGGCCAGCACAGCGGAATCCTCCGCCCCAATGGGATCTTCCATCTGCCGCGGTTCCTCTGCCTGTGCCATTCCCGCCGGTTCCACCATTTCAACGGGTTCCATCTCTTCCTTCGGCTTATCCAAAGCCGGCTCGTCAGGGGCTTCCACCTCCGCCTCATCCACCACCGGGGTGGTTTCTTCTGCTTCGCTTTCAGCCGCCTGGGTAAAAAAGGATGGGTCTAACAAAACTTTTGCCTGTTGTTTTGCTATTTCCAGGGATGTTACCTGCATCAGCTGGCTGTCCACAAGGTCACCCACCACTAAATTAAAGGAGATAACCACGATTCTTTCGTCTCTTAATGGGGATTCGTATTTCTCCTTTGTAAAATCATGAAACTCCGTAAGAGGAGGTGATATCATCACAGGGAAGCTGAAAAGACTTGACATGGAAGTTGCGGCAGATCCCATCATTTGATTCATCGCCTCAGCCACGGCACTGATATGAAGTTCGGTCAGCTGTATCTCTTCCTCGCCGGTTCTTCCATCCCCACCCATCATTAAATCAGCAATAATGTACGCATCTCTGTTCCCGATTATGAAGAGATTTGACCCTGTGAGACCCTCAGTAAAGTTTACGTCAATTACAACATAGGGTGCCTCAAAGGAGCTAAATAACTCCTCCTGGGTGGTCAACCCAATGGTGGGTGTTGTAATATTAACTTTTTGCTGGAGGATACTTGAAAGGGCAGTAGCAGCCGAGCCCATGGAAATATTTCCGATCTCCCCTAGGGCATCCTTTTCCATGGTGGAGATATCATTATCATCCTCTTCCTCTATATATGAATCCTTCTCCTCATCATTGTCCAGTTCATCTTCGCTGCTGCCCGTATCTTCAACAGGATCTTCATCGGTTTTTTGTTTTAAAAGAGCATCAATTTCTTCCTGAGAAAGAAAACCATCGCTCATACCACTACCCCCTCTAGAAGCTGGCTTTTTTCACTGTGTTCTGTTTATTAAAACACCTTTTTTTTGCCCTATGGTGCCCGGCTGAACCTTAAATTTTTTCTTTTGGCCCACCCAGAGATCCAATTCATCCTTGTATGTGTTGTTTAGTGTCACCACATCGCCCTTGTTCAAATTTAGAAACTGTTCCACAGTTATGCTTGCTTCCCCAAGAGTTACCATGAGCTCCACCGGTACCATCTGCATTTGCTTGGTGGCGATTTTTGCCATATCGTCCCCTGCACCTTCACTGGGGGTGCTGGCAAACCAGTGCTGAGCGGAAAGTCTTGTTATGATTGATTCCAACACTATATATGGTATACAGATACTGACGAAGCTCTCCTCACTGTGCATTGTTGTAGATAGAGTAACCAGGGCCACGGTTTCAGTGGGAGAATACAGCTGACTGAAAACAGGGTTTGTCTCTAAGGAATCAATTTCCGGAGAAACATCGTAGACATCTTCCCAGGCATAGGCAAAATACTCCAAAACCCTCTCATTTAAATTCCTCATGATTTTCAACTCTATATCCGTTAATTCCCGAGTCATGGAAACCATTTCACCGGAGCCGCCAAAAAGCAGATCAATAATCGGGAAAAAGAAACCAGAATTATAAACCATCAAGGCAAATTCATCCTTGGGCTTCATTTTGAACATTGTGATCAAAGTAGGACTGGGAATGGAAACAATAAAATCCTCATATGTGGTTTGCTCCACATTTTCCAATTTCAACTGCACATTGGATCGCATATAGGCAGACAAAAAATTGGATACCATTCTGGCAAAATTATCATGTATCAAAAATAAAGTCCTCAGCTGGTCCTTAGAATATTTATTAGGCCTTTTAAAATCGTATCTATTGTATTCGCCTTCCGCCGCGGTCTTCTGTTCCTCCATTTTATCCGCGTCCAACTCCCCGCTGGACAAAGCATTTAACAGGGAATCTATTTCCGATTGCGATAAAACATCATCCACATTCTCCACCCCCAATGAATACCATGGGATTATTTATGCCGTTGCCTTCTGCAAAGCCTGTATCACACGGTCCTGCTGAAAGGGCTTGACAATAAAATCCTTCGCTCCTGCCTGAATAGCTTCCATAACCATGGCCTGCTGCCCCATGGCGCTGCACATAATTATTATGGCCGCTGGATCTATGGCCATAATTTCTTTTACGGCGGTGATGCCATCCTTTTCCGGCATGGTGATGTCCATGGTGACAACATCGGGGTTCAGCTCCTGGTATTTCTCCACCGCTTCATCCCCATCGGCTGCTTCACCCACCACATCAAAACCATTCTTTGACAAAATATCCTTGATCATCATTCTCATGAACGCTGCATCATCAACAATAAGCACTTTTTTAGCCATGAATACCCCTCCTCTATAAATTTATACCCAGGGAAGCCAGCATTTTTTCTAGAACATCCACCTGCGGCAGGATGAAAAAATAACCCCTTATTTCCTCGGACGCCTCGGAAAAACAGGTTTCCACCACCAGCACCTTATCCGCATAATAGCCGCCCTCAACTATAGCCGTACTGATCACTGCCCCCAACATATCGTAAGCATAGGCAGGCACGGACATGGAAAAAGTAATCCCCGTCATCTGGGAAAAGGCACTTAGTATGGAGCCGCTTAAAATATTACCCACTTCCTTGAGCAGGGATTCCTCCATTTCCCCCAGTTCCTGAGTGCTCCCCTTATCTTTAAACATCATCATATCCACCAAGTAGAGGGCACTTTCTTTTTCCAACAGGAAGATCATCAAGGAAGGGGCCTCGCCCTCAATAATTTGTTGTATGCAGGCAAATTCATCCTCCTCATCCCCCACGAGGGCCATTACCTCCTGAAGAGGCAGCACCCCTGCCCGGGGAACCTCCATATCAACTTTTTTGGAGAGCATCTCGGCAAGAGAGGTCACGGCGTTGCCCACCCCGATATTCCCAATTTCCCTCAGTGCCTCCAGCTGGAAAGCATCAAGGCTATCCAATGACTTGCCCATTTTTTTCATCACCTCTTTGCAATAAATAAGCTGATTTTTTATAAAACCAGTGGGAAATTTTCTCAAACCCCAATTCCCTGTGCTGGATTATGTTTTCCGTTGCACCGATGAATAAGACTCCATCGGGTTTGAGACTTGCATTCATTTTTGTATAAATGTCAAATTGCGTTTCCTTTGTGAAATATATGGTAACATTTCTGCAAACTATCAGATCATAACCCATCCCATATTTATCCACAAGAAGGTCATGTTTCCGGTAAGAAATGTTCTTTTTTAAATCCTCATTGATCTTATAGAGACCCTCATCGTCCTGGGTAAAATATTTCTTCAGCCGCCTTGGGGTTACGTTCTTTAGCATCCTGACATCATATACCCCCTTCCTTGCAGCATCCAAAATATTTTCATCGATATCCGTGGCGATTATTTCATAGGAAACCCCAGGAAATACATCCTCCATGATCATGGCTAGAGAGTAGGGTTCAGAACCATTGGAACAGGCGGCACTCCAAATCTTGACCTGCCTTTTCCCCTCAAAACTTTCCGGCAGTATGGTATTCTCAAGATAACTGAAGATGTCAGGATTCCTGAAAAACTCAGACACATTGATGGTTACCTTGTCCAAAAACTTCATCCATTGGTTTTCATCCTGGATCAGCATCTTCAGATACTCACCAAAATCAGAAGCCCCTTGGCTCATCATCAGGCTTTTTATTCTTCTTTTTAACTGCTTTTCCTTATAACCATCTAAATTGATCCCAAATCTTTTGTAAATTTCTCTTTTGAATTGAGAAAAATCCATTTTCATCTCTCCCACCGCTGTTCTACAGCATCTTTACCTCTTTACCCAATACTCTCAAAAGAACAGACCCGTCCAGGGTATTAAAAATCATAGTCCTTCCATTTTTACCGCCCACCTCTTTGGCGGTTATTTTGATACCCATTCCTTCTAAAACCTCAATGGTTTTTTCCACATTACGGGAACCAATGCTTCCCATGTACTTCTTATCGGCAGTTGAAAACATCTGGGCTCCCCCCGCTATTTTTGCCCTGACCGCCCTTTCCCTGGCACCTTCTCTCACCATTTTTTCCAATATCAACGGAATGGCTGTATCTGGAAATTTACCCTTGTTATCATTCCTTGTGAATTGGGTGCTGTCGGGCAGCATGATATGACCGAGACCGCCAATTTTAGCAAAGGGATCATACAATGCTATCCCCACACATGAGCCCAGACCCAATGTGATCAATTTATGGGGAGATACGGCCACATCCCACTGAGCAATTCCAACCTTATATTCCCGAATTTCAACCTCCGGTTCCTGTATGGTCATTTAATTTCCTCCAAACAAATTAAAAAATCATGCCCTGCGTAAGTTGTTTGCCAGTTCCCACATCTCATCGGCAGTACGAATGGTCTGTGTATTCAGTTGAAAGGACCTCTGTGCCAAGATCATCTCCACCATTTCTTCTCCCAGATCCACATTGGATTGCTCTAGGCTGCCCTGCTTGATATACCCCAAGCCCTCTTCCCCCGGGAATCCCAGGGAAACAAAGCCGCTGGCCTCGGTTTCCACAAAAACTCCTTCACCTACCGCCTCCATGCCAGAAGGGTTGGGCACATGAAAAAGTTCGATAATATCTGGATCATCCCAGAATTCCCCTTCACCCTCAATATTGATTCTTCCCTCTCTGTCCACCTTTGGTGTACCAGCCTCCGGGGGCAGCTGAATATATGGATAAATCCTCAACCCATCTTGATTGACCAGAAAGCCTTCCCCATCTAAATTAAAATTACCATTCCTGGTGTAGCCCACAGACCCATCGGGAAGGTCCAAACCAAAGAACCCCGGCCCTTCAATCGCAAAATCCAGCCCCCTGTCCGTGGAAAGTATGGACCCCTGCATGAAGAGCTTTTCCGTCCCAGATACTACCACACCGCTTCCTGTCATAACATTTTCCCCCACCGGGAGACCCGGTCCCTGTGTTTGACGGTAAAATATATCTTTAAAATTTGTTCTATTTTTCTTGTAAGCTTCCGTATTCACATTGGCAATATTGTTTCCCAATGTGTCCATTCGAAGCATCTGGGCCCTGACTCCAGAAACAGCATTATTCAAAGAAGTCAGCATCTGTCACACCCCCACTATTTAAGATTTCCAATCTCCCTCACCGCCTGGGCTAGAATCTGGTCATAGGATTGCACCATCCTTTGGTTAGCTCCGTAAATTTTTGATGTGGTAATGAGATCCGCAATTTCTTGGGCGGTATTTACATTGGAGCGTTCCAGATATCCCTGCTTTATGTTGAATTGGGGCTGGACGGGAATCAAATCCTGGGGAGCAGAAAATAGAGTATGGCCATCCTTGTCCAGATTGTCCTTGTTTTCAAAATCTATCAATAATAGGGTGTCCACCTCCATATCCCCTTCAAATAAAACCCCTTCGCCGGTTATGGTAAAGTCCTCATCTTCGATAATTATAAAGCCCCCATGTCCCAACACCCTATATCCTTCTCCTGTTACCAGGTAGTCCTCACTATCTATTTTAAAAGAACCATTTCGTGTAAGCTTGATTTCCTCCCCATCTTGCACAACAAAAAATCCATCCCCATCAATGGCCGCATCCAGGGGATTCCCTGTTTGGTAAATATTACCCTGCCCATAGGATGTGATCACTTGGGACAACTGCACTCCATGGGCACTCTCCCCAATGAGCCGACTCTGCAAAATATTTGTTGAATCCAGATGATACAGCAGCTCCCTATGGAAGGGGCTCATAACCCCCGTATCCTTTTTATAACCGTTGGTCTCCACATTGGAGAGGTTATTGGAAATCACATCCATATTTAACTGTTGAGTCAACATACCGGAAGTAGACGTATAAAGACCTCGAATCATTCATCCTCACCTGCCTTTTTCTCCGTTATTGTTCGAATCACGGTGTACAAATCCTCATTGGTTTTTAGCCTGTAGGTCCCGGTTCGGATCCTGCCGCTCATTCCAAGCTTTTTTGCCAACTCAATAAACAGATCTCTGTCATCGATGATCCCATTTTTTTCAAGATCCCCCGCCACCTTATTGAGGGTGCTTCCCGGGTACACCACCAACGTGGCTGCCTCCTCCCCCTGTCCCTCTTCCCGGGAAATTTCCGGGTTAGGCTCCCCATCATCGGGGGCTTCATTGCCTTCACCCTTGTCATCAAAAACCAGGATCTCATCCTCGTAGACCATACCCAATTCCCTGGCCCTTCCCTCAATTTCCGTTTTAGATAAATCATCTTGGGGGACTGCTAGAATTATCCCTGTGAAAAGCAGCCCCACCCCCAAACCGCAAAGAAATGAGGCATGGACTCGTAAAAATGTTTTTATTTTTGCAAGTTGAGAATTAATTCTATTTCCCCCTTTCCTTTTTCAAACTCTTGGGCAATTTCGGTGATACTTTTCCCCGAGGCATAGGCCCTCTTAATGTCGTTGAATAGGTTTCTTTTCTCTGCATCCTTGAAATGGGATGAGAAATCACCATTTTCAAAAGTCTTGGATTTTACTTCCTGTTCTCCAAGGTTATCCAATTTCCTCTCAAAATTCAACAAAATCTCACTTAAAACGCTCAATTGTTCTTGCGAAGATTTCCCATATTCTTGGGGGGTGGAGTCTGACAGCCGATTATTCAATGCTGCCTGTTCTCTTTCCAATATATCTAGACGATCACGAATTTCCTTCACTGCCTTTTGCTGGCCCTGGGCCATCTCCCTGCCTAGGGCCTGCCGCCAAGCATATTTAAAAGTAAAAATAACTAGAATCAGTCCCAATACTATAAACAGGTATGCCATTCACTCACCCCCATCCTCTTCGAAAGACATATATTTCTCCAATTCCATCTGGAGCCGGGAAATGGCCCTGGCATGCAGTTGACTGACCCTGGATTCAGACACTCCCAGTACCTCCCCTATTTCCTTCAGCGTAAGTTCCTCATAATAGTATAGTGAAATAACCAGCCTATCCCTTTCCAAAAGTCCATCCACGGCTTTTTTTAAATGCCGGCGAAACTCCTCATCCAGAATTTCCTCCAAGGGATTGGGGCTTTTTATGTCCTCCACGGCACCCCCAATGGAAATATCAGTCATGTCATCACCCTGTAGAAACTCCTCCAGGGATGACTTGGATATCCTGTTTATTTCAGCTAAAAAGCTGCTGAACTGCTGGAGGCTCAACCCCATCTTTTCTGCTATCTCCTTCTGGGATACATGGGCTTGACCCCGGTCCTCAAGATCCTTTACTATCCCCTGATAATCCTTAAGCCTGTCCATCACCGAACGGGGTGCCCATTGCTCCTGCCTCAATGCGTCCACCACGGCACCGCGGATCCTTAGGGATGCATATGTTTCAAACTTTGCACCTCTGCCGGGATCATATCTTTCCATGGCATCCATGAGGCCAAAGACACCGTGGCTTACAAGATCCTCCTGACCCATATGATTTGGGAGCTTGAAATCCAATCTTCCCACGATGTATTTCACCAGGGGCAAATATGATTCTACAAGGAGGGAATAAGCCTCCTGATCGCCCTGCAAATAAGATTGCCAGAGCATTTCCCTATTTTGGGCATTCATTCATCTTTCCACCTCTAGCAGACGTTCTTCCAAAATCTTTTTATAGACAAAAGCGATTATCTGATCCCTGTCCCTCTCATCTATATCTTCAAAGGAAATACCCAGGACATATCTTCCTGATTTGGAAATCGCAGTGTCCCTACGCTTGACCCTTGCAAAAGTTTTAATCAAGACATCCTCATCTTTGGAATCCTGTATGGTAAACCTCAAAGCCATGAGGGCACCGGTTTCCACCAATTCCGGCACCACTATTTGCAGGCCCCCACCGCTCATATCAACTGTGAAACATTTCTTATATGATCCATCCGTATCTTCCTTGCTTTTTAAGAGCCGGTACTCAGCGGGCATTTGCACCTTTACCCTTACAAAATCCCTCATTTGGATTCTTTCAATATGGGATGGAAGGGAGAGCAAATATAAAATAACCTTCTCTTCCCGCTGTCCCAACACAGTACTCTTAAATACATATTGGGCATCTTTGCTGAACACCCGGGCTGTAACATAATCCCCGGGATTTAATTTCCTTTCCCTTCCCCTGTATGATGGTACATGTATGGCTATATGTTCACTGGTTACTTCCTGAATCATGGTCTTTAAATTGAAGCTCAAGCCATGTACTTGAATATCCATTTTAGAGTTGATTTTCAAAATACTGCTGTAATTTATCAAGGCCCTTCCCCCCTTCCCTAGACTTCAGGCGAAATATCTCATTATTCTGGAAACAAAACCGCTTTTTGGTATTTCCCGCAAGCCTTTCCCCTTCACCAAATTGTCTGCTGCTTTGGTCAGTTGACGGGAAGCCCTGGAGTTGGGATACAGGAGCAAAAAGGGTGTCTGTCTTTTTACAGCCTTGACAACAGAATCATCTCTCTGTATATAACCCAATAGATTTACCTCCGTTTCCAAAAAAGCCCTGGCCACATTGGTAATTTTATCTGCTGTTTCTCCCGCCTCCGAGCTGCTGACGGCCATATTGATCAAAATATGTATATTATGATTGAGCCGGAAGCGGGAAACTGCCTTTATCATACCGTAGGCATCTGTTATAGATGTCGGTTCCGGTGTGATTACCACGATCACTTCGTTGGAGGCGGCGATGAAAGCCAAAACATCGCGGGACAGCCCTGCCGCGGTATCTATCAGGACAAAATCATGCTGTGCTGTAACTTGGCTCAGACTTTCCTCAATTTTCTTTTTCTCCAACTGATTCATATAGGCCAGCTGATTGAATCCCGATCCTCCGGGGATGAGCTTCACTCCATTGGGGCATGTCACTATTATCTCGCTTAGGTCCTTGTCCCCTTCCAGTACATCATAGAGGGAGTACATGGATGTAAGGCCCATCAAAACATCTATATTTGCCATCCCCAGATCAGCATCCAAAAGTATCACTCTCTTACCCATACCGGCAAGGCAAACCCCAAGATTCGTTGTGAAGTTGGTTTTCCCCACGCCGCCTTTGCCCCCGGTTACGGTTATAACCCTAGCAGCAGAAGCCTTCCTTCTTTCCCGGGCCTTTTCACGCAATCTGGCCGCCTGATCCTCCATCATTTCACTTCCCTTAATATCAACCGGGCCAGTTTGTTGGGCTCCGCCGGCACTATATCATCGGGAACCCCCTGCCCGTTGGTTACATAAGCCACAGGCTTTTTCACACTCTGTGCAATATTGACAATGGAGCCAAGGCTGTTTGTTTCATCTGTTTTGGTGAAGATCAATTGGGTGTAATTCAAAGTTTTGTAAGCCTCCGCAATATACTCCAAATCCCTATCCTTTGTTGTGCAGCTCAAGACCAGGTAGACCTCTAGGGGTTCCACCACTTCCAAAAATGTACGTATCTCCGAGAGGCTCATCTGGCTGGCCGCCGGCCTACCGGCGGTATCGATAAGAATTAGATCCTTATCCCTATGCCTGTCCACAGCCTGTTTTAGCTGATCCGGGGTCATCACTACATCCACTTCCGAACCCAGGATATCCGCATAAATCTTCAGCTGTTCCACCGCCCCAATTCTATAAGTATCTATGGTGATCAACCCCAGGGATTTTCCATGGGAAAAGGCATAATGGGCTGCAAGCTTTGCTAAAGTAGTGGTTTTCCCCACCCCGGTGGGTCCCACAAAAGCGTAAACATTGTTCTCCGGCGTATGTCTTTCGATATCTAGTTTGTTTGCCAGCCTTGTAAGCAGGACTTCCCATACAACATGCCCATCTTCAAAATCCTCGCTGTTACCGTCAATTCCCTCCAGCATTTTATCTATCAACTGGGAGTTGATTTCCACATTTTCCAGGGCTTGACGGAGCACATCATTGGAACCGGGCTCCGAATCGAAATTATGTACAATCTTCTTCAACATTGACTTCATATGGGCCAATTCTTCCCCCACCTGGGAGCCTCCATCGATAGCATCCACCGAGGGTTTTTCCTGCTCCCTTTCCAATGCCGCCGTTACCTCGATCATCTTGGTACCAAACAGCCCAAAAAAGCCCCCGGTCCTCACCTTTCTGCTGCTGATAATGATGGCATCACTGCCCAAATCCTTTTTGATGCGTTCATATGCCTCGGGCATGTTTTTCACAAGATATCTCTTAATTTTCATCTAAACTCACCGTCCCCGCAGCCTCAATTTCCAATTCCGGTGCCAATTCGTTGAAAGAAACCACCGCCACCTGGGGTAAAAACCTCTCCAAAAAACGTTTGAATGGGAGGCGTATCTTGGGGGAACACAGCACCACCGGCTGCTCCCCCCTCTCCAAAAACCCCTGTGCATGATCGCCCACCACATGCAGAAGTTTTTCCGCCACAGCTGGATCCATGGCAGGGTAGGCACCCTGCTGGGTTTTTTGTAGGGATCCCCCCACCAAATCCTCCACCCCCGTATCCAAAACAATCACTTTCAGCTTCCCATCAACGCTGAATTTATTGCTTATGATCCTAAAAAATGCCTGACGTACGCTTTCCGTGAGAAAATCAATATCCTGGGTTGCAGGGGCATTATCCGCCAGTGCTTCGAGAATAGTGACCAAATCCTTAATGGGAATTTGTTCCCTAAGAAGATTCTGTAATACCTTCTGCACCTGCCCATAGGAAAGCAGATCGGGAATCAGCTCCTCTACCACGGCGGGGTTGTTCTCCTTCACCGTCTCCACCAGCTCCTTAGTTTCCTGTCGGCCCAAGAGCTCATGGGCATGTTTCTTTATAAATTCGGTCAGCTGTGTCACCAAAACCGTAGCGGCGTCCACCACAGTGAAACCCTTGAATTCCAGCTCCTCTTTATTTTCTTCGGTAATCCACCAGGCAGGTAGGCCGAAGGTGGGCTCGGTGGTGGCAATACCGTCCACCGGGAAATCATGCTCCATGGGGTTCATGGCCATATATCTATCGGGAATAATTTCCCCCTTCTCGATTTCCACGCCCCGGATCTTAAATACATAGGAATTGCGATCAATTTCCAGATTATCCCGGATACGTATGGGACGCACATAGATGCCCAATTCCGAAGCACATCTTCTCCTCACCTCGGCTAGACGATCCAGGAGATCCCCTCCTTGTTCCCCATCTGTCAGGGAAACAAGATTATAACCTATTTCAATCTCCAAGGGGTCCAAGGAAATCATGGACAGAACATCCTCCGGCTTGCGTTCCTTGGATTTTCTCTCCATGATTTTTGCTCGTTCTTCTTCCTGGGCCAGATATCCCACCTGTTTAAACAGAAAATATGCCAGGGTACCAGTTACTATTGACAGTATCAAAAAAGGCATTGTGGGTATCCCCGGGACCAACCCCACCAAAAAAAGTGAGGCACTGGCCAGGGCCACGACCTTAGGGAAACCTGTGAGCTGTGATACAACATCCTTGCCCAGGCTCTCCCCGGTGCCAGCCCTGGTGACAAGAATACCCGTTCCTGTGGACACCAATAGGGCGGGTATCTGAGCCACTAGACCATCGCCCACGGAAAGAATGGTGTAAGTCTGAAGTGCATCGCTGAGGCTCATATCCAACTGCCAGATACCGATAACAAAACCGCCGAAAATATTGATCAGGGTGATGATGATACCTGCAATGGCGTCACCCTTGACAAATTTGCTGGCACCATCCATGGCCCCAAAGAAATCCGCTTCCTGTTGGAGTTCTTCCCGTCTGATCTTAGCCTCCTGCTCCGTGATGATCCCGGCATTGAGATCCGCATCCACACTCATCTGTTTTCCGGGCATGGCATCCAAGGTGAACCTTGCCGCCACCTCCGCCACCCTGCTGGCTCCGCTGGTGATGACCACGAACTGCACCACGGTGATAATGATAAAAATTATCATCCCCACAACATAATTGCCGCCCACAACAAAATCCCCAAAAGCGGAAATTATCTTACCTGCCGATGCCTCACCTAGAATCAGCCTTGTGGAAGCAATATTCAAGGACAGGCGGTAAAGCGTAACCACCAAAAGTAGAGAGGGAAAGACGGAAAACTGCAGTGTATGGGTGGTGAACATGGTTGTGAGCAAAATCACCATACTGATGGCAATGCTGATGGTCAATAAAATATCTAAAAGTCCAGGCCTTACAGGTGTCACTATGATCAGCACTATTGCCAATACCATGACTGCAACTATCAATTCATTGTACTTAGCTGCCCTTCGAAAGGCCGCAAATATTGAAGTAGGCAATCCGTTCCCCTCCCTTCCAGATTATCTATCTGCGTAAACGATAAACCATTGCTAATATCTCCGCCACGGCTTTATACAGCTCCGGGGGAATTTCCTCATTTATCTCCACATGTTTGTAAATCAACTGAGTCACCGGTTTGTCCTCGATGACGGGGATGTCATTCCCCTTTGCAATCTCAATAATTTTCTCTGCAATATAGCCCGCACCCTTGGCCAATACCATGGGGGCACCTTCCTCATCATCCACCTCATACCTGAGGGCTATGGCTAGATGGGTGGGGTTGGTAATTACTACCGTGGCTTCAGGAACACTGTGCATCATCCTTCTCTGGGCCAGCTGCCTTTGACTCTCCCTGATCTTTGCCCGGACCAGGGGATCCCCTTCTGTCTGTTTAAATTCATCCTTGACTTCCTTTTTTGTCATTCTTACACGCTTTTTAAAATCATACCGCTGAAAGATATAGTCCAAGACGGCGATTACAAAGAATACCCCAATGGCACCGGTGGCCACCTTGAAAACAATCTTGGAAACAACCCCCAGTATCTGCCATTGACTAAGATTCATAACATTTAGGAGTTCGGTAAAATTATTCCTGGCCAGAGAAAAGGCTACCCAGCCTACAACCACCACTTTTAGCAGGGCCTTCGCCAGCTCTACCAGAGCCCGCTTGGAAAATATTCTCTTGAAACCCTGTATGGGGTTGAGGTTGCTCAGTTTAGGCTCCAATACCTTTGTCGAGACTGTGAATCCCACCTGTCCCAAATTAGCAGTCAAGCCGGCAAACAGCCCGGCGGCAAAAATCGGTGCTAAAAACTTAAACATAAAAATCGATGAGTCCAAAAATATATATTGTATCTCCGTCTGGGTAATCATTCTATGAATACCCTGGGAAAGGGCCGTCTGTACAAAGAGGCAGATGCTGTCTGTGAAATAACCGTCAAGGAACATGATCAATAGAAAAACCGCCAGAAGATTCATCACGGCATTGAGGTCGTTGCTCCTGGCAACCTGCCCTTCCTTCCGCACTTCCCTCAATCGATGGGGGGTGGCTTCTTCAGTTTTCTCCTCCTCTGCAAAAAGCTGCAGATCGATTCTTAAAAGATTTTCATCCATTACATAAAACCCCTTATAATAATCATTAGATCCTGTTCCATCTGCGATATTATCCCATTTACAGCAGCCAGGAATAGGGGCATAATGATTATCAATACAAATATTCCCAGGCCCGCCTTCAGGGGAAAACCCATGATAAAAACATTTATCTGGGGGACCGTCCTGCTCACCAAGCTCAAAGAAATATCCGTGAGGATGACAACAGCCATGAAGGGTGCCGCTATTTTAAATCCCAGCAAAAACATGGATGTGAAAAATGAAATTACCTCCGTGGCAATCTCTTTATTTAAGACCGCACCACCCAAGGGTATGAGATCAAAGCTCCCCCCCAGGGCCAGCAGTAAGCTGTGATGACCATCCAATGCCAGGAACAACAATATAGCTAGAATATATAGGAATCTTCCCACCAGAGTTGTACCGCTTCCCGTATGTGGGTCCAAAAGGCTTGCCATGGAAAATCCCACATGCAAGTCGATCAGCTCCCCCGCCACTCTGATGGCGGTAAAGGCTAGAGCGGCGGCAAAACCCAGTGCAAGCCCCACCACCACTTCCAGGATTACCATATAAATAAAATTCCCCATCCCTTGGGGGATCAGCTGCCCTTGTCCCACAACGGGGAAAAGCAAAAAGGCAATTATGGTACTTAGACCTATTTTTAAGTATGTGGGTGTAGTCCGTATGGAAAAAACCGGTGCCGTCACCATGAAAGAAGCGATCCGCACCAAGATCAATAAATAACTCTGCAATTCCACCCAACCGGGCATACCATCACCTATCCAAAATAAAATACTATCTTATGATTGTGGGCAAGCTGGAAAAAAGATTCTCCGTAAAATGCACAATGGAGCCGAGCATCCAGGATCCGAAAATAAGTATTGCCAGAAAAACCGCCACAATCTTAGGTATAAAAGTCAGGGTCTGTTCTTGGATTTGGGTGGTGGCCTGGAGAATGCTTACCGCCAGACCCACTATGAGTCCAAAGGCCAGCGGCGGCCCCGCCAACATCAAAGCCACTGTCATGGCCTCCCGGGCCAAATGGATAATGTATTCCTGGGTCATGCGCGGTCACTCCTTTAACTCAACTATTAGAAACTCTCCAACAGGGATTTCACAACCAGATACCAGCCGTCCACCAGTACAAAGAGCAGTATCTTAAAGGGCAAAGAAATCATTATGGGCGGCACCATGAACATACCCATGGACATGAGGGTACTGGCCACCACCATATCAATAATCAAAAAAGGTACAAAGATCAGAAATCCCATTTGAAAAGCCGTTTTTAGCTCACTTATCACGAAGGCCGGTGTGAGAACCCCCATGGACACTTCATCCCTATTGGCAGGTCTGTCCATCTGGGACATCCTGACAAATAGAGCTAAATCCTTATCCCTGGTCTGCTTGAACATAAATTCCTTCAAGGGTACGGATCCTTCTTGAATAGCCTGTTCCTGAGTTATGGTCCCATCTAAATAAGGATCCAGTGCCTCAGTCTTAATATCCTGAAATACCGGTGCCATGGTGAAAAAAGTAAGAAAGATCGCCAGACCTATTAGAATCTGATTCGGCGGTGTTTGTTGGGTAGCAATCCCATTACGCACAAAGGACAAAACCACGACGATCCTTGTAAAGGACGTCATCATCACCAGAAATGCCGGCACCAAAGCCAAAACCGTAAGCAGTACTAAAAACTGTAGGGTACCCACCACTTCTTCGGGATTTTCTGACTGCCCAATCTGTAAATTTATGTCCGGCACGGGAAGGGGTTGGGCCAACACCTTACTGGGAAAAAATAATAAAAAAATAAATCCTAACATCAGGATGATTGTCTTACCTTTCCTGGTCATCTCTTTCAGCCCTCCCCACGGGAACGTAAGCGGCGTATCCCATCCTTGATTGCGGTGAAAATATCCTTATCATAGGAAGAATAATGTTCTTCCCCCAGCTCCACCTCAGGATAGCTATCCAGTTCCCGTAGCAATTCCACTTTACCCTCATTGCAAGACATGAGGAAATAATTACCGGCTACTCTGACAACCACTAGGCTGCTCTTTGGGCCCAAGGGTAGCCTGTCAATAACACTCATGCCAAAACTGCTTTGACCGGCATATGAATACCCAAAACCCCTCAGACCAAATCTAATCACTAGATACGCCAGTCCCAGTACCAGAGGCAGTAAAATCAAGAGCCGCAGAATCGCCCCCATAAGGTACTTATCCATCACTGCTCCTCCATGTCTTCAAAAAAGGAATTGATCCTGATCCCAAAGGATTCGTTGATTACCACCACTTCAGCTTTCGCGAAGGGCTGGGCATTGACATAGACCTCCACCTCTTCCCCGGCCAGCTTGTTTAATTCCACCACGGAGCCTGTATCCAAATTCAGGATTTCACTGACCTTCAGCTCGCAATGTCCTAATTCCACCAATATATCTACAACAATATCTTTGAGCAAGTCAATCCCGGCCTCTCCCCCGGGCAGCTTCTGGGGTTCCAGCTCTGGAAATTCCACCCTTCGGGCCTTCACCTCTTTTTTTTCCTCAACGATCCCCCGGAGCATAGATTTCAAATCTTCCTCCGACATCCTACCGATATTCATAAAAATCCCCCATTATTGAATAATAAAGGTGTTAAAGTAAATTGCCCTCACCTGATTTTCCGGTGAAAGGATACCGTTGATGGTTTCCAAGAGTTCGATTCTGATCCGTTCGAATTTTTCTTTGGAATCAAAATCTGCCACCTTTTTTTGATTTAAAAATGTTATCACCTGATCCCTGATCTGATATTCCTTTTGATCTATTTCTTTCAATGTACCCTTGGTAAAACACTCCAGCGTGATATCCGTACGTACATAGCGGCGAAAACCCATATCCCCAAGATTCACCGTGAAAGTTTCCAAGGTCACCTGATGCGTCTTCTCCACTGAAGGGGAGGGAAGTGCGGCTTCATATCCCCTACTATTGGAAAACGTGGAAAACAAATACCAACCTCCCGCCATACCAACGGCTAAGAACGCTGCCAAGGCTAGGATAAACCACTTTCTACCAAATCTTCTTGTCTTCTCCTGTTGTTCTTGATTTTCTTGGGACGGCATCTACTCCTGCACCTCCACGGCATTATTTTGTGTTGCGACAATTAACATGACCACTCTCCTGTTTTGAGCCTGATTTTCATGGGAGTCATTGGGTGCCACCGGCGTATATTGACCGTACCCCATGGCAACAAATTTGCCGGGGTCTAGACCCTGGACTTCAGTCAAATACCTCACCACTTTCACTGCCCTATCTGCAGACAGTTCCCAGTTGGTGGGATATTGAAGGGTATTGATGGAGCGATCATCCGTGTGACCTTCAACACAGATCTGATTGGGTATTTTCATGAACAGACCTTTGAGCCTGTCCAGCAGCTCCCGGGCCTCGGGCTTCAGTATCGCCTTCCCGGAATCAAAGAGAATCCTCTCCTTTATATCCAGGGCAATGCCCCCCTCGGTATGTATGACATCCACCTGATCAGACAGGCCCTGCTCCTGAAGGTACTGGGTGGTCATCTCATACATTCTGGCCAGCTCTGCCCCTCTTTCACCAATTTCCTCCACCACCTGCTCCATCAGCTGATCCCTGCTGACATCATCGGGATGTTCCTCATCTAAGGGGCTGAAGCTGTGGTCTAGGATGCCGGTTCCCTGGAAGGATGTAATAAAACTCTGAAATTTCGCCACATCAATCTGAGAAAAAGAATAAAGTAAAATGAAAAAAACCAAAATCAGGGTGACCAAATCAGAGTAAGTGAGCAGCCACGCATCTTGATCAATATCTTTTTTTATTCTACAGCGCTGTTTCATCAAAAGCCACCTCGGCCCCTTCCCCTGCACTCAAATCATTATCATCGGGGATATATGCCCTCAATTTCTCCTCCAGAATCCTTGGGTTCAGGCCCGACTGGATAGCTATAACTCCTTCAAGGATAATGGTTTTTACCAACAGTTCCTCATCACTCCTCAGGGCCAGCTTGCCTGCAATGGGATTTAGTACTAAGTTTGCCAGCAGTGCCCCATAGAATGTGGTTAGTAGGGCTACTGACATTCCCGGCCCTAGGGCGCTGGGGTCATCCAAACGAGCCAGCATCTGGATCAAACCCACCAAAGTTCCGATCATTCCGAAGGCCGGGGCCAGGGCCGCCCAGGTGCGGAATATACTCTGCCCCTGCTCATGTCTCTCCACCATGCTCTGGATCTCAATTTCAATGATATCCCTAATGGTATCAGGATCAATGGCGTCCACCATCAACTGTAGGCCTTTGGTAAATAGGGCATCATCCACCAATTCTGCATCCTCCTCTAGAGCCAGCAGCCCCTCCTTCCGGGCCTTCTTTGCCAGCTCTGAGAAGGTGGAAATTATCTCCTCCGGCCGAGGAGGCTTGGCGGTGAAAGCCTTCCTAGCCACCACCAGGACCCCCTTCACATGGCTAAAATCATACTGAATCACCACGGAAAAAAATGAGCCGCAGACAGTGATCAATACGGATGGAACACTGATAAATAAGCCCAGGCCGCTGCTGGTTAGGATGGCAATCAATACCACTGCCGCCCCTGCCAATAAGCCTGTAATTGTCATCAAATCGAATCTATTTGCCATCATCTCACCTCAAAACCATCCGGAACACCGGCGGGCGTATAAGCCAGCCGCCGGTATTCCAGTACAAGTTCCGTTATTTCTTCCTGGGATTCCCTGACCAGCAGTTTCTTTCCATTGATCAAGGTGATCAAGGTCTCCGGCATATTCTCCACCGTTTCAATAAGCTCGGCATTGATGGTGATCTCCTTGCCGCTGAGGGCATTTACTCTGATCATCTCTTCCTCCAAAACTCCTCATCAACAAAATTATTAACGCTTCAGATTCACCAGTTCCTGCAGCATCTCATCGGAAGTGGAGATGGTCCTGGCATTGGCCTGATAGCCCCTCTGGGTGATGATCATATCAGT
>JAAYRB010000035.1 GCA_012519005.1 Clostridia bacterium
CAGGAATTGGTGAATGGCAAGGCGTTTGAGAAAAAAACAGGCGGTGGGTGTTGTCCGCAAAATTTCTCGGTGTTCAGAAGTTGTTTCTAAAGGGGTGGCTTGATGTGGAAATACCAACCAAAGAGTCCGTCCCCCTGGTTGGAGATACACCATGTAGATCAAATTCGCTTTTTAGTTGTTCCAGTTTTTCATTTATCCTGGCGGCCTCGAAGTACACATTATAAAATTCAAAGTCGTCCTCTTTGTCGCTTGTTTTTATCAGGCGGACTATTTTTTTTCGTATTTTTTCGGCATCTACGACTTTCTTCACTTCTGTATAATCCTCATTTAGAGCTATGTATCCGTAGACTTGTCTGTGCAAGGCCAGCAGGTATTCCAAATAATCGTACAGCTCCTGGCGCAGCACAGTATATTTGGAGCCGCCGGGCATAAAAACAACACTCCTATGAAGCGCCATCAATCTATCTAGGTTTGACTGGATGGCGTTGATAGAGCGTCGGTATTTTCTCAGCATTTTTTTATCTTTAGGTAAAACATCCTCGATGAGCAGTGAGTAAACATCCCTTGCTTCATCCAACTCATCTCTAATGGCCTGTCTCTCATCCTTGATGATCTCTTTTTCCACTTTTTCCTTTCTAATAATATCATTGATGGAGCTTTCATACAAATCCTCAAATTTTACCCGCAAGTCGTTAATTTTTACCTTTAAATCCCCAGTATGATCCGGCGGCATGAAAATAATATTCAGGCCCGTGGACACAGATAGCCCCACCAACATCCCTGAAACTCTATAGATAACCTCCAAAGTCCTAAAATCGTCATGGTTGGTGCCCACCGCCGCTAAAGTCACTAAGGCGAACCTTATACTTTCGTTCAATCCTAATTTTAGACATATCAGGATAATCGCAATGCTTCCCAACCCTAAACACAGGGCATTTAACCCCAGGGTAAGTGCCAATATAAATGCAATCAGGGAACCAATAAATGTTGCTATGGCCCTGTTTTTAAAGGTTTCAAGGCTGCCCTTGATGGATGGTTTCATCCCTATTATTGCTGTAACGGCCGCCATCCCAGCGATATTGTAACCGACATTGTTGATCTTTGACTCCAAGGCATTGACCAAAAGTATGGTCAGGGTGACCGCCAAACCAGTTTTAATTGTCCGGGCTCCAATTCTCATTGGGCATAAATCGCCATCCTTATTCCATATTCCGAAGGGCAGCAAATGAGTGAAATGTAACATTGCCGTGTAAAAGACCAACCAAAGAGACCGTCCCTCTGGTTGGGGGGCGGCTATTTGCGTTCTATTTTGGCTCCAAGGGATTGTAATTTTGCCACAACATTTTCGTATCCCCGATCAATATGGCTCAATCCCGTGATCTCTGTGGTGCCCTTGGCCATCAAAGCTGCAATTATCAATGCTGCTCCGGCCCTCAAATCCGTGGTCCTCACCTGGGCACCGGAAAGCTCCGGAACACCTTTGACCACAGCGCTGTGGCCTTCGATGGTGATGTCCGCGCCCATTCTTTTTAATTCATTCACATGCATGAAACGATTTTCAAAAACGGTCTCCGTGATAATGCTGGTACCTTTGGCCGTGGTAAGCATGGCCATCATCTGTGCCTGCATGTCGGTGGGAAAGCCGGGGTAGGGTAGAGTCTTTACATCAATGGGATTGATGGGGGAACTGCTGATCACTCTCACCCCGGAGTTCTCTTCGATTATAGTCACTCCGGCCTCCCGCAATTTTGCCATCACGGGCTTCAGGTGATCGCAGATAACATTTTATACCATTACATCCCCGCCGCAGACCGCCGCCGCCACCATGTAAGTACCGGCTTCAATCCGGTCAGGAATGGCAATATGCTGAGCTGGTTTCAGCTCCTCTACACCTTCGATGCGGATGATATTGGTCCCCGCACCCTTAATCTTGCTTCCCATATTGTTCAGAAAATTCGCTAGATCAACAATTTCCGGCTCCTCTGCGGCGTTCTCGATTATTGAAGTCCCCTCTGCCAGGGCAGCCGCCATCATAATATTTTCCGTTGCCCCCACGCTGGGGAAATCAAGATAAATCCTCGCTCCTCGGAGGCGATCCGCCTCCACAGTTATCCAGCCGTGATCCTTACTGATCTCCGCCCCCATGGCCGCTAGGCCTTTTAAATGGAGGTCGATGGGCCTGGAACCGATGGCACATCCACCAGGCATGGACAGCTTTGCATGGCCCAGACGGGCATCCAGGGGCCCCATCATCAAGATGGAAGCCCTCATTTTTCTCATAAATTCGTAGGGCGCCTCGGATATGCTTACAGAGGATGAATCCACACGTAGTGTATCCCCATCCATATGTACCCGTGACCCCAATTTATTTAACAGCTCACACATGGTTTTCACGTCGGCGAGCTGGGGAATTTCTCTTAAAATACTCTCACCTGGGGCCAGAAGTGCCGCCGCCATAGCCGGCAATACGGCATTTTTTGCACTGCTTACACGTACAGAGCCCCTTAAGGGTGAACCTCCGGTAATTAAAGCCATACCCACAATGGTTTTCCTCCCCGTATCTCTATGATCATACTAGTATAGAATTCGCCATCAGCGAGCTTTTCCCTTCAAATGCGGATTTATGCTGGGATCGGGTCTAGTATTCCCCTACCAACAACGGGGAACCTATATAAATATATGTCCGTCCATCGCTGCTATGATATCTGAGGGCGATATTAAGATTGACTTTTTTGTTACCTATTTTTAAATTTTCACGGATCCGGGGGGTAAAGCCTGTGAGGCTGAAAAGTCCCTCCTCTTTGATTCCTTGAATTTCCTGAACACCCATTCCCTCGAATAGGCTTTCAGCTATTCTGTTCTTATCATCCAAGGACAGCCGTCCCGGAAGAGTCCCTGTTAAATTGGTTAGAACCTGGGGCCTTTCACCCCCGGCGGAAGCCAGAGATGCCCGCATAACCTTGGACCAGTATTTCCTGTTATCCGGCACCGCCCGGTGAACAATACTGGCAGTGAGGTAAGTCTCCTCCCTCCTGCTTGGGGTGCTGAAATTGACAAGTGATTGGGCGGCAATGGATAAAATAGTATCCTCATCCAGGGATATCTGCCCCCTAACTTGCCTGAAATCTTCCCCATTCTCTGTAATGAATTCAGGATTCCGTGCGCCCAGCTTTTTGGATATCCTACCGGCGAGAGATTCCAACTCCTCCACCTTCATAAATCTATTACTGACCTTGCACCACCCCTGTACATTCAGCTCCATGGGTGAAGCATCGGACTGCTCCAACATCCCATATATTCTGTCTTCCACGGGGGGGTTATAAACCATGCTGTGGGCAGGTTGATAGAAAAATGGGAATAGTGCCAGCAAAATAACTATGATACCAATTGTTTTCTTAAACACAAAATCCTCTCTCCCTTAAAATTTTATATATATCTATAGGATTGACAGGGGGGATGATAAATAAACAAGGATGTGTCACGGCAGTAAAGGTAGGGCACCGCGATTGAGCCAAACGGGACGGTCGACAATTCGTTCTAGCGGTTCAAGTTGCCCCGTTTGCGCGAAGATTACACAGCGTATGGGCTTTAGGGTCTGTTGGCGATGTGGAGGATCAGCCGCAGCAGCTGTCCGAAGCGAAGCAAGTTTTGATGCGGCCCTTAACGAGTTTACAGCCCTTTATCTCGGAGCTTTAGCAGTTAAATCAAAGGGGATAACAGACCATTGCCCAAGGGCCCATGAGGCCCTTACAATTGAGCCAAGCGGAAAAACGCCGGCCAAAAACACCAACCAAAGAGTCCGTCCCCGTGGTTGGTATTTTCCTGGGGGCGGAGATGTGTTATACTTGTAGTTGTATC
>JAAYRB010000036.1 GCA_012519005.1 Clostridia bacterium
GACGGCGCTGTCATAGGCCTTTCCGAGGTTTGTAGGCTGCTTTCAATTTCCTCCGCTACGGGAAGAAACTGGGTCAGGCTGGGGAAGATCACCCCTATAAAGGAAAAAGGTGGGGAGCCGCTTTTTTTAAGATCCCACATCGAAGAAGTTTTGAAGACTTTGTCCGACGGTAAGTCAAAGGCCTTAAATAGACGAAGAAACAAAAAAATGGTGAACAAAATATCCTTATATGAGACTTACATCTCCCATGAGGGAAATATAGATGTGGTGAATGGGATCATCGAGAATTACAGTGGGCTGATAAACCCGTTGATGATTCGCTCAATTCTTGCAAACTTTGCTTTACAACTTGCATGTCAAAAAAAGCAGATAAAGACTCAAGGTAAGAATTTGATTGCAAAGTATATGGGAGGGGGGCTTTGTGTCCCGGGGTTTACCCAACTGGTTGATGATCTGATTGGTGATAAGGGTGTCGTGACCGATGAAATTGATTTGGAATTGCCGGTCTTTGAAGAGCAGGTAAAATACATAGAAGATGAAGACACCTTGGGATTTGTCTACATTTCACTGAGCAACTTGGGCCAACGAAAGACTAAAGGGGCGTATTATACGCCACTGTCCATAGTTAAAAAGTCAGTATCACATTTAAGGGATTTAACAGATATTCAGAATAAAACAATCTTTGACCCTTGCTGTGGTTCGGGCAATTTTTTATTGGATATTGGCAAATATATGAGCACACCCAGGACGATTTACGGCCAGGATATTGATCCCATAGCCATATGTCTAGCACGTATAAGCTTTGCAATCAAATTTGACATAGCAGATCTGGATTTCTTATATTCACACTTTGTCTGTGCCGATACATTTGATTCGTGGCCGGTAGGGCCAGTGGATATTATTATTGGTAATCCACCCTGGGGTGGGGAAATACCCCGGGATCAAAGGAAGAGGTTGTCGGCAAGATTAAAAACTGCTAAAAAACGCAGCATCGAAACATTCAGTTTGTTCACGGAACATGCTCTGGGACTACTCTCCGATAAAGGTGTGTTGGCATTTGTGCTTCCTGAGACAATTTTAAATGTCAAATCCCACCGCGAGATCAGAAGTATCCTTATTGAGAAATGCAATTTCAAATTTATCCATTATCTAGGTGAGGCATTCAGCGATGTGCAATGTCCCTCAATCATTCTCGGGGTAGAAAAATCAAAAAGAAAAGTAAATGGTGTACCCAAAATCCTTGTGGATGATGACTGTTATTCTATTAGTTCCAATCGTCAAATGTCGGAAGAGAGATTGAATTTTAGGGTAAAAGATTCTGTTCAAGACTGCTTAGATTCTATAGAAAATGCTGCCGGAGTTACTACCTTACAGGATAACGCCAAGTTTGCACTGGGCATTGTCACTGGGGACAATGCAGCCCATATTTCAGATATATGCCATCCTGGGTATGAGCCTGTCCTCAGAGGAAGTGATATAAGAAAATTCAGGCTCATCCAAAGTGAAAAATATATTAAATTTACTCCGGCAAAATTCCAGCAAGTTGCGCCGACGGAATTATACCGTGCTCCGGAAAAGTTGTTTTACAGGTTTATTTGTAACGCTCTGGTATTTGCCTATGATGACAGACAGATGCTGTCCTTGAACAGCTGTAATATTTTGATTCCCGAAATCCCAGAGGTGCAGGTAAAATATGTTATGGCAATATTAAACTCCCGTGTTGCTTCCTTTTATTTTATGAATATGTTCAATTCCGTGAAGGTATTACGAAGCCATATAGAACAGCTTCCTATATATATAGGATCTGAGAAGGAACAACAGGAAGTAATAAATATGGTGGATAAGATTATTTCCAGCAAAAGGGACGTTTCTGCCATGTATGACCAGCTGGATGAATATATAATTTCACTATATCGATTGACCTCAAAGGAGCAGGGGTTAATTTTAGATAATTTATCCTCCCATAATCTGTTTTTACCCTAAGGGCTTTTGAAAAGGTTGTACAGCTCCTCATATGTCAGCCACTGGATCAATTTATTATCAAAGTGATAAGCCATGGTTCTTTGGTTGATGTGGAATTGACCCTCACCTTCGTTTCCCTTGTGTTGGAAATCTGAATACCCGGGGATTTCCTGTATCTCGCTGCTGCGTGTTTTAAAGATGGCAATTTGATCAGCGAAAAATAGACCATAGTACAGCACATCAAATTCCACTCTTTTAACTTGTTGAATATTGCAATCGAAACTAAAAGTTTCTATTTCTGTACTTTTCATTGCCCTGTTGCTTACATTGGCCTTTATGCACTGTTCAATTATATTTGATGCGGTTATTCTTTCACTATTTTCCTTCATAACTGTGGAAAACTTTATTTCTACACGTTTGTTATTCACGTCATCATACCTGTCATGAAATTGGTTGCGGGCTTTATTAAATTGGAAAAGTGTTTCAATCATCAGTTCAGCCACTGTCCCAAATCTTCGGGTGCGTAGGGCAAAAATGCCATCGCGAAATTCTTTAACGGTGCTATTCACATTGTTGTCTCCCTTCACATAGATATTAATAATGGTGGGGCTTGTACAATAGGCTTTTAATTAAATAGTAACATATTTTTGGAGCAGTTCGTAGATACATATGAGAGATTGCTAGGTGGCCTTTGGGAATTACACAGCCTAGCCATTTGACGGGGGTAGAGTAGGGACAAAGAATGAAAATCAGCAGGTTTGGTTATGTAAATATTCAGGGAGGTATGTTGTATGAAATCTTATCGCAAGGAACTGTTTTTTCACACAAAGACCCGCCGTGCATATATCAACATCACACCCCAGGTGGAGGAGGCCCTTGTTGAAAGCGGAATCCGTGAGGGTCTTTGCCTTGTAAATGCCATGCATATTACGGCCAGCGTATTCATCAACGATGATGAAAGTGGTCTGCACAGGGATTTTGAGCGTTGGTTAGAAAAACTTGCGCCGGAAAAGCCCTATGATCAATATGATCATAATACATTTGAAGATAATGCCGATGCCCATTTGAAACGTTCTGTTATGGGGCGGGAAGTAGTGGTGGCGGTCACGGAGGGCAAGTTGGATTTTGGTACATGGGAGCAGATATTTTATGGTGAATTTGATGGGAAGAGGGAAAAGAGGGTACTGGTTAAGATTATCGGAGAGTAAAAGAAAACGTATAGCAGATGAACCCTAGAGAATATAGACTACATAATAATATGCCTATTAAGGCAGAAAAGGGGCTATTCACAGCCCCTTTTGCTATAAAATACTACGTTAAATTGCGGTGGGGTGTTACTCCCTATCCGCCGACTTGGATTTCCATTTCTCGCCTTTCCAATAATCATTAGCTGCGGCCACAGTTTGAAAATTTGTTGCAATAACCTGTGAAGCGGCTATTAAACTATTTGGGTCTCTTGAGTACACGGGTCGTAAAACATTTCGAATTTCCTCTGATGGTTGAGTTAATTCAACGCCCCTCTGGGAAAGTCTAATGGCCAAATCAAAGCCTTCCTCTGGTGTTCTGGTTTTTAAACTTTTTAGCCAATTTTTCATATGTTTACCCCCTTTAGTCACAATATATGCCGGCGAGGAAGGTACGTTCCATTTTTTACCACGCAAATGAGTGTCCAGTTTTAAACTTTCTAAGATTGCCATCTAAAATCAGAGACAAATTGGGTCAATAAGTAAACAAATGCGTTTTGTATGGTTTTGATATAATCATAGACAGTAATGTTCAACCAGTTGTTTGGGGGAAGCTGAGAGAATTTATCTTCAAGGAGCCTCCTTAGTATTGTAACTATGGGAAAGGGGGTTATGAGGGCGTTATCTCTTATTATTATTATTATGAAGAGGGGGAATTATCTTGGCTCTATATCATAAACCTGTCAAACATCTTTTTCGGGACATGATAGTGGATTTGGATATTCAGGAAGGTCAGGTTATTAAAAGGGATGAGATACATTCATGGTTTAAAACTAATTATCCGCTTGTAAAGCCCGGCACTGTATCTGCACATTTACTAAAAATGTCAATAAATGCTCCCAGTCGGATACATTATTATGTTGATCCGAATGGCAATGACGATTTGCTTTTTCAAATTGACAGCAAAAAATTCCGGCTATATAACCCAAATTCCGATCCCGACCCTATCTACATACGGCAGGAGGAAGAGGGAGAACAAGAGGGCGGGGATGATAACAACGAAATTAAAAGTGAATTTGCTTACGAAAAAGATCTTCAAAATTTTTTGGCAAAAAACCTTTCCCTTATTGAGCCGGGTTTATCCCTATACTATGAAGAAGAAATCAGCGGTGTTGAATTTCCTGTGGGAAACCGTTTTATAGATATATTAGCAATTGATGATCGAAACAACTATGTGGTTATAGAGCTAAAAGTTTCTCGAGGATATGATAAAACGGTGGGGCAAATACTTCGCTACATAGCATGGCTTAAACATAATCATGCAGAAAAGGGTCAGCACGTAAGGGGAGTCATAGTGGCAAGGGAGATCTCAGATGATCTCCGGCTGGCTTGTTCTGAAATAAATGATGTTGAGTTATATGAGTACAGCCTGTCAGTTTCCTTAAGGAAAATCGAATCCTGATAACTAATAAATACCTAGATTCTATACATTACATAACCAACTATATCTACAAGAAAAAATAAATAACTTTCAAATATCAAGTAATCTGCTACTAAATCATGGATAACTCCACAATAATAGATATTGGCAAAAATAGTCATGCTTTTTACGTCCGGTATCAACATATAGGTGTCCACAGTAGAGAACACAGTACTTTGGTAATGTGGGATCATATGATATATTATTGTAGAGAAGGATTAAACTGCATATTTAGCACCGCTGAGTTCTCTTTTGAGAAACGGGGGAACCAAGTTTCCAGGGGTGAATCACTTTTTGTGAGGGGCTTCCCTTTGTCCTAACCCGTCAGCTAACCTCGTAAGCGTATGAAGGGAGATGTATCATGCTGTTTATTTATTAGGCTATGGGATCCCATAGCCTTTTTGTAGGGGTCAATCAACATATTTTACTCGTTTATTATAGCTGTGACAGGAAAATGATGTTTCTTGGAAGTCACGTATCAATTTTCAAGGTTGCAAAAAACATAAGGATGGTGCTTTCATTTTGAATAGCTCTAAAAAGATAATAACCGCCGTAATACTGCTCTCTTTTCTGGTTATAGCCGCGGTGGGCTGCGGGGGAGCAGCTGGCGGCAAACAGATAGTCTTTGCCAATGCCGGATGGGAAAGTATAATGTTCCACAATGCCGTGGCTGGGGTGATAGCCGAGGAGGTCTATGGATACAAGTGGAGTGAGATACCTGGTACCACAGCCGTTCTTCATGAGGGTCTCCTAAAGGGTGAAGTGGATGTGCATATGGAGGTTTGGACTGACAATATTGCCCCCTATGAAGAAGATTTGGCCGCAGGTAAATTTAAGGAGCTAAGCGTGAACTTTGACGACAACTACCAAGGATTTTATGTGCCGAGATATGTAATAGAAGGTGATCCTGAGAAAGGGATCGAGGCTTCCGCACCGGATTTGAAATATGTATGGGACTTGAAAGAATATCCCCATGTATTCCCCGATGATGATGACAAGGACAAAGGCAGGGTATATGGTGCAATCCCTGGTTGGGAAATTGATGAAATCATGCACAAAAAATATAAGCATTACGGATTGGACGAAAACTTTGTCTATTTTAGACCGGGGTCAGACCATGCATTATCGGCGGCTATAACCTCTGCTTATGAAAGAGGCGAACCCGTCGTGGCCTATTATTGGGAACCAACTTGGTTAATGGGTTTGCTGGATATGGTGCTGTTGGAGGACGAACCCTTTGATGAAGACACATATCTTGAAGGCAAATGTTCACCACCGGCGGTCAGAGTAACCGTGGGAGTAAGCAATGATTTTGCTTCCGATGAAGATAATGAAGATTTTATTGAGTTTTTGAGTAAATACCAAACTTCTAGTCAGCTGACATCCGAGGCTTTGGCATATATGCAGGAAACAGAGACAGAAGATTTTGTGGAAGTGGCAAAATGGTTCTTAAAGGAAAACGATGAGTTGTTGGATGCCTGGCTAAATCCAGATGATGCAGAAACTATGAGAAATTTCTTAGGAAAGTAGGATAAGGACAACATGGACTGGTTATATAATTTTCCTTTCAGACTCCCAGTGGATTTGAATACCATTGACGAAATTGTAAGGGCTTTCAGTATAAAATATGATTTCTTTTTTAATGGGATCAGACAGCTGTTGAGTTTCTCTGTAAATGTAGTTTATAATGCTCTGAATTTCATACCATGGTTTGCAATAGTTTTGCTGGTATTTTTGGCTGGTTGGAAATTATCTGGAAAAATAAACAAAGGAATATTATATGCTGGGCTGTTAATGTTTATAGGTGCCGTGGGTTTATGGGACATGATGAATGAGACCCTATCTATAATTATAGTATCTGTAATTATTTCCCTGGTGCTGGGATTCCCTTTGGGGATCTTGGTATCTGCCAGCGATAGGGCCGACATAATGATCAGGCCTTTGCTGGATACCATGCAGACAATGCCGGTATTTGTATATCTCATACCGGCGTTGATGTTCTTTGGTTTGGGCATGCCTCCGGCAGTAATTGCCACTACTATTTATGCCATTGTACCCATCATTCGGCTGACAAATCACGGTATCAGGCAAATTGATAAGGAAGTAGTGGAAGCCGCTTTAGCCTTCGGCTCCACAAGCCTTCAAGCCCTTGTGAAAGTTAAAATACCCCAGGCCCTACCAACCATTATGACCGGGGTAAACCAAACTCTAATGATGGCCATTTCCATGGTTGTTACCACCTCCATGATTGGGGCCAGCGGCTTGGGAATGGAAGTGTTGATCGGTGTGCAGAGGATCCAGATAGGGCGGGGTTTGGTATCCGGTATAGCAGTTGTAATCATAGCTGTGGTATTGGACAGATTGACCCAGGGGTTGGTAAAACATACTGAGGTGAAATCCGATGAATAATATCATGCTGAGCACCAAGAATGTCTCCAAACTCTACGGTTCGGAAAAAGCCAAGGCCATAAAACTCAAGGAATCCGGTGCAGACAAGGATACTATTTACAAAAAAACCGGAGTCGTAATAGCCCTCTGGGATGTAACCTTGGATATCAAGGAAGGTGAGGTATTTGTAATCATAGGCTTATCCGGTTCCGGAAAGTCCACGCTGGTAAGATGTTTTAATATGCTTAACAAACCTACATCGGGCAAGATCTATTACAGGGACAAGGATATAGGTAAATTTAATAAAAAGGAACTGAATGACTACAGGAGAAATCAGGTTTCCATGATCTTTCAGCAATTTGGGCTCATGTCCCACAGGGATGTTTTAGGCAATGTGGCCTATGGGCTTGAGGTAAAGGGGGTCCCCAAAAAGGAATGCCATGACAAGGCAGAGGAAATGCTCTCCATGGTGGGTTTAGGTGATCATGGGCATGAACCCATAACCAGCCTTTCAGGGGGCATGAAGCAAAGGGTGGGCATTGCTAGGGCCCTGGCCAATGACCCTGAGATATTATTGATGGATGAGCCCTTTTCTGCTTTGGATCCGCTGGTAAGGATGGATATGCAGTTTGAGCTTCTCACCATCCAGGAGAAACTGGATAAGACCATTGTATTTATTACCCATGATATCAATGAAGCATTTAAATTAGGGGATAGGGTGGCTATTATGAAGGACGGCGAGATAATCCAGGTGGCCACCCCCGAGGAGATGAGCGATAACCCCGCCGATGATTATGTGAAGCAGTTTATAGACAGTGCGGACAAAACCCAGGTAGTCACTGTTAAAAGTGTGATGATCACGCCCAACAGTATCGTTCGCCCCGGGGATTCGTTGATGTATGCCATAAATATCATGAGGAGCAATGATGTCTCCAGTGCCTATGTGGTGGGGGATAGGATGAAATTGCTTGGTGTCATAACCATAGACGATACCATCAGGGCAAACAGAGAGGGGCTGGGGATAAAGGATATACTGATTCGGGATGTGAATACCACATCACCGGATACGGTGCTGACAGATATTATGAGCATGGCAACAAAATCTCCATTCCCCATAGCAGTGGTAGATGAAAAGGGCAGCTTGAAGGGGATAGTTTCCAAAGTTCATGTATTGTCATCCATGCTGTAAATAAATATACAATAGCCAAAGCAACCGGTGGTTTTTCTCAGAACCATCGGTTTTTTTTGGAGATTTATCAAAAACTCGCAGTAGTGTACCCCTCTTAAGGCTATATTGTGATACAATTTAAAAAAGATCAAATAAGTTGGGACAACACAAGGGGGCCGGGTATACGGGGAAGGCAGAAGCCGTATTTACCAATCAATTATGTTCATATACCTCATAAATCAAATCCTTAAGATGATCTATTTAGGCGGTCTGTATTTTAAATGTATGTGATAAGGAGGTTGGCTATATTGTCAAGGGAGGTTTTACTAAGCCTTGAAAATATCTGCAAAACTTACGATATGGGCGAGGTCAAAGTGGAGGCATTGAAGGACACATCCCTTGATATATATAGGGGTGAGCTGATAGTTATCCTGGGTCCCAGTGGTTCCGGTAAGACAACCCTCCTTAATATTGTGGGTGGGATGGATCGCCCAACGGCAGGAAAGGTTTTTTATCAAGGAAAAAATATCACCGAATTCAGAGACCGAGAGCTGACTTTGTATCGCCGGCGGGAAGTAGGGTTTATATTTCAATTATATAATTTAATGTCATCTCTTACTGCCCGTGAAAATGTTGAGTTGGCAGCGGAGTTGGTGAAAAAACCATTACCGGCGGACCAAATGCTTGCCAGTGTCGGTCTTGAAGATCGGATGGATCATTTTCCATCCCAGCTTTCCGGTGGTGAACAGCAGCGAGTGGCTATTGCTCGGGCAGTGGCTAAAAATCCCGGTCTATTGTTGGGCGATGAGCCCACCGGTGCCTTGGATTACGAAACCGGCATTCAAATTTTGGCATTGCTTAGGGAGATTAATACTAGCTATGGTACCACGATAATTATTATTACCCACAACATCGCCATTGCCGAGATGGCAGATAGGGTGGTACGTCTACGGAGTGGGGAAATTGTCGAGGACAGGGAGAATAGCAAGCCGCTCCCGGCGGAAAGGATTGTCTGGTAATGAAGGCACTGGATAAAAGGCTTATTCGTACCATTTTAGATGCTAAGGCTCAATACGGGGCTGTAGTAATTATAATTTGCATAGGGCTCGCAACATTAATTTCACTGGCAAATACTGCCCAAAATATGGAAAGCTCACTGGATGAATACTACCGCCGCTACCAATTTGCAGATCTGTTTGCCGACTTTACCGCTGTACCTCTAAGCACCATAAGGGATATAGGCAAATTGCAGGGAGTGGAGGCAGTAGAAACAAGGATTGTGACTGATATAAGGGCTGATGTAGGTCGGGATCCGTATCCTACTTTACGTTTGGTTAGCATCACATCTGATCAGAATATAAATCGTCTATATATGCAGGAGGGGCGGCTTCCCATCGTGGACGGTGAGCGAGGCATCGCACTCCTAAACGCTTTTGCTGAGGCCAATGATCTGGCGGTAGGAGACAAGATCGATCTCATTATCCGGGGTGAGCTTTTTCCGGTAACCATAACAGCAATAGTGGACAGCCCGGAATATATCTATGCTATTAAGGATATTAAAAATATGCTTCCCGATAACCTAAACTTTGGTGTTGGCTTCATGAATCTGTCTCTACTGCAAGAAATATTGGCAATGCCCGGTCAAGCCAACAACGCTATTATTTCCTTGCAGCCAGGGATGGATAAAAAGAAGATTAGAGACGGAATTAAAGATGATTTTCAGGGCTATGGTCTTAAAAATATCGTATTGAGAGATGATCAAGTCAGCCATGCTTTAATAGATATGGAAATCCAGCAGTTGAATCGGATGTCAAAGGCAGTACCCATCATGTTTTTAGGTATTGCCGCCCTAGTAATCTACATGCTTATTTCCCGCCTTGTGCAGACAGATCGTACCATCATTGGCATCCTGAAGGCCACTGGTTTTAGCAACTACGAAGTGATGGGCCATTATTTAAAGCTGTCTTTGGCACTTGGGCTAGCCGGGGCTATCGGCGGGATTGGGATCGGGTACCTAATGGTGGGGTTTGTAACTCGTTTAATGGTAACTTATTTTCACCTTCCTTTACTGGAAGTTCAGCTCTCCTATGGACTCGTCTTTATCGGCCTCGTCTTGACCACGTTGTTTTGCGGCGTTACTGGAATTATGGCGGCTTGGGGTGTGCTGGACATTGCTCCTGCAGAGGCCATGCGTCCCGCCTCGTTGCCCCCGGGCAAAAAGTTCATATTGGAGCGTTGGATGCCCAAGCTATGGGATCGCATTTCTTTTAGCTGGAAGTTGGTGCTCAGGGGTATCCTACGTAATCGGCACCGCTTTGCCCTGGCAGCGGTAGGGGTGGCCCTTACATATGCTATTATACTTTTTGCTATTTATATTTTTACCATATGGGATGTGGTCATGGACGGACAGTTTGGTGAGATGGAGTGTTATGATTATGCGGTATCCTTTACCAACCCTGTGAGTTCCAGGGTAGTAGTTGACATGCGTTCCCTGGCATCTATTACAACCATCGAACCATTTATGGAACAGCCATTTCAAGTAGCCTTTGGCTGGCATGAACAACCTATATTGACCCGAGCATTGCCTAAAACCACAAATCTTTACAGATTTGAAAATATTGAGGGCGGTGTTGTTATACTTCCTACGGAAGGCATCTTTATATCTCAGGGATTGGCAAAGTCCATGGGGATAGGTTCAGGGGATGTGGTGGAACTGTCATCCTATGCCACTGGGGGCCAATCATATTCAGTTCCGGTAAAAGAAATAGTGAATCAATATCTTGGTTCCGGTATATATATGTCACTGGACCAGCTGGCATATCTGACCGGGCAAAAGGACATCTATTCCGGCGTGGTTCTTAATTCTACCGATGACATCAAGGGAATCTTTCAGAATATGGGCAACATAGAGTCTGTTTATTCAAGTGCGGATATAATGGATACTTTTTCCGAATATATGGGGATGATAATTGCTTCCGCTAGCTTTGTTGTCTTTTTGGGGGGACTACTGGGCTTTGCCATTTTATATAATACTACTTCAGTCAGCATTGCCGAACGTAGACGAGAGTTTTCTTCCCTTCGGGTGTTGGGATTTTCTAAAAATGAAATATTTCAATTGATAACCCGGGAAAATGCCATCGCCCTGGCGGTAGGTTTGATAATGGGGGCACCCCTGGGTAAAACAATGATTGCAGGTATGATGAATGCTATCTTTGCAGGATCCACCGGTGAAATGTTTTATTTCCCTACAGATATTTCAGCGGGCACGTATTTATTGACTGCTGTCTTGGTGACTGGTTTCACGGTGTTGACTCTGATCACAATACGCCGGAAGGTGCATCGATTAAACTTCCTCGAGGCATTATCCAGCAGACTTACCTAAGGGGGGGAGATGATGAAGAAAAAGAAGTTAATTATAGTTGCCGTAGCGGTACTAGTGGTGGTTGTGATAGCAGTGGTGGTCATAGGACAGAAACAGGATCTAGCCGTGGAGATAGCAGAAGTAAAGGAAAGGGAAATTTTCCGGGTGGTGCTGGCCAATGGGCATTTTCAGGCGGTATCCAAGCAGGAAATAATGGCACGTGATTCCGTGATTATTAAAGAAATTTTGGTGGGGGCGGGGGACAAGGTAAAGGAAGGGCAAATGCTGGCCGTTGTAGATACCTCAGACCTTGAAGCGGAAAAAAAGGCTGCTGAGGCTGAGTATACAGCAATTTCCACCCAATTGGCAACTCTTGAAGCTGCATTGCCCCTTGAGCAAGTTGAGGCTGAAAGTCATGTTTTGGCAGCCCAGGAAAACCTACTGCAAACTGAAAGGGAAGCGGAAGCGATGACCGAGCTATATAACGCCGGAGTCGTATCCGAAATGGATTGGCGTGGAGCACAAAGTGCCCTTGCGGCAAGTCGGGCCCAGGAACAAACAGCCAATGTTTTGGTGGCCCAAATTGGGGCCAGAACTGCTCTCATTCAGCAATACCTGGATCAGATGGAGGCCCTAAACAGCCGTATACAGGCAATCAAGGAAAAACTTGACTATAATCGTATGAAAGCTCCTACGACCGGGAAAGTGTTGGAAGTGTATGCTGAGACTGGAGCTGTTGTGGGGGCTGGTACACCGCTATTTCTTCTTTCCACTTCGGAATTGCTGGTCAAGGCCGAGGTGCTGGCTCAGGATGCTCCAAGACTAAAGGTAGGACAAAAAGTGCTTATCTCAGGTGAGGTGTTAGACAAGCAGATTATCACCGGCAAGGTAAGCAGAATCCATACCCAGGCCGAGGAGAAAATGTCTGAGCTCGGGGTTATACAATACCGGGTTTCCATTGAAATTGTACCAGAAGAAGAGGTAGCAAATATGCGTCCTGGTTATCCCGTGGAAATAGAAATTATCACCGATGAGACTATGGGCTTAGCTGTGCCGCGAGAAGCGGTGTTCAGCCTCGATGGAAAAGATTGCGTATTTGCAGTTAAAGATGGCCGTGCAAGCTTGACCTCTGTAGAAATTGGTCTAGAAGGTGAAGATTACATGGAAATATTGACCGGGCTTGATGCTGTAGATATAGTAATTATAAATCCACCTAAGGAATTAGCAGATGGAATAAAGGTTAGGCGGGAATAGATTATTCTTATTAACCTTGTTTTTTGGACTGATATCTGAATTTTACATCGGGAAAATCAAATGGCATTAGGCGGCTAGTCCTTTTATCTTTTATGTTATAAGGCGAACAAAAAACAATTGTGACCTAATACACATCTTTTCCAACTTAGGCTGATTTCAAAATGTCGGCAAATTTTCTTGTTCAACAAAAGGTAAAGAGGCGGGAGTTAAACTCTCGCCTCTAATAAATTAGTGATTTCTTGTCAATATCTACTGATTATCAAGACAAAGATTTATCAAGGCACAGATAAAAATTACCGAATCTGCCTTTCCCCAACAGTTATCAGCGAAGCTGCTTTTTTAGTAGAGGGCTGGGTCAATAGACTTGCCAACACCAACATTGCTGCACTGAAGGGAAGGGCTATCACAATTGGGTCTATATAGGTCCATGGTGCTGATGCCAAGGTTTTTACACCAAAGAGTTTTTCGCATATGCCGAATAAGGCCGCCTCTTTCTCATGCACAAATAGAACAATATAAAGATATAACATTGTGGATCCTACCATACTCCAGATTGCCCCGCTTTTAGTAACTTTGGGCCAATATAATGCCGCTGTGTAAACCGGCAGAAACACTGCTGCACATAGGCCAAAGAACAAAGCCGTTGCTAAAGCAATAATGCTGCTGGGTAAGCTGAAGGCAAATATTAAGGTCAACAGAAAACCCATTATGGTACCCATACGGGTCCAGATCAATGTTTGGCGATCATTCTCTCCCGCCGCCGGGTTTAAGTCGTAGGCTAGGGAGGTTGAAATCATGTGGAATTGACCGCTAAGGGTTGACATAGCCGCCGACAGTAGTGTGAGCAGGAACAGCATCAACACCCATTCCGGCATGGCCTGGGTTATGAATAATGGGATGATTTTATCCACATTGGCCCCGGCTCCCCCAATTTCACTGGCGGATAGGGATATCATACCGCTGGTTTTATGGAAGTAAACATTGGACAATGCTCCCACTGTAAAAGCAACACCGGTCATGCAAAGGATGAAAATACCCCCCACTAGCATGGCCCGATAAATTTCCCGGGAGCTTTTCACCGTCATATAGCGTACGGCTAGCTGAGGTTGAGCTAGAACCCCGATACCAACACCGAGGACTAATGTGGATACTACATACCACCAGATTTCTGTACCAAAAACCGGCATGGAGGTCCAACCGGCATGACCAAGGGATCGTAGGCCCTCCGGGACAAGGTGATGCATTGCTCCTAGGCTTTCATGTGCTGCTGTTACTCCTCCCAGCTGCCAATAGGTCAGGCCCAGCACAATGATCATACCGAAGAACATGATAATTGACTGAAATGCATCGGTGTATATAACTCCCCTAAGGCCGCCAAAAAATACATAAACGATAATAATCGATGCAAAACCATAGAGTGCCAGTTGATAGCTGATATGAAAGGATTCTTCAATGAAACGTGCACCGCCAATCATTACCGCCGCTGCATAAATGGGCATGGCTACTGTTAGCAATCCGGCGGAAAATCTTCGAATAAATGAAGAATCGAAATATGTGCCTAGCATTTCAGGAAATGTTTTGATACCTAAACCATGAGCCAATTCTCGGGTTTTGCGTCCGTAGAAAACAAAGGCAATAAACACTCCCACCAATATGGTGAAGACCGTCAACCAGAGTAGACTCAGCCCATATACTCCGGCGGCACCGCCAAAGCCCACAATGGCCGAAGTGGAAATAAATGTGGAGCCGTAGGCTAAAGCCATTAGGAAGGGGTGTACATTCCCTCCCGCAATCATGAAATCCTCTGCGGAACGGGTGTGCCTGTATCCCAAGTAACCTAGTAGGGCGATGGCAATTATGTAACCTGCCAACATTCCGTAGAACAAAGTCATATTTTCCATTATCTTACCTCCTATAATTTATCAGGATAAGAGTATTCGTAATTTACTCTTCTGTATTCCATTTTGCAATACCCACAATCACACATGCAGCGGCACTGGCAACACACAGTATGAATGCTGTAATAATCCAAGGGTCATGCAGTCCCAACATACAATCACCTCCTAAGGCTTGTTTTTGGGAAAACAAAAAACTCCCGCCCCTTTGAGGGACGAGAGTCTATTCCCGTGTTACCACCCAGTTTGGTTATCCTACTGCTGAAAAGCGGATAGCTGTTCTTCTAGAAGGAAAACCCACTCATTTTGAAAAGTACGGGCAAAACATAAGTAAAAGCTTTACCGATACCCCCTTCCTTTTAACGGGGAAGTCCCGGCCTCACCTACAACCCCCATGGGGGCTTCAGCTTGGCAACTCCAAGGCGAACTTCGCTATACTTCCTCAGTCCGGGCTCCCACCCAACCCCGGATCTCTTGGCTGATTCCATATAATTACTTTGCCTCTTCACAGTCTGTTTTAAATATTTCCGCTATTATAGCATCAGGGAGTATGTCCTGGCAAGGGTTTTTTAAAAAGAATTACCTGCTCATATATTATTGGTAGATAATTTGTCTGCTCATGTCTTTGATTATGCCGCACTAGGGGTCGCCAATTGCGATACTGTTGATAGTGGCAATGACCGTGGATATGATGTGTGCGGAAACAATCAGGGAAAAGGATTTTTTTACTGAGGTGTGTTCTTTATCGCGAATCTCTACCTTAATTTCTGTTTCTGGGAGTTTTTCACCAGGGGTTTTAATTCCTGAAATTTTGGCTCCATTGGAATCACTGTCTGGCGTAAGAATAAATTCCTCCACGCAATTGGGCAAAGGTGTCAGAACCCTTGCTTGCAAATTATCACCTAGGCCAACCCAGTCCGAGTTTTCTCCACCTTTAGTTATTCTTGCAACAGTGGTCCCCTTCACTATATTTCCATAGTTGGAGGTTAAAATTACCTGCCAGTTATCTCTATCTGCCAACATAGATAGCTTCCTGGCTTCTTTTACTGTTACATTTACTGTGCCTTGGACAGATTTGCAGCAGCTTTCATCATAGGGGATAAATAGTATTTCTGCCCCATGCTCTCCTTCCACCGGCTTTGAGTTTGGATGGGCAAAGATAAAATCACCAGGCATACTGGCATCACCGCCGCTGAGAAGGGATTCAGAGAGAGTGTCACCTTCATGGATGGGGGAAGCGGCGGGCCAAGAATATACCATAGGGGAAGCCTTGGCAACGGTTTCACTTGTTGCTGCTGTCCCACTGCCTGCGGCATCAGGAGTCATGGCCTCAACAATGATGTACTTTCCAATATCGTCTTTTTGCGGGGCATAGCTTGTACCCTTTGCCAGTTGAGTACACTCTGTATTAAGTGTTCCATCGTCGGAGCGATACCAAATGTAATTTAGGTTGGTTGTGATTCCCAGATCTCCTTCGTTAACAGTGATTTTCTTGCCAAAGGCGGGCGGTATCCCGTTTGAAAAAGCAGGTGTGCCTGTTTGGGTAGGGAGTGTGATAATCCCCTCTATTAACATACTTGCCCTGTTGGAGATGTTATTGGTGGATATCACCGGGGCTTTTGCTTGAACAGTAATCAAGCCTTTTCCTGTACCTTGGTCTGGATTTTTTTGTCTGTAATTAATTTTAATATGCTTATCGTCAATTTTTGAGATGCTGTCTACAAGTAAGTTAGTGTCCCCCATATCAATGATCCAGTTGTCTAAATTTTTTACCTCAGACTTATTGGTAAAAGCTGCACCATAAATAGTGAGCACACTTTGATATGTCTTCTGGCTTGGGCCCGGCGGCACAAAATCCAAAGGCTTTTTTATAGCAATACCCATCACCGGCCCCAAGGTCCTACTCACAGCAGTACCCGTGCGGCTGTCTTCACCTGTCGCCATAACCTTTATGTACATACCGGCATCCTCATGGGTAAGTTTGTAGGAGGCACTGTTTTCGCCTATGTAATCATAAATTTCGTTTATCGCATCTGCCTTCATCCATTGATATATAACTTTTGCCTCTTTCGGATCTGGCGCTGCGCTTAACATTTCTCCCACTACCGCTTCGCCCAATATATTAACGGTATTTATAGGATGACTCCGGGCGGCCCTTCTGGAAGCAGCTGAAGAAGCAGTTGTGGGCGGTCTTTCAGTTTCATCTTCAAGATTTACCGTAACACCCTCGGCTATATCAAGGTTCTTTGTTTTCAGTTGGATGTTTGATCCGTTAGCATTTACATATAGATTTTCAACGGATCCCAGTCCCAAGACATTTACCCCGGCATTTAGGATTAAATTTTTAATGGTTCCCTCCGTCAACTCGATTGCCACGCCCTCTCCCTCAACAATTACACATTCAAAATCACCGGATAAAATTACCTTTGATCCGGCAGGAATGGTACTGGGTACAATCACTTCCTGGAATCCATTTCCTGTGATATCTTTTGCCGCCAGTTCCGCCGGGGAATCTAGTATAATTGACCCAACAGATGTTTCCCCCACCGCCTCAATTCTAATGCCGTCTTCATGGATAATTACTTCTGTTAAACTGCAGTCCCGTAACACCATCTTCCCTTTCTTGGTATTCTGCGTTATATCAGCGTTGACAGGTGTTGATAAAATAGCAATAAACAGAAGTGCTTGCATAAAGGCTGCCAAAATCCCCAAGTAAACATGCTTCCCGTTCATTTTTGCTCCTTTCATTTAGATTTTACTGTTCGTCCAACCCTCAACAGAACATAACTGGTTCACTAAATTTATGACAATATTATAACAGAAACATGTCAAAAATTGACGATTAAATGGTGGTTTGCTTCTTGTTTCCCAAAATCATGACATGGCTTGATAAATTGAGACCCCCATGGTATTCTTTAGCGAAACAAATATAATAAAATTAGGAGGTTTTACCATGTCTTGGACTCCATCTTTGTCCGTTGGGGTTGATATGATCGACGAGCAGCACAAAACCTGGTTTAAAAAGGCGGAAAAACTGTTTGAAGCGGGGAAGAAAAATCAAGCCAAGGAATACATAGGCGAATTACTTGAATTTTTAGACAGTTATACAAAAAAGCACTTTGCTGATGAGGAAAAATACATGCTTGAAATTGATTATCCCGAATATGAAATTCAGAAAAAGGCCCATAATGCTTTTATTTCACGGTTGGAAAAACTAAAAAACGATTATGAAAGTTCCGGCGGTAATATTACCGTCATTATCAGGGCTAACAAAATGGTAATTGATTGGCTTGTAAATCACATATCAGTTATGGATAAGAGAATAGGGGAATATGTGAGGGAGAATAAATAATAGATGGGGGATTGATACCGGCGTGCCGGCAGTCGATTCTAGAGGGGCCAGATGTATGATCAGTTCTTAAATTTAAAAACTATAGGGATGGCTTTTATGGTGGGAATTTACGATATTCCGTGTGCGGCCAGCATATAAGTGCCTACCATAAAGCCACCCCTTGATTATAATTTGCATAGGGGTTTTATTTTAGCATTGCATCTACAAACCAGATATTCTTGCTGAAAAATGCTACATAATCTTCAAACATTGCAACCGTCTCAAAATCTCCTTCTTCATCGGCTGAGTTCCTGATTTCACTGCCCAAGTCCCTCATGGTTTCAAGATCTTTTTTGACAATTTCCAGGGCTTCTTGCCTGGTGAAATCTTTTGCGTCAACTTCTTCCACCGTGGCTGATGCCAAATATTCCTTCATTGTAGATAAGGGCATTACACCTTTCGTTTTCAGCAGCTCGGCAACTTCATCAAAATCCTCAAATACTTTGTCATACAGTTCTTCAGTGTAGTTGTGGACCTTCATGAAATGCTTACCAACCACATTCCAATGAATATTATGCAGCTTTACTAAGAGCACACCTAGGTTGGACAAATACTTCTGTGTCAAATCAAAATGTTTCATTAAACAACCTCCTATTAGTTATTATTATTTGTATTGATTTGTATTTTATTATAGTACAAAATAGCAAAAAAGCAAAAATCCACCAATAGGTGAGTATAGCAAAAATGGTTTTTTTTGTTTTTACCCCTGTATTGTATTGGGCTATTTTTCTATGGCCTGATTTATAATTGTATCAAAATAATTAGGGCGGCCTTTGGTAAAATAACCAGTCCGGGCCGCCCTTGGATAACTGAGAATTTATTGAGTTTAAATTATGATTTATCTATGTTAATAATTCAGCAATACTATCCTGCAGCAGCTTTGATAGGGATGTTAGAGGTAATGCAAATTCTGGCATTCCCGTTGCATAGGGGGCTATTTCATACTGGCTAAAATGCAAAATCAGCTGATTGTCATTGATATAAAAAGGGTGGTTTGCTTCTATGGATTGGAAGCCCATATCCCCATCAAAATAGATGTCTTCACCACTTTCCCTTTGATCCGCAATTTGTTTTTCAATCTCTTCGTTAATGACAGAGATATAGTCTACATCATCTTGGAATAAATCAGACAGCATTAGAAGTCGACCTGTCCTAATGTCAAAGTTATAAAAATCCACATGGGTTCCCCCATGGGCACCGCCGCTGTATTGATATGTTTCCACTGCCAAGGATAATATATCCCCATTATTGTAAGTTTCATAGCCTACAAATAGCTGGTAGGTATGTAAAGGAGTATCAAGACTCTCGTCCTTTATATTTTCAACCAAACTTGAGCGGGATTTTTCTAGTTCTGCTTTTATTTCCATTGCATTATCCGATATTTCTTTGTTGATCCGCTCTTGCAAATTCTGGTCAACCAATCCGGAGATAACTGGGATTTCAAGATCCAGCTCAATATCCTCAGATTCAGATACAATTTTTTCAGTATTAATTTCAATTTCCTTAGAAATTTCCCCTTTGTCTTCGTCTTTTATTTCATTATTATCTTCATCATTATTTTCATCCATAGATTTTTCCCAAGCTGTTGTTAAAAGTACTTTTTCCCCATGGGAATCCATACTCCAAGCAACTGTAAAATCACAGGCCTCGGCAACCCAGCGTAGGGGTAAATAAATTTGCCCCTCTTTTTCATACGGCTCTACATCCATTTGAATTGTTTTATCATATACAAAGGGCAAATCTGGTTTGTCATTTTTACCTACTGCACGATCAATTGTCAGTTGGTCACTGCCGGGCTTCATCGTGAGAGAAATATAACTGTTACCCAGTGCAGGAACAGTTAAATGTATTCTGTCAGTATCTACATGCCAGTTCACATCTCGGCCTTCCACAGCCAATGCCTGGGCTAGAAAGTCCACGGGAACATAAATCCTTCCGTTGTAGTTAAAGGGTATCGCAGACATAGTATGTTTCTCTCCACCAGTGCTGTATTCTTTGCTTCCTGTTTCAAGATAGACCTTATGTGATGCCGCCGTATCTGTGCCGGGATTTACATCCGCCAAAGCAAAGCCAGGGATAATCAGGGTTAAAAGGATTGTGCAAATTAAAATAATTGCTCTCTTCATAGTTGGTATCAGCTCCTTCTTTTTTGTTTACCGCACTTGCAGGAACGATTTTTACCCCCTTTTTAGATTATTTTGTTTCGATTTATCCTATCATAGAGCGATTGATCTTGGGGCAATTTTTTTCGGATTTTACCTGCAATGAATTTTCTCTAATAAATTTATACATATGAGGAAATTCAGAATGGGAATGTCAATTACCACCAACCGAGGTAATTTTTTTGTGCTTTTGGAGCATGACCTCCTAAATGATACAATACCAATAGACTTTAGATTCAAATTAATTTTCAGGGCAAATATTGGTAATCGGTTTTACAATACGGTTTTGGGCAGGAGGTAATGGTGGGAAAAAGATTCTTAGATATTTTAAATAGATTTGCCGGTAAGGGTGTGTTTCCGCATCAGCTTGCTTTTACATTGCTTATTCCATTTAGAAACATTTTCCTATCTCCCAGAGAACTTATTAGTCGTCTTGGTTTAAAAGAAGGTTACGAGGTACTTGAAGTAGGTCCTGGTCCAGGATACTTTAGCGCTGTAGTTGCCCGTGCCATCCCAAAAGGCCGGTTGGTGCTCACGGATATACAGCAGGAGATGCTGGATTATGCAAAAAAAAGACTGAACAAAAGAAAAATATATAATGTTGAATAATTTTTATGCAATGGGTATGATTTTTCATTCAAAAACGGTGAATTTGACCTTATATATATGGTGACGGTGCTGGGGGAAGTTGAGAACAGGGAGGCCTATGCAAAGGAGTTTTACAGGCTGCTGCGTCCGGGGGGTTTGCTTTCAATATCCGAGCAAGCTGGGGATGCGGACAAAATGTCCGTGGATGAAATCAAAGATTTGATGTGTGGTGCTGGATTTTCCGTAGATAAGTTTTATGGGACTAAAAGTAATTTTACAATCAATTTTATAAAAAAAGCAACCGCCCACCCGAATTAAGTTTGTTTTTAGGTGGGCGGCAGCAGGCCGGAGAAATAAGGAATACCTTAATTTAGTCCCATACTACCTCGAAGTTTTTAAATTGTATGGACCGGCGGTTTGTATCATTCAGTGCAATTTTTAGTAAACAGAAGGGCTTAGAGGATCATGTTGAAATCCTTGAACGATAGATCAGGAATTTTTTGTTCTTATCCCTTGTTCTTGGTTTTCCTATCTTGTTTATTAATTTAAAAGGTGTTTTAGTATTAAGGAACTTTTTATACTTGGGGATGGGGTAGTAGAGAATGATATCCATGTCTCTTTCATGATGTTCAAGGGAGTCCAGGATGTTGCGTACTATTTTTTTAAAGATTTTAGAAGAAAAAGGGTTGAAGAAATAAAATTTGTTCTCCCAAGGTTTTATTTCGTATTGTTCGGCCAGACCAAATTTAAAACGTATAGGGGCCTTAATGTGTTTCGCCCTGTGTCTGTAATTTACTTTATTTTGTTTGGCCTCTTCCAGGGTTATGTCATTCATTTCTATACCGGTTACTGGTATATGAAAGCGGTTATGGATATAGAACGCCACACGACCCCTTCCGCTGCCAAAATCCACAACCTGATCTTCTTTATTGAATCTATACTGATTGAACAACGCCTCAAGGGCAATATAGGGCGTGGCCTCACAGCGATTGTATTGTGTGACTCCATCACGCCATTCCCGTATGCCGGTGGTTTTTATATTAAGCCTTTTATCATGTTTTTTTTCATGCATTTGTTTCTCACCTTTTCTGGTTCACTGGAATTGATCATTTGTTTTTCATCAATAGCTGCCGATCCATATTATATAATATCTGTTTTAGTTTTTGTAGGTATGAAAAATAAAGCAGAAGGAAAGAGGGGTTAAATGCGGGTTATAGATATACCCGTAAAAGATTTGATACAATAGAAATATAACAGCTTAAGAGATTGGAGAAAAATATGGATATAAAATTAGATTGTTTGCCTTGTACGCTGCGGCAGGCCTTAGAGGCATCAAGATTGTCAACGGACAGCACTGCACATCATGCAAAAATAATGGATGAGACCGTTGATGTTCTAAGAAGGTATAAAACTTTTAAAAATCCTCCTGAGATAGCAAGGGAGATACATAGAATTGTAAAGAAAATAACAGGAAACCAGGACCCCTATGGAAAGATTAAGCAAAAGGACCTGTCTACTGCCCTCGGCTTGTACCCGAAATTGAAAGAGTTTATTGGAAATAAAGAGGATCAGTTGTATTGGGCATTAAGGGCTTCCGCTGTGGGGAACACATTGGATTCTGCAATTTACATGGATTATGATTTGGAAAAGAATATGTATGAGGAGCTGCTTAAGCCCTTCGTCATTTATGACATTATTTCATTTGAGGAAAAGCTGGCAACAGCAAAAAAACTATTGGTAATTGGCGATAATACCGGGGAAACAGTTTTCGACCGTTTACTTCTTAGGCAGTTCCCTAGTCTGGATATTACATACGCGGTAAGAAGTGCACCCATTATCAATGATGCCACCGTGGAGGATGCAAAAGCCTCCGGGTTGGGGAGGTACGCAGCAATTAAATCTACCGGCTGCAATGCACCGGGGGTGCTGTTGAACGAGTGTAATAAGGAATTTTTGGACATTTATTATAATTCAGATATTGTAATCAGCAAAGGTCAGGGGAATTATGAAACCCTTTGGGATTCTAATTGCGGTAGGGGAATATACTTTTTATTGAAAGTAAAATGCACTGTGCTTTCGCAAATTATGGGAATAGATTTGGGTCAGTATGTTTTTAAGTACAGAGAGGAAAAGGTGCTCCCTTAGGGTTGCATTGACAGCCGCCTTGGCCGGGCGGCCAACATTATGTGTTTTACAAAAATAGAATCAGGCACGGATGGGCTTTCCTCCTTTTTAGGGGGTTTTTTATTGACGAAAAACCGGGCATTACTGGCATCAGCTGCCTAAATTATTGACTGTTTTGGGTCAAAAAAAATGGTCATAAAATTTTTACAATCATATAGCTTATAATAGAATACCGGATAAAGTCAATGAAATTATTTGAGTTGCAATCTATTTAATGTTATACTACTAATAGTGATTTCTATTTAAAAATAAATCTCTGGGAGGATGCAATGGTTTTTTAGGTTGGTTTGATAATGGCATGGGCCAGATACTTTTAAGTTTATCGATCCTTAGGAGTAAAATGGAAGGGGTATATATATGGATTTAGTGGATAAACAAGTTACACATGAGATTTTTGGTAAGGGAAGGGTTGTTAACTATAACGACCTACATGTTAAAATAGATTTTCCTTCTGGAAATAAGAGATTTGCTTTTCCCGATGCATTTGGAACTTACCTCATGCTCACAGATCAAAAGGCCGCGGATTTTATGAAGAAAATTGTGCAAGAAAGAAAAAGAGAGCGGGAAGAGGAAGCAAAAAGGCTGGAAAAAATGAAGGCCAAGCAGAATATTAGGCAGCAGCGCTTTTTGGAAAGAGAAAGGCTGGCAAAAAAACGAAGAACACGCCGGATCCACCCCTGCTCACAGTCGGTTTTTTGGTGTGATGCACAAGAGTTGGATGAAGTTTTTAATGAATGGAATGTTTTTACTGGGGTTATTAAGAGCGGGCAAAGAGAAGGTGAACCAAGACGCCTTGCCAGGGTTAGTCACAACACAGCCTGTTTATTGACAGTCAGAAACAGGGGTGAGGCGGAGAAGAATAGAAGAATTGTAGGGTTGTTCATGGTTAGTGAAAATATAAGCAGCAGACGGGGTGCGAGGGGAGATATTCCAGCCCATACAGAGCACAGGATCCAGCTGACAGAGCAGGAATCCAATGAGATGCTCTTTTGGAATTACTATGTTAATAAAAAGTACCCAAAAAGAACAACCTGGAATACCGGCAGACATCGTTACTTTGATAATATTTGGACGGCCCAGATATTGAAGGATATACTTGCTCTCAAAAAAAGTCAGGAGGAACAGGAACAGGTAGAAAAGTTTATAGAGTACTTTTGTAAAATGAACAGGATTAAAAAAGAAGACATTACAGAGCCCAATGGGGCATTAAAGCGGTAGCAGCCGGTATGTGGTTTATGGTTCAGATGGGCAGCTTCATGCCCCCGTACAGCCAGTCAAATCCGAGAGGGCATCCACTCCCAAATCCCTTTATAAAACTTACATTATTCTCCATGCAAGGCCTTGGTAATTGGCTCAATCAAAATATTTTTGGTCTATCGGTTGATGGGGCAGGTATCTGGGTATTTATATAATAGTGAATTTAAAATCCCGCAGGTGGGCTGCACGGCCTATCCACGGGATTTTTTACTGTTATATTTCAAACATGAAAGGATAAGGAGTAAAATTATAGAAGCAGTGATTAATAAAAAGCGGCTGATCAAGGTAGTGTCGAAGGGTTATAATAAGGTTTTGGCAATTCTACATTTTATCGGACAGCAGCTCGCCACCTACCCCTACGTTTTCGGGATCACCCCTTCTAAGATAAACTACAAAGGCAGATTCATCGATACCTGTAAGCTCGCTGGCCTTTTTAGTAAAAGAACTTACCAGTTCCCTCTTTTTTTCCTTATCCAGCTCCGGCCCATAAAAGAATATGGTTGGCATACAAACA
>JAAYRB010000002.1 GCA_012519005.1 Clostridia bacterium
CATGTGGCCTCAGCGGAAGCATCGGTGGCGGTGGACAATATTATCGGAGGGAAAAGAAAAATGAGCTATCGGGCCGTCCCCAGCGTAGTATATACTTTCCCAGAAACAGCAACAGTGGGAATTACAGAAGAACAGGCAAAGGAAATGGGATTGGAATACAAATCCACAAAATTCATGATGGCCGCCAACAGCAGGGCAGCTGTGATGGGAGGACCCCAGGGAATGGTAAAAATCATCACCGGCCAAGAAGATAATATTCTGGGGGCACATATCCTTGGTCCCCAGGCGGCGGAACTCATCCATGAACTCACCCTAGCCATCAATGCCAGTGTGGGGGCCCAGGAAATAGCCCACACCATCCACGCCCATCCCACCCTATCCGAAGCAATCATGGAAACCGCCCAGGGCGTCAACCAAGGCTTCATCCACATTATCTAACCCCAACCACAGGGACGGACTCTTTGGTTGGGAAAATGCGTACTTAGTACACTAACCACGGGGACGGACTCTTTGGTTGTCGTCCCCCTGTTGGCTTATAAAGAACCTACTGTTTCCTCTTTTTCTGCTTGTCTGACATCAAAATTAATTATGTATATGCCCCCTTCTTTTAACTGCATTGTAAATGCAACAACCTCCCTACCTCTAAGGTTGAAGCCACCAATGGGTTTCAAGTAGCCCTTAATGACATCGCCTTCAATTCTTATGTTCTCATTGATGCCCTCGGTTTTATTGTGTAAATTTATAGCCGTTATTTCAAAATCATCTTTGTGTATATAGTCCTTCCTTACTCTGAAAGTATAATATGCATTATCAACATGGCTTACACCGTTTGCCAGATCAGCCACCAAAACATAATCAAAATCAACTCCCAGATCTATGTCTTCTTTTATAATAGTTTCAGATTGAGTCCCAAGTTCGTTAATAACATTCACAAGCTCTTCTAGACTCCGTATATCCCCATACTCTCCATCAAAAACTACAGCTTGCTTCAGGGATATGGCTTTATCGTCAACAACCTTGACTTTAACGGTCTTGGATGCTAATTGATGATTAAAATCCCCTTGACCGTCTTTTCGGGCTATAACTTTTATGATAAATTCATAATTTCCCGGCTTCTCCCATGTCACCCAGAACAGGCCTGAGTTGTTGCTGGGCAATACCACCCCATTGCCAACTGGTAAGGGTAAATATTTTTTGTAATCCGGGCTGCTGGGGTTTTGATCAACATACCCCAGCTTGTACCCCCCAGAGGGGTTCACATCAATTATAAGACCTAGTTCCTTATTTTTGTACATTCCGGGAACCAAGCAGATGCTAAAGCAGTCATACAACCCTACGGCGGATGTAAGGGCCAAATCATTTATGTTAATTGCCGGCCCCCCGGTAACGGGTCTAGCCTTGCTTGTGACCGTGCCAATGTAATCCCCGGTTCCTGTTACCTTAACCCTGATGTATTTCCCTACATCTTCCTTACTGATCGTGTATGTCTTTGAATCCTCACCAGGAATATCCTTCCATGTTTTTCCCCCATCTAAACTTATCTGCCATTGATAAACAGCCTTGGCCCCAGAGAAATCAGCGGTTAAAATTTCTCCAACCACTGCCGCACCTTTAACACTGATATCTTTGTCGGCGGCGTCAGATCCACCACTTGTACCTGCACCTCCGCCCCCTCCTCCCGCACCCCCGCCACCAATAATTTTTCCCACAGAAAAGCCCGTCTGAAAACTGCCAACAGCATGCCGTCCTTTAGATCCTATTTTTATGGCCTCCCTGACCATTTGAGGGCCTTCGCTTTTTTTATTTGGAATGTATGCTCTGACGCAATATTCTTTTTCCGGCAATAATGCTATGGTATATTTGCCATCTTCATCTGTTTCCGTTGTAAAGGTAGGGTTGGATGTGAATAATATGGTGGTTCCCCCTACTGCATTGCCGTCCTTGTCTTCTAAAACACCTGTTACTATTGCGGCCTCCTCCAAGGCAACTTCCAATTCCTTCAATGTACCCTTTTTTACCGTTACACCCTTTGTATAGCCCGCAAATTCATCTGTGGTTACGGTAATATCATATATTCCCTGATCCAATTCCTGATTAAAACAACCATTCTCATCCGTTTTAATTTCTTTGAAAATCTCATAATTTCCGGCCTTAAAGATGTTCACTTTTGAGCCTTTTGCTGCCTCGCCCATAATGGTAACTTTGCCATGGATTGCACTAGCCGCATCCTCTTCAATTGGTTTCTTTTCCACAGGCCCATGATCCAGTGCCCTATCTAGAACAACAACTGCCTCCGCACGGGTTATCCCTTGTAACGGTTTAAAGGTCTTGTCGGGATATCCGCCCAGCAAGCCGGCTTTGTGAGCTGCTCCCACACTTCCCTTTGCCCACTCTGCTACTTGCCGGTAATCCTCAAATACTTCTAGCACTTCCCCTGAGGGTGTTAACTTAAGTAAATGAATAAGGATACCAGAAGCCTCTTGTCTAGTAATAGCCTGATTAGGCCTGAATGTTCTGTCCGAATAACCACTTATGTAACCGGAATTTTTGCCTATCACTACATCGCTATAAAACCAATCCCCTTCCAGGATATCCGTAAAGTTCGTTTTCTCTTTTTCGCCATCGATCTTGAAAGAGCGATTTATTAAGGCAACAAATTCAGCCCTTGTCACTTTGTCATTTGGTTTAAATGTTGCATCTGGATATCCGCCGGTCAGGCCCTTTCCAAGCCAGCCGGTAATTTGCTTCTCCGCCCAATGACCCTTTATATCTTTAGGCGTTACTGCGAAAGCTGATAAAGAAAGAATAACAATAAACATTGTTGATAGAACGAAACCAGCTACAAGCCTTATACACAACCTACTATGACCCATCCCTGATCCTCCCTCATTCACTTTTAGTTAACTAGCCATACCAACCCAAGTCTATGTCCATTTATTTACTAATTTGGGCTTAGCCTGGAAATATCCTTTAATTTATTTAAAAAAATACTATTTACTGGTATGTTGTCTGCACACCATTTCAACCAACCACGGGGACGGACTCTTTGGTTGGGAAAATGCGTATTTACCCCCAGTGGATCTGCTAAAAGTAATTGATTTGTGGAGAGGATCAGGATATATCAGCGATTGAAGGGCAGCCAGTAAGCAATTCATTTTACGGTGAAAAAACGGCCAGATTCTACCCCATCGGATTTTGGGCAGTGAAAACTAAGTAAAAAAGAACAATGAAGCAAAAAAACCAACCAGAGAGTCTGGTCTGCCCCCCAAAAAGTAGACAGAATGGGGACGCTGCTATATTCTTAAAGCAGGGGGTGTATTTATGACCAGAAGAAAGTACACTGACAAGTTCAAATTGCATGTTGTTAAGGACTACTACAACAGCCCCTTGGGTGTACGGGCAATAGCGTCTAAGTATGGTCTTCCATCAAAGAATTACATCAACCGTTGGGAAGAACAACTTAAGAGGAAGGGTTTGCTTCCTCCGGATGCCACTAAACCCAATAAGGCTACAGGGGGGCCTAAAAGAGCCATCTTGGACAATAAGGGCAAGACCCCCAGGGAAATACAATACGAGAAAGAGATCCAGCTTCTAAAAGCAAAGGTTGCATACTATGAGAAATTGGAACATCTACAGCCCTTTATAAAAAAAAAACGGGAAGTAGGGAAATCAAGTACAAAGTAATTCTTGCCCTGGAATTGGAATACCCCATATGGCTGTTATGTGAGATTGCCGGTGTCAGCCGAGCTGCCTACTATAAATACAAAAACAG
>JAAYRB010000037.1 GCA_012519005.1 Clostridia bacterium
AACTGGGCTCAACACCCTTATTAGCCAATTTTGGGAGTCTTGGCAGGAATTGAGCAAAGATCCTGAAAGCTCCGCTGTGCGGACCACAGTTGTGGAGACCGCTAATTCCTTGGCCGATGCCTTTCAGCATACACATTTGCAGTTAAGCCAGTTACAGGATGAATTGGGCCGTCTAATTGATATTGAATTGAGTCAGGTAAATGACCTGACAAGCCAAATCGCTGCTCTCAACAAGCAAATTGTTAACATAAAGGCAGCGGATTTATCTCCCAATGACCTCATGGATACACGGGATCTATTGTTGGATGAACTGAGCAAATTGGTTAACATAAAAGTTGTTGAGGAAAAGGATGGCTCGGCGACGGTATATCTCAGGAGTGTTACAGGTGAGTTTGATGGGGAAGACAATGAAATAAGGGAAATTTCCAATGCCTTTCTCCCCATTATATCTGGTGAGGTAAGTGCATCCTTGGAAATAGGGGATGATGATGTATTGGTTTGGAAGGGTGATGGTGTAGGCTTCAGCACAACCATAACTGTGGATGAAGAGGAAAAAGACGTAGAAGTAGAAGTAATAAATATCACGGACAAATTGGGTATTGGCGGGGAACTCAAAGGTTTATTTTACGCCCGGGATGAGCTGCTGGAGTCATATATAAATGATCTAAACAGACTTGTGGGGAGCTTGGCCAAGGAGGTCAATGAAGTTCACGTCGAAGGTTACGATTATTATGGAAATTCTGGCATGAAATTTTTTGTCATTCCGGATGATACAGAGGATAAACTTCCAGATGCAAGCAACATTGCTGTTAACGATGAGTTGCTTAAAAACCCCATGAAAATCGCCGCATCTTCTATTGGCATAAATATTAGCTCCCATCTGGGAGTTGTTGACCCTGATCCCGATGAAACTGAACTGTCATCAGATAGCGAATACAGGATTGTAGTTACGCAGAATGATGACAATCAGGTCTATTTACAATTGCAAAAGAAAGAGGAAAACAATTGGAAAGATGTGGGCGATAAAATGGACTTTTACGATGATACCGGCTCTAATATAACTATAGGAACTTCCCCGGAGGAAGGCGAAGAGGGCGAATTTATTACCTTTACACTCGCTGAAACTCCTCCGCCCCCGGGGAACTACACAGTAAATTTCACGGCACCGGGAAATGGTAAGAACGCTTTGAGGGTAGCCGAGCTAAGGCATAAAGGTATTGATAATTCAGAAAATGATGGCCTAGACGGTGCCACCATCGATGATTTTTATAGAAACTTGGTCTCCGGCTTAGGCGTATCCACCCACGAGGCCCATAGGATGGTGGAAAACCAGGGAGTCCTCGTGGATCAGATAGATGCACGACGGGAAAGTATTTCCGGTGTTTCTATAGATGAGGAAATGGCAAATATGATCACATACATGCATGCTTACCAAGCAGCGGCTAGATATATAGATACCATGGACCAACTTCTGGATACTTTAATCAACCGTATGGCATGGTGAGGTTAGGAGGTTTGTAGAATGAGAGTTACCAACAGAATGATCACCAGCACTGTATTGAAGAACCTCAACAGCAACTTAAAGAGATTACATAAAATGCAGGATCAGATGTCCTCGGGGAAGTCGGTGTCCAAACCCTCCGATGATCCCGTATATGTGGCAAGAATCATGCGTCTCCAATCCATGGTGAGGCAGCAGGAAAACTATCAGGCTAATATCAAGGATGCCCAGGGCTTCGTGGACAACTCAGAATCCTCCATCGGCACCATATCTGATATCATGAACCGTGCCAGGGAACTGGCAATCTATGGTGCCAACGGAGCCATCACAGCATCGGATCGCCAGGCAATATTGAGCGAAGTGGATGAGCTTATCCATGAAACCTTGGAAGTGGCCAACAGCAGCTATGCTGGTAGATTTATCTTTGGGGGATATCAAACGGAGCAGCCCCCTTTTAGGCGTGAGGGGGATACAATTATATATGATGGCGACCAGGGTTCCTTAGATTGGGAAGTAGCTCAGGGTGTCACCATGTCAGTCAATCTCACAGGGGACGAGCTTTTCGGGGTGATTGGGGATGCCTTAATAGAAAACGGGGTTTTTGATGCACTACTGTCCTTAAAAAAGGGTCTAGATGAAGACGACCAAGAGGTTCTGGGAGGGGTAACCCTAAAGAAAATAGATGATGCAGCGGATCATATACTCAGCAAAAGGGCTATCCTTGGTGCTAAAAGTAATCGTCTATCTATTTCCCACGATAGGGCCTTTGAGAGAAATATCAACCTCACAGAACTGCTGTCGAATCTGGAAGATGTGGATTGGGCAGAGGCGGTCATGTATTTCAAAACTTCTGAAAACGTCTATCGGGCGGCCCTTGCCACTGGGGCTCATATTATGCAGCCCACACTGCTGGACTATTTGAGGTGATCTATATATGAAAATTACTACAAGTAGATTTGGAGAACTAGAAATCCCCGGGGAGAAAGTCATCACGTTCCCCTGGGGTTTACCCGGCTTTGAGGGTTTGAGAGGTTTTGTATTACTTCCGGTGGAGGACACACCTCCCTTCAGCTGGCTACAGTCTGTAGAGGATTCCCACACTGCCTTTTTGCTGGTGGATCCTTTTTTGTTTTTTAAAGACTATGAAATCAGTTTAACTGACCAACTCCGTAAGGAACTGCTCGTAGAAGATAAATCCCATGCCTTTGTCCAGGTGATTGCCACTATCCCAGGTGAAAACATACAGGATATGACTGTGAACCTTGTGGGGCCTGTGGTTATAAACCCAAAACGTAATTTAGGCAAGCAGATTATCTTAGAAAATACTTGCTATGGTACCCGCCACCCCATATTTGAGGAAGCAGGGAAAAAGGGCCATGCCTCAAAAAGTAGGTGATCTTTGATGCTGGTGCTCACAAGGAAAAACAATGAGACCTTGGTTATCGGTAAGGATATATTTGTCACTGTGCTGGATATACAGGGGGATAGGGTAAAACTGGGCATCGATGCTCCAAGGGATATATCCATACACAGGAAAGAAATATTTGATGCTATAGCTGAGGAAAACAAACTGGCAACTACCGTAAGGCCGGAACAGCTATCCCAACTGGCAAAGTTCATGGGGGACTAAACTTTAGTTGGGCTTTAGCCGTATTTTTTAGAAGCTGCAGGAAAGAGGGGGAGGAAATGTACGGAGAACTGAGCAAACGTAAGAGCATTTATATAATCATGGCATTATTTATAATGTTATTTATATTTTTATCTATGGGTACTGCCCTTGGTGCGGAAACCATAGAGAAAGAAACAGCTAACGATAATGACATGTTAGCCTCAATTGGTCTTGATTCCGGCTTTTTACTGGCACAGGATGACTCTGAACCCGGGGAAGAAGAAAATAAATTGGAGATTACTGGGTTATCCACATTTTATGGCTCGGACAGAGAGGAAACAGAATTAATAATTGAAGGTAAAAATTTTATAGAAGGAATAATAGTCAGAATAGGTGGACGCAGAATAAATGATGTGACATTTGTGAGTGATAGGGAGGTAATTGCCATTGTGCCTCCTTCAACATTAGTGGGCCGGGATTTAAATGTGCAGTTAGAAAACCCAGATGGGCAGATATCTACCTTGGAGAATACTTTTAAGTATATTGCCACCCCCATAATTACAAATATAGTGCCCAACTATGCCGTTATTGATGAAATGGAAAATGACGAGATTA
>JAAYRB010000003.1 GCA_012519005.1 Clostridia bacterium
AAAAATTGTATGCCCACAATCATATGATCTCCCGGCGGGAAGCAAGTCATGATATCAAGCTGCAGGCAGCCAACCCCTCCACGGAATTGGAGCAAATCATGTGGAGACTCTATGAGGAATATGAGATGGAAATGAATCTTTTGGAACCATTTGAGCCGGCAAAACAGGTGGACGAGCAGCAGAAAAAAATCGACTTTAATGTATCCGGGGGAATAATTGAAAGTCAATGGGCCATGGACAGCTTTACCTTCACGGGGACAGCATCACTGGTGGATATAGCCCCCGATGGATCGCCAAATGTCAATGTGAATATCAGCTCCCAGAGATGGAAGAAAATTGTCTAGGAAAGGAGATGCGCTGATTTGAGCCAGGACAGGAACGGCAAAAAAAGAGTGTTTCGTTTCAAGAAAGATACACCATCCCACGGCCCTTCAAAAAAGATGGGCTTGAAATATCATCTCTTAGGGGACAGCTCCGGGTATCCCGCAGCTGATTATGAGTTTAGCTCAATGCATCCCAACCCCTTGATCATCATGGAAAGGGATGAGGAAAGCAGCAGCCTGGAACATTAAAAAGAGGGGGATCTCCCCTCTTTTTACTGCAGTACATTTACATTTATTTTTTTGCCCTTTTTGTCTCCCATGGTCTTTCTAAATCTTATTTCCAGCAAGCCATTCTTCATATTGGCAGTGACGCTTTCCGGATCAACATCCGGGGGCATATCCACTATTCTGGCCAGCTGCCCCTTGGGCCTTTCCTGATATCTATAGGAGGATTCCCTGGGGTTTATATTCAACATGGGTGCGGCAATCCTTATATTCTGATCTTCGATTTCCACTTCCAGCTGCTCAGAGTTGATTCCCGGCATTTCCAGCAAATAGACCACCTGGTCCTCTGTTTCGAAAATGTCCATCCTAGGTACCATTGCATTTTCTGCACCGGCGGGCAATATCTGCGGCATCACCGCCGATGACTGGTATGGCCAGGCCACCTGCGTACGATACATTTGCAACTCCCCCTTGATATATGGAGGTGAAGGGTGAAGGTGCTGATTTATCTTGTTTTAAAGATTATATAGTTGGGTTAACTTTGATCCTTCTTCTGGCACTGATATCCGATTTAGGCAAACGGGCCTCGAGAATACCATTGGAGAAGGATGCATTCACCCGCTCAGATTTGATCGAAGTGGGCAAACAAACAGTCCTATGGACAGGTGTGCTGAGCCCGCTGGAATCATGTGCCACCGTAGAGATACTGATGGAATCATCGGTTACCGTAAGGTTCACATCATTGGGATTTACATTGGGCAGTTCACAGGTCAGGACAAGATCATTATTAGTTTCTGCCAACTCAATACTGGGCTGTACAATCCCAGTAGATGATGCGATCCCATAGCCGCTGGCAAATGTATGGGGTATGCCGCTGCTAAACTGCTGCCTACCCATCATTCCGCTTCCCTGGCTGGGGATGAAGCCCCCATATTGGGGCATGTAAGAACCCGACTGAAATGATGGTGCGAAACCATAGGACACTACATTATAAGGCGGCACACTGAATGATCCACTCTGTAGAGGGGGATACATCATTGGGCCCGCCGAAAAGGCCTGCTGAATGGGATATCCAAACCCACCGCTGTATAAACCCTGTGATCCCAAACCGCCGTAAGAACTTTGAATCGGACTATAGCTGCTGATATACATGGTATTACCTCCTTGTATTTTTCTAGGACCTTCACCCCAAAATTTAGTATGTACCTCTATTGGGCATTTATGCATTTTTCAACCCCTCAAATAAACCGATTCCAACACCGCCGAAGAGGCCATTAAAGCCAATAAATCATACGGATTTGCATTGAAAAATCAGTGAAGTATCAGGATCTAAAATTTCCCAAGGGGCTCATATTAAAGGATATTGCCGCCCTGGGGATGAAATATTTCTTGTGAAGAATTGTATAATGTGGGCAGCACAGAACTAACTTTTCATATGGGGCCGCAAATTCTCTTTAACTGATACAACGGGGACAATTTACGTCCCGGAAAACGCCCCAATCATTAAAATGGCAGGTGATGTTTTCTCATGGATGAATCACAAATCCAATTCATTAACAACCCAAGGAAAACACAGAAGGATCCCAGCATAGTCATCTCCGATGAGGAAATAAAAACTATCAGGGATTTTCATAAGGGCATTTCAGGGTACTGCTGCACACCCCTCTGTTCCCTGGATAAGCTGGCACAGGAATTAGGGGTGGGGAAAATATGGGTGAAGGATGAATCCCATCGCTTTGGTCTCAATGCCTTCAAAGCCCTGGGGGTATCCTATGCCCTGGGCAGATATCTGGGCCGAGAGCTGGGGCTTCCAATTGAGAAGCTGTCCTTTGACCGGCTTTCTTCCCCAGAGGTAAAGCAAAAACTGGGGGATAAAACCTTTGTGACGGCCACCGATGGCAATCATGGTCGGGGAGTTGCCTGGGCGGCCAATCAGCTGGGACAAAAGTCGGTGGTTTTCATGCCCAAGGGGTCATCCCCTCTGCGGCTGGAAAACATAAAAAAAGAAGGTGCCGAGGCCCGTATAACAAAATACAACTACGATGACACTGTTCGACACGCCTACGAATATGCGGAAAAAATTGGCGGTATGGTGGTCCAGGATACGGCGCTGCCGGGCTATGAGGAGATCCCCCATTGGATTATGCAGGGGTA
>JAAYRB010000038.1 GCA_012519005.1 Clostridia bacterium
CCATGTCAGTGACCGTATCGGTGTGATGTACCTGGGACGTCTTGTTGAAATTGCCCCAAAAGAAGAACTGTATAGCCATATTGGTCATCCATATACCGAGGCTCTGCTTTCCGCCGCACCCAATATGAATCCCAGGGCTAAGGCTGATCGTATTTTATTAAAAGGTGATATTCCTAGTCCGGTCAATCCACCCAGTGGATGCACCTTTCATACCCGCTGCAGTAAATGTATGGAAATATGTAAGACCGAACGACCGGAGCTGCGGGAGGTTAGCCCCGGGCATTTCGTGGCTTGTCATTTATAGAATACCTGGGGATTCCATAGGTTCTATGGGTTAAAAACTTTTTATATTTTTTATATATAGAAAGGAAGTTGTAAAATGTCTATCACAAGAGAGTTGGAAGAGATTCTGCAAATCCCGGGAGTTACCGGTTATGAGGAGCCAATCCGGAAATACCTGGCTCAAAAAATCAAAGGGCTGGGGCTATCATATCGGGTGGATCCCTTGGGCAATCTCATCACGGAAATTGGTTCCGGGGATAAGAATGTCATCATCTTGGCTCATATGGATGAGCTGGGGCTCATTGTTTCTTATGTTGAAGAGGATGGTTATGCACGCTTTCGCAAGATCCACGGTACCGATGATAGGATGATTTCAGGGCGGTCCGTGGACGTTTTGACGGATAAGGGACCTGTTCCCGGGGTTGTGGGAGTCAAGCCTCCCCATTTGATGAGTGACAGGTCGGAGCAGGAAAAAACTGTGCCCTGCGAAAATCTTTACCTTGATCTCGGTACCCGTTCACGTCAGGAAACCCTTGATCTGGGTGTGGACGTGCTCACGCCGGCGGTATTTCAAAAGCATTTCAATGTACTGAACCATGAATATTTAGCCTGCAGGGCAATGGATGATCGCTTTGGATGCCTTGTTCAGCTGAAGGTATTGGAAAACCTTATGGATGCGGATCTTCCCTATCGCTTAACTTTCGTTTGGACTGTGAAGGAGGAGATCGGCCTCCATGGGGCCAAGGGCATTGCCGCAACCCACGATCCGGATATTGCTATTGCTGTGGATTCCTTTGCCACGGCGGATATGCCGGAGGTTGCCTTTCACCTTGCACCCGCAAGACTTGGTGAGGGCCCCGTGCTTCGGGTGGTGGACAGTTATGCCATGTCCGATACATTCGTGAGGAAATATTTCCAAGATATTTGCAAGAAGCACAGCATTCCCCTTCAGACCGCTATGACCATGGGCGGTACCGATGGTTCTGCTCTCCAGTCCTCCGGGGTTCCCATGCTGGCCGTTGCCGTTGCTGTTCGATACATGCATTCCATGGTGGAGACCATTCACCGCAGGGATTTAGAACAGCTGATTGAAATGCTTACTCTTGGACTTAAAGAGATAACCCAAATATTATAAGGATACTTGTATGAGTGAGTTTAACAACTATTTTCTAATGTAAACCTTTTTGCCCATGATCAATGGACACCTTGATGTACTTTCACAGGTGTCTCTTTTTATGTAACTATGCATCTTTATACATGGGATGGCAGGAATATGATTATGGTATGCTTAGATAATATCTGAGTAAACTTTAAACGGGGTTGTTGGCAGTATGTAATTACCGCCTCTCCAAAAGGCTAAAGATCTGTTAACTGAAAGGGTGTTTGGGCAAATACAATGACACATAGAGATGATTTTACTGAAGGAAATGTCAGGGGGCAGCTGATTACCTTTTCTGTTCCCATATTACTTACTAATTTACTGCAGGTCTCCTACCAATTCATAGACAGCCTCTGGGTTGGGAATTTAATAGGTGCCAATGCTCTGGGTGCCGTGGCGGTGGCAAGTATTGTTATTTCCGTTATTCTATCCTTTATTTTTGGTATCAATAATGCTACCCTCACCATTTTATCCCAGCAAAAGGGTATGGGAGATGAGGTGGGACTGAGCAGGTATCTCAATGCTTTTACGGTTCTTCTGGCCTTCCTTTCAATACTTGTGGCCTTGGTGGGTTTTTTCTTTGCAGAGTACATACTGGTACTGCTCAACACGCCTATTTCTATGCTTCATCCAGCCCAGTCCTATTTACAAATCAACAGCCTGGGCATCGCTTTTTTGATAGGCTATAATTTCATTGGTTCGGTTTTAAGGGCACTGGGGGATAGTAAAACACCGTTAAAAATTGTTTTCGCGGCAGTGATGTTAAATACTGTGTTGGACCCCATATTGATAGCATATTTCAATTTAGGGGTTAATGGTGCCGCGGTGGCAACCATAATATCCCAGGGATTGGCTTTTTTATCTGGGATGTATCTTGTGCTCAGACAGGGGCTTGCCCCTTTTCCAACCCCGTTTATTCCGGCAAGAAAAGAGGTCTTTCTCATCATGAAGCTGGGTATCCCATCTGGGCTGCAAATGTCTGTAATTACTGCCGGTATAGCGGCCATAATGAGTGTGGTGAACTCCTTCGGACCCCATGTGGTTGCCGGTTTCAGCGCCGCCCAGCGTTTAGACAGCATAATAATGCTTCCTGCCCAAGCCCTCGGCACAGCGGTTAACAGTATGGCGGGGCAAAACATCGGTGTGAATAAATGGAGCCGAGTCTTTAAAATTGCTAGACTTGGTCTTTTCTATAATCTGCTGATTATGGTGATTACTGCTTTTGTTATTTTTGTATTTTCGGAGCATCTTATCAGGCTGTTTATCAAAGAGGCTGACTCCCTTCGTTTTGGAGGACAGTATCTAAGAACCATCGCCTTCTTCTACCCATTTTTGGGTATCAACTTTGTTTTGAATGGCGCTGTTCGGGCATCGGGGGCAATGTATCAGGTGTTGGTGCTGAACATTATTTCCTTCTGGATGCTGAGATATCCATTAACCTTTACTTTCTCTTCATTTTTGGGGGATGGGGGTATCGCCTATGGTATGGGCTTCAGCTTCATAATCAGCAGTATCATCGCTTATCTGTACTACCGTTTTGGTGGGTGGAAAGAAAAAGAGCTGTTTTCTGAAGCCTAAGTATTGGGGGCCAGCATTATCTCTATTTTCATGGCAGTGGTGATGGCGGGTGCCGCTGTTTCACCGGCCCTTGGGCTGATCGCAAGGGCATTTCCCGATGCAAGTCCAACAATGATTAATATGATTCTGACAGCACCGGCCCTCGCAATTACTTCTTTCATATTTTTGACAAGTTACCTAACAACTAAATTATCAGAACGCTAAAAATCTAAATTTTCCTTTAAGGAATCAGAGGTGAGTGCATCTTTATGGGCAAAAATAAGCCGAGTAAATCATGAAGGAAATAGGAGGAGGCATATGCTGGGTGCAATCATTGGCGATATTGTGGGGTCACGTTTTGAATTTGACAATCATAAGAGTAAGGAATTTGAATTGTTTGACGAAGGCTGTGTCGTTACAGATGACAGCATTATGACTCTAGCCGTGGCCAAGGCTGTTATGGAAGCTTTGAAGATCAGGGAACTATCTGGTCAGGAATATGACCATGAATTTCATGCAAGTCTTGCTCAATTGACTGTGAACTGTATGCAGGAAATTGGGCAAAAGTATCCTGATTGTGGGTTTGGGGGCATGTTCCGCCGGTGGGTTTTCAGCAGCGACCCCAAACCATATAACAGCTTCGGCAATGGGGCGGCCATGAGGATCAGCCCCGTGGGTTTCATCGCAAGCTCAAAGCGGGAGGTTTTATCCCTTGCCGAGACCGTGACAGCCGTTACCCATAATCATGAAGAGGGTATCAAGGGTGCTTCGGCTGTGGCCCTGGCAATTTATCTGGCCCTGAATGGGGCATCTAAAGGTGAAATACATAAGCATATCTCGAACAGCTATTACCCCTTAAATTTTAAAATTGATGAGATCCGGGCGGCATATGGCTTTGACGAAACTTGCCAAGGAACGGTTCCCCAGGCGATTCAATGCTTTCTTGAATCCAATTCCTTTGAGGATGCCATCCGTACCTCCATCTCCCTTGGCGGTGATAGCGATACCATCGCCGCAATTACCGGTGCCATCGCCCAGGCTTTCTATGGTGTGCCGAAGCATATTGGGGATAGGGCCTTGGCATATCTGGATGGTGAATTGAAGGAAATTTATGATGAGTGGATTGATTTTACCCCTCCCCATGATAAGGGATTCAGTTGAATGGTGCTTCATGGGTTGTTGTTTGCGGGGGCGGGAATATACTGTATCAGATGATGTGAATATGCCTTTAATACGGATTTGTTTTTTGCAATTACTGGCAGGAAATTGGGTAATGCGGCCGAAAGAAATTTAGGTTTCTTTGCGGTGGCTGCAAAGCTCTTGGATCCCCAAGCATCTGCACCAGATGTTGTGGAGGATGTGGTGGCCGAGGAGCTGGCATTGATTGAGGAAAATGCGGGCATCCAATATTCCCCCCTAATGAATATGGGTCAGACATCGGAAGGTGCAGAAGCCTTCATGGAAGACTATTCCCAATATATTCCCCGGGGGCATTATGCAGAGAACGAACAACTCCAGAGATATTTTAAAGCTATGATGTGGTGCGGCAGGATGACTTTCAGATTAAGCAGTGAAGACGAAACTAAATCCGCCATCTTGATTACCCTTGCTCTGGAACAAGATAAAAACCAAAAAATGTGGGATAAAATATATCAGCCCACAAATTTCTTTGTGGGAAAAAGCGATGACCTTTCTTACATGGAGTGTGGAGAACTGCTCAAGAAGGTGCACGGCAGCGGAGCGGGACTGAAGGATATAACCTCCGACATAGGGAAATGGAAGGAATTTATGAAGGAAACGGCCAATCTTGATCCCCCCGCTATCAACTCCATGCCCATCTTTGAGGAAGAAATACAACCCGATAGGGAGCAGGAAATAAAGGGCTTTCGATTCATGGGCCAGCGTTTTACCCTGGATGCGGCTATTTTTCAACGGCTGGTGTACCGGGATGTAGGGAAAAATAGCCGGGGCGCAAGAAGGATGCTGCCAAGGGCACTGGATATTCCCGCCGCATTGGTGGCTGATGTGGTCACGGATCCCAATGGGCAGGTATTAGAAGAAACAACAGGACCTATATTTCCCATCTATGTTGTAGTGCAGGTGGATGGTAAATTAAAAACCACCTCTTTATTATTAGGTTAAAAAATGGGCGTACTGTACCGGTATGGCAATCCTCAAACCTTGACAACTCGAATCACCATCTTATGCTCAAGGATATAAATGGCGAAGGTGAAAATGTACTGGTGGCCTCGGAGGGGGACTACAATGATCCCAGAACTGAGCGGGCTACCATGTGGAAGTGGAATGGTTGGGGCTTTTCACGGCTGGATTAAAGAAATCCACGGCCGCACACAATTGTCACCCTTTGATTTTATTGTCATCTGTTGATAATATTACCTACCGGGGGTGGGGTTGATATTTCCTGGGACAAGCAGTCTTGAATCATGAGCTTCGCCCCGGCTTTGAATCTACCCGGTATGATTTTATTATTCTGAAATGGCATAATACTATAAAACAGGCTTTTCCGTTCACCAATTGATGCCAATAAAACAAGCAAAGGGGTGCAAAAATGAAACGTTTAGAGGATAAAGTTGCGATCATTACAGGTGCGGCCCAAGGTATGGGTGCCGCCCATGCCATACGTTTTGTTGATGAGGGTGCCAAGGTTGTATTGACAGACATAAGGGAGGAAGAAGGCCTTTCGCTGTCGGAGGAACTGGGTGAAAACGCCCTGTTTATCAAACATGGTGTAACAAATGCTCAGGAATGGGCTGAAGTTGTGGCGGAAGCAGAAAATAAATTTGGGCCGGTGGATATCCTGGTAAACAACGCCGGCATTACAATGGCCAAATCGATTCTAGAAACCACCGAGGAAGAGTACCGCAATATAGTTGATATCAACCAAGTATCCGTGTTTCTTGGTACAAAGGCCGTTATACCATCCATGCAGAAGGCTAAAGGGGGATCCATTGTCAATGTGTCTTCCATTAACGGTATAGTGGGCGGTGCCATAGGTTATACGGATTCAAAGTTTGCCGTTCGGGGAATGACAAAGGCCGCTGCCGTGGAATGTGCCCATTACGGAATCCGTGTCAACTCCGTACACCCCGGTGTCATTGAAACACCCATGATTATGCAGGAAGATACAAAAGCTGCCGTGGAGGAATTTGCCCAGCACATACCATTGAAGAGAATTGCCAAGCCAGAGGAGGTCACCAATCTGGTACTGTATTTGGCCTCCGATGAATCAAGCTATTCAACGGGTTCAGAATTTATTGTGGATGGCGGCATTACCATGGTATAGTTTAATAACTGAATAAAGTCGGATGAGTAAAGTATCGGGGATGGGGTCTTGTTTGCAATTCCATCATCTTTGTATTTTTTCAATGATGCCGGGTAGAGTCTATCAGGATCCCATTCCTCGTTTTTTCACTGAAATTATGTAGGGGAGGTGTCATGTAATAATGTGCGGACGTTTTTCCATGTCAAACTACTCGGATTTTAATGAGAGGTTTGAGATCGGCCCGCCCCCGGGTGCCAGGCCCCGCTATAATATTGCACCTTCGCAGGATATCCTGGCCATTGTCGGTGGTGACAGCCCCAGAGCTGTGTATTTCAAATGGGGATTGATACCCTTTTGGGCCAAAGAAAGCTTTAAGGGCTTGATTAATGCCAGGGCGGAAACCGTGGATAAAAAACCGAGTTTCAGGCACAGCTTTAGGGGCAAAAGATGCCTAATTCCTGCTGACGGCTTTTATGAGTGGGCGGGGGAGGCGGGTAAAAAAACACCTTACAGGATAGTCTTAAAAGACAATGGGATGTTTGCCTTTGCCGGGTTGTGGGATGTATGGACTTCCCGTGAGGGAAAAACCATCAACACCTGTACTATTATTACCACCGAGGCCAATACCTTGATAGAGCCAATCCACAATCGTATGCCCGTGATCCTTCGCCGGGAGGAGGAGGGTATTTGGCTCAGAAAGGATATAGATGCCCCAGAACTCAAGAAACTTTTAAAACCCTATCCCAGTGAAGGGATGGAATCTTTCCAGGTGTCGACGAAAATCAATAACTTTAGAAATGACATCCCTGAAGTATTGAATCCCCTCTAAATAGAATCGCGATAATTTATTAAAGGTCATCGGAAAGTTCCGGGGTCCAATCTTATATCCTATGCAGAATTCCTCTGTGTCATTGGCTGGCTAACATCACTTATATGCCGCCAGATAATTTATACCCGAAACTATGATGCCGCCGCCGATGAAATTACCCACGCCGGATATCGATAAATTATAGAATATGTCCATGGCGGTAAGTTTTGCACCGCAGAAAAACCCCGCGTATAAAAAATACATATTGGCAACAACGTGCTCCGTTCCGCTGAGAACAAAAATGACAATTGCAAGCCATAAAACAACTACCTTTGCAATTTCCTCTTTGCAGCTGTATGCCAGGCAGACACCGGTACAGACAATAATATTACATAAAATAGCACTGATGAGCAGCTGACCCACCGGCAGCTGCACTTTATTAACTGCCTTATTTACAACCAATTCCCTTACAGCCCCATCAAAAATCCCCGATGCTTCAGTGATATATGCTATAAAAATCGATCCCAAGAGATTAGCAAATATCACCAAAATCAAAATGCCAAGGATTTTTCCTGCCCTGGTACGGCCGGCGTAAACGGCACTCACAACCATGCAGTCACTGGTGAAAAGTTCCGCCCCCATCAGCAAAACGGCGATAATCCCCAAGGGGAAAACTAGAGCACCAAAAAAATCCCCTAAACCGGGTGTCGAAACACTTGCGGCAACCTTAAGACTCCCCAACGCCCCGATGGAGATATAAAATCCTGCCAGGATGCCTTGCACCATAAGGGTAAAAAACCGTTTTTTAGCTTTAATCTCGCCTTGGGATATTATGTAATCTGTTAATGCCTTTGGTCCGGGATGGCCGGTCATAAAAAAAACCTCTCTTGTTTTATTTCTATATTCATTACAAATGTTGCCCGTAAACTATTTATTTATCTCTTTGCAAGGTGTAGTCTAATCCATGATTTTACTGCTATTAATATTTTTATTCGCCGGAGACTGCTTCTTCCCCTTTTTACTCGTTTTTTAAAAATAGTAGTGACAAAAACTTTTTTAAATGCTACTATATATTAAATCTACTTTAATTTACTTAATGGCGTGGGAGGTTTTTCACCATCCTGTTGAAGAAAAACTGAATAAGGAGTTGAGAAGAGATGAGATGAGCCGAGATAAGCTGAGGTGAGCAGAGTTAGGTTGCTTATGCGATTTCGCAGACCAATTTTATGCCAATGGGCCGGACTCATTTCTGGGTTCGGCTTTTATTATTGGCTGAGAAGAGATGAGAGGAGATTAAAAAATGAGCGAAGAGAAGGTTTTGACGGGAGCAAACGCCCGTACAAAGGAAATTGCTATTGTTGCGGTGTTAATTGCCATTGGCGCTGTTCTAAGAATGGTTTCCCCGGCTATAGCGGGCATCACACCGAATTTTGTTATAGCTATGTATTGCTTATCCATTATGCTTGTGAAACCAAAACTGCCGGGGGCGGTGGGTATCGGCTTTGCTGCCGGTGCAATCAGTATGGTGACCACCAAATCCCCCATACCCTATATCAACTTGCTTTCCGAGCCTGTGGGAGCAGTGGTGGCTTTAATGGTTTTGCTGGCCCTGCCCAATTTGTCAGTTAGGGGTCATTCCCTAAGACCTTTAATAATCGGCGCATTGGCCACAATCGCCAGCGGCAGCCTCTATGTCATATCAAATATGTTTTTGCTGAATTTGCCCGTTGAGGTAGCGAAGGTTGCCTTTCTCACAGTTGTGGTCCCAGTAACACTGATAAACGGTGTTATTACCCAAATTCTGTATTATCCCACCAACAGATTTGTCAACCTTTAGGGGGAAAGGGCATGAAAGAAAAAATCAAATTAGAAGGTGTAAGCTTTAAATATTCCCGCAGGGAAAGCCCAGCAATTAAAGACATCTGCTTTTCCCTGAAATCAGGGGAGTTTGTACTGCTTACCGGTCCTGCTGGGGCCGGTAAGTCCACCTTTGCAAATTGCTTGAATGGTGTTATCCCGCATTTTCAAAAGGGAGAGATGGGGGGCAATATATACCTGGAAGGGGTCAATACAAAGGATCTCAGTACGGGGAAAATCGCCACTAAAGTGGGCAGCGTTTTTCAGGATCCCGAAGGGCAAATAATCTGTGCCCAAGTGGATGAGGAGATCGCCTACGGGCTCGAGAATTTAGGGCTTCCGCCAAGGGTAATCGCCGAGAGGATTGACGAGGTACTTCATTTGGTAGGTATAGAGGATTTGAGAAATAGGGCTACAAATACCCTTTCCGGCGGGCAAAAACAAAGGGTTGCCACAGCAGCTGTACTGGCCATGGAACCGAAAGTTCTCATCCTCGACGAACCCACATCGGAGCTTGATCCCCAAGGGACGGAACAGGTCATCCAACTGCTTCATAGGCTCAATAGGGAAAAAAATATAGCCATTCTCCTGATCGAGCAAAAGGTTGAGGACGCGGCCCCCTATGCGGACAGATTGGTGGTACTGCGGGAAGGGGAAATAATTAGAGAAGGTGCCCCCGCCCAGGTCTTGATGGAATTGTCATCCCAGAGGGAAGTGGGAATCGAGATCCCTCAATTTGTAAATTTAGCAAAACTAATGGATGCCAAAAAAAGCATACCATTGGATATTTTACAGGCAAAGACCATGGTACGAAATTATCTCAGGGGGTGGGAAATTTGAACAATATCATCGTGGCAAAAGACTTAACCTATGGTTATGAAAGGGATACGGTGGTCTTAAAGGACATAAACTTGAAAATAAATAAGGGTGAGATGATCGCCCTCACAGGAAAGAACGGCTCAGGCAAGACCACCCTATCCAAGCATTTTAATGGATTGTTGAAGCCCACCAAGGGTACCATCTTGGTGGATGGTATTGATACAAGGGAAGAAACAGTTGATAGGATAGCCTTGAAAGTGGGCTATGTCTTCCAAAATCCTGATCATCAGATATTTAACGATACCGTATATAAAGAAGCCGCCTTTGGACCAGAAAATCAGGGATTGGAAGGAGAGGAACTCCGAAAAAGAGTGGTTCATGCCTTGGAAGCCGTAGGCTTGCTGGAATATGAGAATATTTATCCATACAGCCTATCAAAGGGACAGAGGCAGAGGCTGAGCATTGCCTCGGTTATTGCAATGAACAGTGAGGCAATAGTCCTGGATGAACCCACAACGGGTCTAGATCATAGGGAGAGCTTGGAAATCATGGAGCTGCTGAAGGAACTGAACAGTGAGGGAATTACCATTATATTCATTACCCATGATATGAATCTTGTGGCAAAGTATGGGCAAAGGATGATAGTGCTTTCCCAGGGCGAGATAATAGCTGACGACAGCCCCAGGAATATATTCAAAATGAAAAAAGTAATCGAAAGGGCTCACCTACGGGTTCCCTTGATAACGGAATTGGCCCAGGAATTGGAGATGTTCCGCGATGCTCCCCTGGATCCCCAGGAGTTTTTCCAAGGGCTTTGTGAGATGAGGAGGGATTATGCAAATGTCCTCACCAGTTAGTTATATATCTAGGGACTCCATCATACATGATTTACACCCACTGACCAAGATGATTGCTTCCCTGTGGTTTTTGACTCTAGGTATAATTTTAAACAAACCTGTATACTTAGCTGCAATTTTAGCATTGATTCTGGTATGCGGCTTTGCGGCAAGTATCTCTCGGGAGATATTTAAAAGCCTAAAAAGCATCACTGTCTTTGCCTTCATAATATTCCTGATACAAATTATATTCTATAGATCCGGTGAGGTGGCCTTTTATATTATCCCCGGGGCCAACCTTTTGCCCGCCACCCTTGAGGGGATCAATTTTGGAATATCCATTGCCCTGAGAATGATGATCATATTGCTGAGCTTTGTTATTCTGCTGTCCACCACTCAAGTCAGGGATATGATGATGGTATTGGTGGAGAAGCTCAAAATCCCCTATGATTATGCCTTCATGTTTGTTACCGCCCTGAGATTCATTCCCACATTTTTAGGTGAAGTCGCCAAAATACAGGAGGCCCAAAGAACCAGGGGTTATAAAGTGGATGGTATCAATCCCATTAAAAAGATATACTCCTATGTGCCCATCGCACTACCCTTGGTCATGATGTCACTATCCAAGGGGGAGCTGCTGGCTCTAGCCATGGAAACCAGGGCCTATGGCATACAAAATAGAAGAACCTATCTCAAGGAATGGAGAATGGGCAGGATGGATCTGATATTGATTATTGGGATGTTTTTATTAATAGTCCTGTCTATCCGATTGGTGTAAAATGGATTGCCGGATAACAGCATCCTACCAAGGGAACTGCACTGCTCCGCACTAAAAGTTATGATATGATTAAACACAGTCAATCAAAATAAAATATATGGTGTAAAAGAAAAAGGAAATTGGGGGAAACTATGAAGCAGGAAAAGGGTTTTGGAGTTTTTATTGCGGCTTGGGCTTATATATTATGGGGTATACTACCCGTCTACTGGAAAATGATAGAGCAGGTGCCGCCTTTGGAGATTTTGTCCCATCGGGTCATCTGGTCATTCTTTTTTGTTTCGGCCGTCGTATTATTTACAAAGAGGGATTTATTAAAAAAGTTTCTCCAAGATCAAATTAAGGAGAAAAAAACAATTATGGGCCTAATGTTGGCTTCTTTTTTTATCAGCATAAACTGGCTCACCTATATATTTGCAGTGAATACGGGACATATAGTGGATGCAAGCCTAGGCTATTATATAAATCCCCTGGTTGTTGTGCTGCTGGGGGTTTTCGTGCTAAGGGAAAAGCTAAATTTTTGGCAGACAACTTCATTTGTGCTTGCCGGTGTGGGTGTAATTTACATGACGGTTTCCATTGGGAAATTCCCTTGGATAGCTGTGATATTGGCCGTGAGCTTTGGCCTTTATGGACTGTCAAAGAAATTGATCAAGGTGGATGCCGCTTTGGGTCTGCTTTTGGAGACTCTGTTTATCTCACCCTTCGCCCTGGGATTTTTAGTTTATTTAGCAGTAAATGGGCAGCAGAGCTTTTTATCCGGATCCCTACATAATAATTTATTTTTAATGGGTACGGGGATTGCCACATCCTTGCCCCTGCTGCTCTTTGGCATTGGGGCGCAGAGGATACCCCTCTATATGGTGGGCTTGCTTCAGTATATTGCTCCCACCATAAGCCTTATATTGGGGGTGCTCATGTATGGGGAGCCCTTTACAAGGGACCATATGATTACATTTGCTTGTATCTGGACGGCCATAGCCATATTCACTCTTTCAAACCTTAAAGGAAGGGTAAAAAGAAAAAAAACAGCACCCTTGTCCCAAGAGTGAACCGAGAGTAAACTCTTGGTCCAGGGGTGCCTTCAATTGCCGCCCTGGGCACGGCCCTTACTTAATGGAAAAAGTTACGGGCTGCTTGCCCTTCACACTTCGTAGAGGGGTTATCTATACATTTATTGTACGGGAACAAGAATTCCCTTATACCGCTGGAATACGGCGCTATATCATATTGCTGAAAGTAAACCATTATTCCTTCCGGGGTACAGTAAAAATTATCCGGGTCAAAAGTCTTTTCCACCAGTTCCCGGTAATCATCAAAGTAGAATTCTGGATCTTCCGCTATCTGCTCAATTATTTTATGCTTAAAGTATGGTCCAAAGTCAGTGGTGCATCTAAATAATTCTTTGAGTGTCATCATTTTCCCTGTCTTTAGGTTCCAGGTTTGGGAATTTCTTGGGGTTACACCATGGGCGCCCCCAGTATATTGGTAGTTATCAAAGTATAAACTGATTATACAATCTTTGTTGTAGGTTACCTCAAAGGTCTGAAGGGCTTCAAAGGGAAGTAGGGGGAACCCCTCTTCCTTATCTAGTAAGTATCTGTCAACTGCTTTTCTAAAAAGATTATTGCGTAGGCTGTTTTGAAGCAGTAAAGCCTTGCCCCTATAGAATTGATTCACCCTATTTGCTGTTCTATTGTGGGCTTTGGAGTGAAACTGGGGATAATTTATTTGGTAGCTTAGAACCGTTACTCCCTCATATTGCATGTCCTCGCTGATTTCCATGGTATCGTAATTTATAATTCCGCTCATTATCATCACCTCACCATAGAATATGAGACGGTCCCCCGGGGAGTTCATAAATAGCTTCCCTATTTTTATTTAGGCAGCTTAAACATAGGATGGTTTACAAGTTAACTATTTGAATATATACTATGGTTAGCCAGTTAACTATTAAGGGGGTACCTATGTCCGGAATAAGGGATATTTGGTTTTATGCTAACAATATAATTAAATCTGCAAGGCAGATGGTTAACGAAAAGCTTAGACCCCTGGGGCTTGGCAGTGCCGAGGGTAACATACTTCTTCATCTGCTAGCTGTCGGAAGTATACTTAAGCAGGAGGATTTAGTAGAGGAATTGGAAATCTCTAAGCCCGCTGTTTCCCGGGCACTCAATTCCTTAGAGAGAAAGGGCTTTGTTGGTAGGGAAAGAGACCTGTCGGATAAGCGAGTGAGCAGAGTGCATTTGACAGATAAGGCCTATAAAATAGGTTCAAAATTGGAGCAGGTTTATGAGGGGGTCTTTTCTGCGGCTGCCCGAGGTATTCCTGAGGAGGAAATAAAGGGTTTTATTAAATTATCCCGGCGCATATCAGAGAATTTATCTAAAAACAGGAAGGGAAAAAAAGGAGCGGGAATTGATTATGAATGACCTGATGGCGGCGTTGATTCTGATAGCATATTACTTGGTGGGGTTGGTGGCGATACCTACCATGCTAAAGGCCTGGTCAAAATTGCCCGATGAAATAATCAGAAAAATTCAGCATGTGGGTTACAGCCTTTCCGTGTTTATTCTTCTCCGGTTTTTTAGTACATGGTATATGGCGGTGGCGGCGGCCTTTGTGTTGGTAATCCTAGCCTACCCTGCACTTCTATTGATTGAAAAAACCGCTTTTTATAAAAAATATTTCGTGGATAGAGAGAAAAGAGGCGGTGAGCTGAGAAAGCAGCTGCTTTTTGTGCAGTTGTCTTTCGCTCTTCTTATCTTTTTGTTCTGGGGTTTGCTGGGGGTCCAGCGGCATTATATGGCGGCGGCCGCTGTGATGGCCTGGGGCTTTGGCGATGCTGCCGCAGCATTGATAGGAAAATTCTACGGCAAAAGAAATGTCATTCATGCCTGGGTGGAAGGTGCAAAGACTAAAGAGGGTACATTGGCCATGGGCATTACCGCTTTTTTTGCGATTTTTCTCACGCTGATATTCTATGGCGGTTTACCCTGGTATATTTGCTTATTGACAGCTTTAGTCGCGGCACCGGTATGTGCCTTTGTGGAATTGTTTTCCCATGGAGGTATGGATACCCTCACCGTTCCTTTTGCTGCAGCGGCAGTAATTTTCCCCTTGGTTTATCTATTTTCCTATCTGGGGTGGTAAAATGGAAATCGATTCCGGCGGTGGGAATGAAAAAAGAGAGAAGACTCTGCTGGCTTCGCTGTTACTGAGTCTGTGGGCACCTCTGGCCACAGGTATTGCTGTTCTCATGAGCAGCTCCATAACCCAGCTGGCAGATTTCATCCGTCGTTCCATGGAGCTGCTGGTTTTGTTTTTATCCTGGATTGTCTTTCGCAACCTTACTGGGAAAAGAGGAGTATCCCAGGAAAGCAAAAGAAAATGGGAAAGAATTGTCAACCTCAGTGTTGCCGGCGTTCTTGGCATCTCGGGGTTGATCATGTTTTTGTTGGCATTTTTACGATCCCAAAGTGTAAAACCTGAAGGTAATGTTTTACTGGGCCTTACCATTGCGATTCTTGGCCTCATGGTGAACTTTTGGTTTTGGCGGCGTTATCGTTCATTTGTAAGCAGGGAATATAACCCCATTATTGATGCTCAACGTCAGCTTTATTTAGCAAAAATCTTTGTTGATATTTGTGTTGTATTAGCTCTGGGTACCGTGGCTTTTATGACCAGTCATCCCGTCACAGCATACGTGGATGTTTCGGGCTCCATGGCCGTTGCTGTTTATTTACTTTGGAGTTCTGCAAGGGCCTTAAGGATGGAGAAAAGAAAGTTGGATTTACTGGTTAGAAAATGATAAAAAGATTGCAATACTTATAATGATTGTACAATATTTCCAATCTTGATATAATTATTACTACGATTAAAGTGTGTAAATGTCCGTTAGCATTCGTATTTCCAATCTTTTAGGGCCGTGGGTAGAAGGATGCTGTTTTGCTGTTTGCTTCTGTTTTCTTTTTTATTTTCGGGACACTACCCCGGGTTCATTAGATGAAAGGTAGGGTGAGGATGAAGGGATTTTTTCATATTTTAGAGTGGCTGCCCAACTATGACAGGAAGGATTTGGCGGGGGATTTCTCTGCGGGTTTGGTTGTGGCCATAATGTTGATTCCGCAGGCTATCGCCTATGCCATGTTGGCGGGGCTTCCTCCGGTCATGGGTCTGTATGCTTCCACTATTCCATTGATAGCCTATGCACTTTTCGGGACCTCCCGGCAGCTGGGGGTAGGGCCCATAGCTGTTATATCTCTGCTGGTGTTGACAGGCGTTTCATCCTTGGCTGAGCCGGGAACAGGGAAATATATTTCCTTGGTGATTCTTCTCACATTTATGGTGGGGATAATACAATTTATTATGGGTGCACTGAGGCTGGGATTCATTGTCAACTTTGTGTCCCAAGCGGTGATCAGCGGATTCATCTCAGCCACGGCAATTGTTATCGGCTTTAGCCAACTAAAACATTTGTTGGGAATCTCTTTACAGTCGGATAATGTGTTTCTGATCCTTTGGGAAATTATAATGAGAATCACGGACATAAACCCCATTACTTTCGCCATCGGGATTGGCAGTATCTTGATTCTTGTCATGTTGGGGAAACATTGGCCCAAGGTGCCCGCCCCGCTGGTGGCGGTGGTGCTGTCAAGCTTGCTTACCTATTTTTTGGGTCTCGAGCAGAAGGGGGTCAATATTGTCGGTGATGTGCCCGGGGGGCTTCCCAGCATTACCATGCCCTTTACATATATAGATGGCGGAGCAATTTCCGTGCTGCTGCCCACCGCATTGGCCATAGCCTTCATCGGTTTTATGGAGGCTATAGCCATAGGCAAGGCCATAGCCATGAAAGAAAAGTACAAGGTTGTGCCCGATCAGGAGTTGATAGGACTGGGAGTGGCAAATTTAGCCGGTTCCCTGTTCTCCGGCTATCCCGTCACCGGTGCTTTTTCACGGACAGCCGTGAATTATCAGAGCGGTGGGCGCACACAATTGGCTTCCATGATTACAGCGGTGCTTATCATCTTGACTTTGCTTTTCTTCACAGGTTTGTTTTATTATTTACCCAATGCCGTCTTAGCCGCTATTATCATAGTAGCAGTATATAAATTAATTGATCTGCAAGAGGCTAGGTATTTGTTGAAGGTGAATATAAATGACGGAATGACTTGGATTTTCACTTTCCTGGCTTCCTTGGTGGCGGGCATTGGCCCTGGGATATTGACCGGATTTGTCCTGTCCCTGATATTCTTTATTTGGAGAAGTGCCCATCCCTATACGGCGGAATTGGGCTATCTCAGAAAGCAGGATGTCTTCCGGGATGTTGATTATCACCATGATGCGGAAGCGGATCCCCATATATTAATTTTCCGTGTGGATGCACCTTTGTTTTTTGCCAATATGGGTTTCCTGGAAGATCAACTATATGATCGGGTGACGGATAAACCCGATGCCAAGTGGATAGTCCTGGATTTTTCCGGAGTTAACTCCATTGATGCGGTGGCCGTTCATTCCTTGGAAAATATTGTTGAGGATTACGGGGAAAGGGGTATACAATTTAAATTTACGAGGTTGAAACGTCAAGTGAAGGAAATTATGAGCAAGGCCGGAAGTAACGAAATTCTTGGAAAGCATATACATTATTTCTCTATCCGCCAAGCATTGGATGCCATTGATAAAAAGGAACTCCGGGAAGCCTAAACAACCTTATAGGGGGATCCTTTATAGGGGGAAAATCCCCATGAACTGCCAGGCAGATAAGGATACAGGGCAATCCAATAGAATTGCATTTAGCCGACTTCTAGACATCCGTTGGGATGTGGGGGTCGGCTTATATTATAATTTTTCCACCCTGTTTTCCCCCCTTTTCTTTGCTAAGTAGAGGGCATCATCGGCTAATGTGAGATAATCATCCAATCCAAGGTTTTTACCGGGATCTATTGTGGAAACACCAAAACTTGCAGTGACATGGATTGGGGTTGAATTTAAGATAAATATTCTTTCACTAATCAGCCTTCTAAGTTTTTCCGCCAATGCGGATCCCTCTTCCATGGTTGATTTTGGTGCGAGAATAACAAATTCGTCTCCGCCAAATCTGGATACTGTATCGGAGGTTCTAATATTATCTTCAATCAATTGTGCTACCTCCAGCAGCATCTGATCCCCGGCCAAATGGCCAAGGGTATCATTGACATCTTTAAAATCATCTATATCAAAAATTATAATCGCAGATTCATTTCCATATCGCTGCACTAGGGATAATTCCTTTTCCAATATTCTGTTAAAAAAATTCCTATTGCAGAGGTTTGTCAGAGGGTCGTAATAGGCTAGCTGCTCCAGCTGTTTTTGCTGTATTTCAATATGTCTACTTTGGGTAATATTGGTATAATTATAATGCCAGGCTACGGCACTAATCAAAAAACCCAGGGCTACAGCGGTGGTTCCGTTGACCCTATTGGAAAGCAGAACTTCCGGGCTAGTGATGGTTAGGGCAATGGAATAGTGGAAACCATCATAGGAGGTAATATAAATCAGGGCTGAAACCAGGGGCCTAATCAAGAAGATGCCACCAACCACAATGCTGGTTAGCAGAAAAGGGGTGATATTGGTTGTTATCAGTTGATCTAGGGCGGCAATGATTACACCGGAAGCCATAGTTACTATTGGAACAATATACTGCAGTGCATGGATAGCTGTATTCGGCTGTTTTTTATTTTTTAAAATAAGAGCGACCAAAAATACCATGGACCAGAAAATAAGTAAACTTGTGTGACTGGCAATGATTCCCCGGAACCATATTTCTGGCATATCATTAGATGTGGTAAAAAACAGCAGGTGCAAAATACGGCTGGGAATAACTATGAGGGACATATAGAAAATTCTTTTGATATTTATTTGGGCGCATTCATCTAGGACACTGCTGTTATTCCGAATCATTGTGGCTGCTCTTTCCGCTGCCCTACCAGGCAGGGACTTAACTATGGAAATTCCGTCCATACACTCTCCCTCCAGTTCTACTAGGTGCCTTGGGCCCATAGGTCACTATATAATAATAATTATTCTTATAAACATTATACAGGAATTGCGGGTAATAATCATTAGGACCTATGCAAGGTTCAAACAGTAAATCATTTGCTGGATTATAAGGCTTCCCATGCGCAGGTATTCAGAGTGGGTAAATGCTAAGTAAATCCCATCGTTCCTTCTTCGTAAAATCTGGAAATATATTATGCCAATCTTTCCTGTTGTCCAAGGGGATAATAGATGAGGACAACATATTGTCTCATATTATTATGGAGGGATAAAGATATGGCAGATGTGGATAAAATAATAGATTTCCTTGAAACTGATACTGTGAGTGCAACTTTTTCACCTAAAGGGCTGGTTTTTCTGTCCATGCGAAGGGATAGAGGCGAGCAAAACATTGAATTGGGGCAGGGGGGCAAAGATAAACAGGATTCCAATATGAGGCTCTTTATAAAAGAAACTGTAAATTTTATCGAAACGGGAAGGCACAGTATGCCCCTGGATTTCAGTTCCTTCACAGATTTTCAAAGAAGGGTCTTCAAGGCGGTGAGCGAGATAGAGCCCGGAAAAGTAGTTACTTACAAGGATGTGGCTGAGACCCTGGGAAAGCCCGGGGCTGCCCAAGCCGTGGGGAATGCGGTGGGGAAAAACCCTGTAGCCTATTTTTTGCCCACCCATAGGGTGATCCCCCAGAGGGGCATGGCAATATGTAGAAGCGGTGCCGGTCATTTGAAGGACAAACTCTTGGAGCATGAGGGGCATGACCTGTCCAAGCTTAGGGGGAATTATGTCTGTACCAGAAAAAAATGTACCATGGAATAATTCTCAATTTATTACGGGAGGGGAAATAGGGGCTTTCCGGTAATAAAAAAATGCATACGGAAGAAAAAGGATGGAGTCAGAAACCTTCATAAATTAATATACACTTTACGAATGCATTCAAATGTAAATCTAATATATTTCTTTCGGTATCCAGATCTGTAATATATTCAATATCATTTATTATGCTTTCACATTTAAGTATTTTTTTCGGTAACCCATATAGTTTTTTATATATAATAATATCCCGGTGTATTTTATCTACATAAAGTCCGTAATCCTTATTACCGTCAACCATATATTCGTAAAGTACAAGTAAATTAAAATCCATATGTATTGAAATCATTTTGTCCTTTAAAGTCAAGCTGTTCCTAAAATCCCCTACTTCGCAGTATACAATGGATATCAATTCGCAATTTTGCGGCCAAATATCATGATAGCTATCTTTATGAAGAACTACATCTTTTAGGCTGTAGCTTGCAGATACGGTGTTAGATGGTACTATTTCGGTACTGATGTATTGGTTGTCCAAAATCATCACCTTTTAGATATTACCGGGGTTTATTGTTACAAATCTATGCTTTTATAGAATTTTTTATGTGCTTATGCTTGTTATCTTCTAAAGATTATATCCCAGATGCCTTTGTTTTTCTCAGCTTCCAGTTCATTTTTCAACTCGTCAATCATGATTTCCATCCGGTCAATTTGTTCCTCAAGACTTTTTCTGTGACTATTTTCTTGATCTAATCTGTCCTTTAATTTATTTCTTTCTTCTTCAAGGGATGATTTATCGTTCATGAGTTCCGTATATTTTTTCTCCAACTCCGCCTTTTGGCGAACAATGGCGGCACTGTTTTTATACATTTCCTTTGACCATCCGTCCTCTGAAGGTATATGGGGCGGTAAAGATGGCGATGGCAAGGTGGTATGCATTGGCTTTGGTGGTGTATGCGCTTGGGTATGTACCATTCCGCCGGGTCTTTTGCTTTGCCCCGATGCAAACCATTGAGTTTTCCCCAATTCTTCCCTCCATTTTACATCGGATTCCTTAATAATTTCCCCCAATGTTTTTTCGGGGCCAAGCCTCATTTGCTCCGGCTGCGTATGTGGTAATGAAATCTGCTTTTCAGGATCTATACTGCAATAAATGGGGTGTTTTGTATCTTCAGCTTGCCCCGTTCTTTTACATGGTCCGTTGGTATTATGTTCGTTCCCACCATGTTTTTTAGGTGACAACAGATCTATATCAGGTAAATCTATGCCCATGACTCTTTTAAACCTGTAATTCCCGTCTTTCCCTTGTTCAATATAATGATATACCCTGAAAACCCTATCTGAGTCATCGCTAAATTCTGCTGCCCTTGACCACTCGTCCTCGTAAAAGCAGTGGAACAGCTTATCACCAACTTTCCACATTGCCCAAAGGATGCCCGCTTCAATTAAAAGCAAAGAATCAGATATTTTATTCTCGCATTGGTATATTTTTGTGATGGATTTAATTTTCCCGGGCCTCTCAATGACTATGTCCTCCAGCATATGCTTTTCGTTGCTTACGGACAGGTTTAATATATGGTATTCCTTTCCGTGTCTGACCACATGAAAATCGATACTGTTTCCTTTAAGGGCAAATAATAAGCCTATATTGCTGAAAACACTGTTTACATACATTATACTTTTGAACAAAACTTCTTTTCCGTCATTACTAACAAAGATAAGTAAAATTTCATGGTTATCTAGGATGTCCGCTCGGAAACTGGTGCGCCCCCCCGGTAAGAGGTTGATTTCATCCAGTATTTTGATTTTGGCTTGCTTCCCGTCCCACAGACAGTGGCAGAGGCTGCCTATGTTTTTACTAATATCTTTCTTAAAAATATAGAATATGCTTGCATTCTTACCGGCCAAGCATAGACGCAATTCTCTTGCAGTGTAATTGACCCCCTCAAAGCAATGAATTGCTTCCGAGGACCAGCGTCCGTCATTTAGCTCGCCGTATTTCAGATGCTCATTTTGAATATAGGCAAAATGCACAACCCCTTTTTTATCTATATCTGCAGCAAATTCCAGCACATCGGTATCAATACTGCCCTCTTCTTTATTTTTTCCGTCAGCAGAAGTTACAGAATACACAAGATTATTGTCCGCAGTTAAATGAAATTCCCATAGATCGCTGCTATTATCTTTAAAAATCAAATAATTGTTCGCATTCACTTTATTTGCCTTCCCCCCAAAGTTAGTTGTTTCTTTCCGTATCATCTTATACATTGCTCCACAGCAATTTGACAGCAATAAGGCAATATCTTATCTAACTGATGTCACATTCCATTTTATGGAACATATTATAAAGAGAAAACGGATTGTGTTTGATCTGTTTTTAATAAGGAAGGAGGAAAAATAATGGATAGTGAAACAAATAATGAATTTCGGCAAGAGGTGCCGCCGGCAACAGAAATAGACTGTATTGAAACAAACAAGGTTTTCGACGAATGTTTGGTAAGGCAATGCATATATCCCATTGATGTAACGGGTGTTGAAGTACCCCCCAACTGTGTGGAAGATGTGACCTGTTCGGATTTTACCATGGAGGTTGCGGCCCCCATTGTACCCACCCGCAGGATCACCGATCCCCCGGGTTTTGTAAGGGTAAGTTTTCCTTTCACGGCAGCATTTGATTTGACAGTAACAGGGGGAAATTGTGAAACCCAAGTTGTATCTGTGCCTCTTCCACCCCAAACCATAAGCAATGTGCGGCTGTATTGCCCTGAACCCTTGTCGCAAATACTCACACAACAAGGTGTGGAAGCGCCGCCCGCCGCTGTTCCCAATGAAACCATAAAGCTGGAGTTTGTGGGAACCTGTATAGATGTTGATTTCGCAGCAAACCCCGAGGATCCAACTTTGACTGATTTTATCTTGGCCGTGGGTTATTATCTGGTCATCAAATGCGAGCAAGTAGTACAGATCCAAGTATTGAGCAGAGGCTATTGTGCAGCGCCGGAATGTACTTCCCCCTCTACAAATCCCTGTGATGATTTTGATTCGCTTCCTGTGCCGCCTTTTTTCCCGGCCCAACTGCCCTTTGAAGAGTAAACTGTGAGATTGTAAGCCTCGGATGTTATTCCGGGGCTTACATATTGTGCTTGCAAAGTAAACCCTACAAAGCAAACTGCGGCAGAATTTTATGAAATATAGTTCATATCTCTATTGACAGGAAAATCCGGCACTAGTATAATTTAACATACAGTTTACTTGAGGGGGGATTAAAATGGTGAAAAAGATATTTTTTTATCCATCGAAAAACCTCACACTGGTTATCCCGGTGACATTGTTAGCCGGTCTCATTATGGGTAATTTGATGGATCTGTCTATGTTAAAAATCCTGATCCTGCCCGCCACTTTTGCTATGATCTATCCTACGATGATTGGCTTTCAGTTAAAAACAGCCTTTGATCTCAGCTATGGGAAAGTAGTATTTTGGTCGATATTACTTAATTTTGTTTTGATACCCCTATTGGCATATGGCTTAGGAATGGCATTTTTGGGTGGGCATCCCATGCTTTTTGCCGGCTTGGCAATTGCATCTTTGCTCCCCACCAGTGGAATGACTATTTCATGGACCATGCTTACGGAGGGTAATGTAGCCGCAGCTGTTAAGATGACCGTCATTGGTCTATTGCTTGGATCGCTTTTGGCGCCTTGGTATCTTTTAGTTATGATAGGACAATATGTTCCCATTGATGTGGCTCATATATTTAAGATCATAGCCATAGTGGTGATGGCACCGCTGATTTTAGGACATTTTACTTATCAAGGTTTGCTGAGACGCTATACTGTGAAAGAATTTCAGAAAAAGTTTAAGCCGGTGCTGCCATCTTTCAGCGTATGGGCAATGTTGTTAGTGATATTTGCCAGCATGGGGATGAGGGCACCAATGATTTTGGGTGATCCTTCTTTGCTGCTTTCGGCCATGGGTATATTGTTGGTTTTCTACCTTGCCAATTTTGCTCTCAGCACCATTGTGGCCCGGTTACAGTTTCAGCGGGGAGATGCACTGGCCTTGGTATTTGGCACCGTGTTAAGGAATCTTTCTATAGCCCTGGGTATAGCTGTTACGGCCTTTGATGCACAGGCGGCATTGATAGTAACTTTAGCCTTTATTATTCAGGTTCAGGGTGCTACTTGGTATGGAAAGTTGGCTGATAATTTTGGTTTTTTCCCAACGGAGTGTTCAGAATCCACGGCGGCTTAATGGGATGTAGGCGGTGAAAAAACAACCGCCCCGGCTACAAGCCGGGGTGGTTGTTTTGCATCGAGTACAAAATATTTATTTCAAGGGTTCAAATCTTGCAGTGAAAAATCTCAACACAGGGGGTTCGTAAACCATTTTCAAGCCCTTTATTTGATCCCTTTTTTCGTACAGTTGGATTACAGAATCCGCCACGATATCCATATGGGAAGCTGTATATACCCTCCGGGGAATGGTCAAACGCACCAGCTCTAATTCGGGGTAATAATTATTGCCCTGACTGTCCCTTCCGGCGGATACAATTCCTCTTTCCATGGCCCGCACACCGGAATCAATATATAATTCCGCAGCTAAAGCCTGGGCAGGGAAGTCATCCTGGGGAATATGGGGAAGGAATTTCTTAGCATCTAAAAATACTGCATGACCTCCCACGGGGCGAACAATGGGGATCCCCTTATCCATAAGTTTTTCTCCCAAATACCTCACCTGATGTATCCTATGCCGGATATAATTCTCGTCCAATGCCTCATAAATTCCCCTAGCCATAGCCTCCATATCCCTGCCGGCCATCCCGCCGTAGGTTTGAAGCCCTTCATAGACCACCACCAGCTGGGTGGCTTTTATGAACAGATCCTCATCATTTAATGCTAAAAAGCCGCCAATATTGACCAGGCAGTCCTTTTTACCGCTCATGGTGCAACCATCGGCATAACTCATCATTTCCTTCAGGATTTCGGCAGTGGATTTGTCCCCATAGCCTTCTTCCCTTTCTTTAATGAAAAATGCGTTTTCTACACATCGGGTGGCATCGTACATAACTTTAATTCCATATTTATCAGCCAGGGCCCTCACGTCTCTGAGATTTTTCATGCTCACCGGCTGCCCGCCGGCCATATTTACCGTGACCGCCACGCAGATATAGGGTATTTTTTCCGCACCCACTTTATCAATCAATTTTTGAAGTTTTTCCAGATCCACATCACCTTTAAAGGGCAGCTCCGCCCCAGGGTCATGGGCTTCATCGATAATGACATCGACAAAGATTCCCCCATTCATCTCCTGATGTGCCCTGGTGGTAGTAAAGTACATATTCCCAGGAATGTAGTCCCCGGGTTGGATCATTATATTGGAGAGTAGATTTTCTGCACCCCTACCTTGGTGGGTGGGCACCAAGTATTTAAACCCATAGACTTTTTTAACCGCTTCCTCTAAATGTTCAAAGTTTTTACTGCCGGCATATGCTTCATCCCCCAGCATCATGGCCGCCCATTGGTTCTCACTCATGGCGGAGGTGCCGCTGTCAGTCAATAAATCGATAAAAACCTTGCCGGAAGGGATCAAAAATGTATTATAACCTGCCTCTTTGATGATCACCACTCTCTCTTCCTTTGATGACATGAAGATGGGTTCCACCATCTTGATTTTAAATGGTTCTGCTATGTAGTTTTTCACAATAAATTCAACCTCCTTAAATTATTTGTACATTTTCATTCTTATGCTTGATCCAGAGGTCATGTTGAGACTGACTTTGTGGCTGCTTGAAAATCACAATTCAACCGCCCTAAGTCTTTGTTTAGGTATTCTACATTATGTTTAGATTCCTTTTTTATTTGTGAATTTACTGTTAAATAATTTAATTTTATTGGGGGTACATGGGTGTAACTGCATTGACAGGGTATGAAAAATTCCCCTTCAGGACCAATCAGCAGTCCCATTCAGGGGAATATCAAGCAGTACGGTATTATTTATATTTATTTTTATTTCTGTTGATTTCATTGAGATAATTATAAATAGTGTAGCGGGATACATTCAAATGTTCGGCAACAATTTTAACGCCTCTTTGGACGAGAAACGCCCCTCTCTCATCAAGATAGCTTACAATCTTTAATCTATCATCTTTACTCATTAGAGAGGGGGGCTTACCCACCAGCTTGTCTGCTTCTTCCAAAAGGTTTTTCAGCATTTCTCTGGAGTTTTCTACGAAAACCTCATCAACTTCCTCCTCCGTTTCCAAAAACCCCCTGAGCGCAGACTGTGCCATGTCCAAATAGGTGTAATCGTAATTGATTCCCAGGGCTAAGCGATTATCACCAACTTGAATGTGGAATGTGGAGCATTTAACCAAAGCACCTTCCTTTGTTTTTCCTTTATAGTTTATTAAATCTTTTTCAATTTCTTGTTTTCTGATTGTCCTAAACCCCAATTCTGATAGGGGATCACCAATTTTTCTCCCCGTGACATGGCCGTTGTAAATAGCGATGATTGAATTTTCGGGGTTGTCCAGATCGGAAATCAATACCTCACAGTTATCCCCGAACATGCTGGCAATTCCCTTGCCAATCCTTTTTAATAAATCAATCAGTTCTGTTTTATCCATTAACCAACCACCCTTGAGAATATTTGAAAAAGTAAGTATTGCTTACTACAGAGTATAATTATAAAAAATTTAAGTTGCAAATAAAAACCCCATGAATTGTGTCAGTGCTGTATGGGAAAATCAGTAAAATACAATAGGGTGGTGAGGGGGACTGTCATTGATAATGCAGTTGGGATAAAGTAGGATGAAAATAACGAAATTATTAAAAAATACCTATACCCTTGAGTAGGGGCAGACTAGATATTGGGAGCAGTCTTTATTATGAACCCTGAAGGAAAACCGAGGGGTTAGGGCAAAAGTTTTGGAGGTGGTTTGGAATTATGGAAGTGATGAAAATAACGGATATTCCAGGAATAAAAATAGGTAACGCGCAGGATCTAAAGGGAGGAACCGGCTGCACAGTTATTATTGCGGAGGAAGGTGCTTCGGCCGGTGTGGATGTCAGGGGGGGATCCCCGGGGACAAGGGAAACGGATCTCTTGAAACCGGAAAACAGAGTGGACAAGGTTCATGCTGTTTTTTTATCAGGTGGCAGCGCCTACGGCCTTGATGCGGCAGCGGGCATCATGCAGTTTTTAGAGGAAAAGGGTATCGGCTATGATGTGGGAATGACCAAGGTGCCCATTGTTCCCGGTGCCATATTATTTGACCTCATCTGTGGGGATTACAAAGTACGTCCAGATAAGGATATGGGCTATGAAGCTTGTTCTGCCGCCTGGGATCAGGATTTTTCCGAGGGTTCGGTGGGTGCCGGGACAGGAGCCACGGTGGGAAAATATTTCGGTCCTGAACATGCCATGAAGGGTGGATTGGGTTCCCATTGCATACGAGCAGGAAATTTAATGGTGGGGGCAGTGGTGGCGGTGAACTGCCTGGGAGATGTGGTGGATCCGACTGATGGCAGGATTATTGCCGGGGCCTATAGGGAAAACCCTTTTTCTTTCATGTCCATTGAGGAAAGCATGATTGCAAGCCATGATAAGATGAGGGATGTTTTTGCAGGGAATACAACAATCGGGGCCGTCATTACCAATGCCCTGCTCACAAAGGCGGAGGCAAATAAGGTTGCAACCATGGCTCATAATGGCTATGCCCGAACTATCAGGCCCTCCCACACAACCTTTGATGGGGACACGGTCTTTGCCCTCTCAGTGGGTGATATTGAAGCTGATATAGATGTGGTGGGTGTCCTGGCAGTAAGGGTTGTTGAACAGGCAGTAATCAATGCCGTGAAAAAAGCTTCGCCATTATGCGGATTTAAATCCCATAAAGATTTTTTCGGAAAAATGTAATATAATTCAAAATGCTGAGAATAAATAACATATTACTTCCAGAATGTAAAGGAATTGCAAATAATGGCCTAGAACAACTAAGGATGTGGGGCCCTTGTGGGCAATAAATACTTACCTGCGGGGTGTATCCTAGGAGAAAACTATTTTTAACTATATTATGAAGGGGTGTGTTGGGTAGTGAAGAAACAGGTTAAGAATAACGTACATTGGGTGGGCAAGGTGGATTGGGAGCTGCAGAGTTTCCATGGTGAGGAGCTTTCAACTCATAGGGGATCCAGCTACAATTCCTACTTGATCCAAGAAGAAAAAAATGTCCTTATTGATACTGTATGGCTCCCCTTTGCAGAGGAATTTGTGGACAATTTGGCCGGGAAAATAGATTTGCAGGAAATAGATTTTATTATTGCAAATCATGGGGAAGTGGATCACAGCGGGGCGCTGCCGGCTTTGATGAGGCGTATTCCGGACAAGCCCATTTACTGCAGTGCCAATGCAGTTAAATCCTTGAAAGGCCAATACCATGAGGACTGGGATTTTCGGGTGGTAAGGACCGGAGACAAAATTGACATTGGAAATGGCAAAGAGATCATCTTCATCGAGATGCCCATGCTGCATTGGCCAGACAGTATGGCGGCCTATCTCACCGGGGACAATATACTTTTCAGCAATGATGCCTTTGGTCAGCATTTGGCTTCGGAGAATCTTTTCAATGACCTGGTGGATCAGGATGAGCTTTACTATGAGGCTATGAAATATTATGCCAATATTTTAAATCCCTTTAATCCCTTATTGAGAAGAAAGCTCGATGAAATTGCTGCATTGGATCTCCCCATAGATATAATTGCCACAAGCCACGGGGTATCCTGGCGGGATAACCCCATGCAAATAGTTGAGAAATATGCGGAGTGGGCCGGTGATTATCAGGAAAATCAGATAACAATCATCTATGACACCATGTGGAATGGAACCAAAAGGCTTGCGGAAAAGATCGCTGAAGGAGTAAAGTTAGGTGATGAGGAAGTAACGGTAAAATTATGCAATATAGCAAAAGGAGATAAAAACGACATTGCCACGGAAGTTTTTAGGTCAAAAGCGGTGGTAATGGGATCACCAACCGTTTCAAATAGTATCTTGCAATCCGTTGCCGGCTTTGTACATCTTGTTAAAGGTCTTAAATTTAAAGGGAAAAAAGCCGCCGCTTTTGGATGTTATGGATGGAGTGGGGAAGCAGTGAAGATTTTAAACGGACTTATGGAAGATGCGGGCTTTGAGGTGGTCAATGAAGGGTATAGGAACCAATGGAATCCGGATATTGACGCAAAGAGGGCCGCAGTTGATTTTGGCAAGGAATTGGCAAAGGAATTTAATAAATAATTTGATATTTCTGGTGACAGCAGCTGATCAGACAGCCCAGTATGGTGGTTAGTTTTTTTCAAGGATTAACGAAGTTTTACACCACAATCAAATAAGATAAAATCCGGGAGTCCAAGTTGGCACCATTTTATGGATGACGCCCATGAAGGATTTTGTTATCCAGAAAGCCGCAATCCCTTTTCTTGTAGGGGGCAGCGGCTTTTTTTGTTCTGGATTTCTCCGAGAGCACTCAAGATTATTTTAAAACAAATTTCTAAAATAACCCGTTTATAACCTATGTATAACCCGCATATAACTTAAAGCCGTCACATATAACTGCTTTATAACAACCAAATGCTATATTTAGGACAGAGGATATTTACTGTGTAGGCGATGAGAAAGTTTGCCTGGTTTTGATCAGAAACCATAAGGAAAGTGAGAGATCAATATGGGTGGAAACAATTTATATATCCGTCTTGATAGACATAGGAAAAAGGAAAAGCGCATGAGGGCGATCAAGGCGGCCCTAAAGGGAACCTTGAAAAATACTACGATGATGGTAATGTCCTCGGCACTGATCATCTACCCCTTCCATTTTCCAAAAACAGATGCGTATTTTATTGACACTGCTGCACCGGGGAGCAGCAGCGACCAACAGATAAGATTGTTCTCCGATGAAAAACTAAAATTATTCTTTAATATTCACGAATTTGACAATATTGCCATAGATTATGAAATTGATTTTAACAAGGGGATTTTAATTGCCGAAATGGAAATCCCGATAGGTTTTTGTGCGGGGGACATTTTAATCGACACCTTAGAGATTTCCTATGGGGGAGAAACTATGGAAACAAGGCCCCTAAGATCCCGGGATCAGGGCAGCATCCTTCAGGTTTATTTTGATTGGGATGCCATAGATAGATTTTTAGAAGAGGAAGATAAGGGACCAAGTTTTGAGATTTCGGGAAAAGGAGAGGGCCGGGGTATCAGCGGATTGGGGGAGAGATTCATATTTCAGGGTTCGGGAAAATTGCCTGACTTGGATAAGGCGTTTTTCCAGCAGATGAATTACCCCATCCATATTGACGGAATACAGGATATCACCATACCCGCAGAAAGCGGTGAAATCCTTCTCCATAATTATAAATTTTACATTAACGGTGAGGAAATACCGGCATCGGAAGTTGAATGGAGGCTGACCACCGGGGGTAACGGCATAAAAATCAAGGATGGGGTGCTGACCATAGATGGTGATGTGGGGGATGCTGAAATTGTCCTTGAGGCTGTGTTGAAATCCAATAAATACTTTGCTTCAGAGCTGGTGATCAAGGTTGTCAAAGAGGAGCCGGTTGTAGTGGAACCCGTGGAGCCGCCCGCGGCCGGATCAGAAGAAGATCCTGAGGCGGTGGAAAATGAGGATGAGCAGGATCTGACGGATGAAGAAGATGGGGAAGATGAAAACCTACTTCCCGATGATGGGGATCCTGTGGAGCAGCCGGTGGATCAGGATGAGGATGATCCCGATGATGAGGGGTCGGATGAAGAACCACCCATACCCGGTGATGGGGATCCTTCGGAAGAACCTGCGGCACCGGACGAGAATGATCAGGATTTGGATCCACCTACATCGGATGATGGGGATTCCCATGATGACCAGAAGAACGACGATCCTTCGGATCAAGATGAAGATGAGGACGCGGCCCAGGATACAGGGGATGAGGATGAGCAAGATGAGGACGCCGCCCAGCCAGTTGATGATAAAGATAGCACAGAGGATCCCGCTGATGGGGAAGGGCGGGGGGAAAACCCAGTAAATGATGGGGACTCCGGTGATGCTGCCCCTCCAGAAGAAAATGAGGGCGTTGGTGAGGAGCCGGAAAACCGGGATGGAGAAGGGCAGAATAACGGTTCAGCAAAACCCGATGAAATAGATACCGGCGGAGACCCTTCCGGGGTAGGGGGGAAGGAAAAAGAGAGCATCAAAGCCGCTTCACCAGGGAGAGAGAGGGGCAGCGATATAGATGTGGCGAGAGCCCCTACCAACGAAGATAGAACATATGTCTGGAAAAGTTTTGATATCAGCCCCGCAGTGAGGGAGTAATTTCAGCACCGGCGGGCCAGTAGAGATGGGAGGTGCCGTGGTGGGTAACCAGGGTGAAGGGCGTGCAGCAAAAATAGTAGGCAATGGAATTTTCGCAATAATTATATTGCTTTTATCACTGTTGGCTTTCATTTTAATCCAGGGGAAGATTACCAACGCACCCCCATCACTGGCGGGTCACAGGATGTATATAGTTTTGAGCGGCAGTATGAAACCGGCCTTTGACACCGGAAGCCTAATAATGGTGAAGCCCATGAGTCCTGAAGGTATTCAAGTGGGGGATGTGGTGAGTTTTAGAAGTACTGGGGATGAGAACAAGATTGTCACCCATAGGGTTATGGCCATAGAGAAAACGGAAGAAGGGCTCAGCTTCAACACCCAGGGTGATGCCAATGATGTCTTGGATCCATATCCCATACCCGGTGGCAATATTATCGGCAAAGTGTCTGTGGCTGTACCTTATTTGGGATATGTAATGGATTTTGCCAGTACAAAAAAAGGGATTCTCACATTGCTGGCCATTCCCGCCCTGATGCTGCTGATCAGCGAGACCGGCAATGTATATAAACTCCTTAGAAAAGCCAGTGAGAACGAGGAGGGGTAGGAAATGAAACGGAGTTTGACCATAGTATCGGCTGTTTTTATTCTTCTGGCCTTGGTTATTGGCGGCGGTGCCCTGGCATATTTCAGTCATGAGCAGGGATTTGAAAAAACAAAGTTTCAAACCGGTGAAGTGAAGGTGGGTGTCAGTGAGGGAATGGATTTATCACCCTCGGACAGCAATTATCTGGTGAACAGGCAGGTGGGCTGGACAATTGAAAACCAGGGTACCAGCGATGTGAGATTGAGGGTTGCTGTGAGAGATGATTGGGAGGGAGAGGACGGAAAAATAACCCTAACCCCCACCAATGAATCCTGGATGGAGGGAGGGGATGGGTACTATTACCATTCCGGCCCAGATCCCCTAAAAGTAGAGGAAAGCATTGATTTTAATCTCAATGTTGCCTTTGACACCTGGGAGCCAATTGAAAATTATGATGTTGACATTGAAGTGGAGGCCGTCCAGGCCGTTGATGATGCCGTGAACTATATGTGGCCGGACTATCCAAAAGGAAATAACTGAGGGTCAGGGATCCTCGGTGTAATAAAAACCTATCAAAGGGGGTGGTGGCGAAAAGAAAGCTAGAAGCACTATGAGATACCGCCGCATTTGTGGATTTTGAGTGGACTTAAGGCTTTGTAAGTGGGTAGAGGAAATGATGCTTTTTTGAAAAGGCAAACCTGCCGAAAGACAGGGACGCAAAGCTATAGGGCCTTTCTACATAGAATAGAATGGTAGCCTGGCCGCCGGTAATGAAAAAAATTAAATCAAACCGGAGGGATACCAATGAGGTCAAAAGCAATGTTGAGTGTTTTACTGATTCTTTTAGCAGCAGCCTTGATAGGCGGAGCTACAATGGCATGGTTTACAGACAAGACAGATCTGGAGGCAGCGGAATTTACGGCGGGGACCCTGGAAATAAGTGCCGATGGACCAAATGAATCAGCTCTACCAGACAGACATGTTGATAATATCAACCCTGGGGACACAGTGACCGTATGCTGGGATATTAAAAACATAGGAACAAAGAGAGCGGAACTTAGAGCACATCTGGATACGGAATGGTTAACTGCAGGTCTATCTAACGATGTATACACTTATGCTCTTCCTGCAGATAGCGATTGGGTTATTTATGAAGAGGATGGGAAGACATGGTTTAAATATAATGCTGGGCCCCTTGCAGGTACCTATGATGGGGATGGGGATACTGTCAAGCTGTGTGTGGAAGTAGTCTTCGACGGTCCAACAATGGGTAATGCTTTCCAAGGTGCGAAACTAGAAATCGGCGGTGAAGTAGAGGCTATCCAAACCACAAATGGTGCACCAGAAGCCGTATGGGGAGATGCATATGTTAACGCCGGTGGTGGCCAGTCTTAATATAAGTGATCTGTTTGCTATGAAGACAGAGGAAATCTATAAAATTTCTGTGAATTTTAAAAAGTGACATAAATATCGATTGTTTCGTATAAGAAAAAGGCAAACCTGCCGAAAGGCAGGGACGCAAAGCCGCAGGGCCTTCCCCCATTCCTTTGGGGGATGGCAGCCTGGCCGCCGGTAAATAAATAAAAAAAACCGGAGGGATAGCGATGAGATCAAAGGCGATAATGAGTGTACTGCTGATTTTACTTGCCGCAGCTCTGATCGGGGGAACCACCATGGCTTGGTTCACCGATGATGCGGAACTAGACGCAGCACAACTGGAAACAGGAACACTGGAAATTGATGCCGATGGGTCTCCTAAGGTAACCCCAATGCCCGAGAGAGATATTAAAAATGTAAACCCCGGCGACTGTGCCACGGTTTGCTGGGATATTGAAAACATAGGATCTAAAAGAGCGGAACTGAGAGTGAAACTAACTGGTGCATGGGTAGACGGATCGGATGCAAGTAATGTGTATTTTGCACCCAAGCCGGGTAGCGATTGGGTAATGTATGAAGAAGATAATGGACTGTACATGTATTATACAGGCGGGCCCCTAGCAGGAACCTATGGTGATACCGAGGGCGGAACTGCCAAGCTTTGTGTAGTGGTAGGCTTTGACGGTGAAGGTATGGGCAACGAATATCAGGGGCTTGGATATACACTAAACGGTGTTGCAGAAGCCATCCAGGCGACAAACGGTGCACCCGAAGATATGTGGCCGGGATTTGCAGAAGCTACAGCGGCGGGCTATAGCGATGCAGGTCTAAGAGACTATTTCATAAATGGTGCAGGTAAGGATATGCCTTGCTACAATGGCGGTGAAGATCCACCTCCACCAGCAGAATACGAAGTAACTCTTAATGTAGTAACTAAGGACTGCGAAGGTAATGTTGTAAGCAGCAAAGTGGGCGGAACTGTAAGCGGTGCTGGAACCTACGTAGATGGTGCAAGTGTAACAGTTGGTGCCAATGCAAAGCAAGGCTATGAATTTTTAGGATGGAGCGGAGATCTAAGCGGTACGGACACATCCAAAACCTTTGAAATAACAGGGGATGTAACTGCCACAGCAACATTTAAAGAGATCTGCACACCTAAGAAAGTTAAGGTAACTATTACACCCAAACTATGTGGCAATAAAATTGCTGGTACAGTGGAAGGTTTCGGTAGTGGTACCACAAAGATCTACAATGTAGGGGATACAGTAAATCTAAAAGCTGTTCCCAGTGCTGGATATGTGTTTGATAAATGGGATGGTTATGTAACAGGCGGCACAAACCCCACATCCTTCGTAGTGCCGAACCATGATGTAACCATAAATGCAAACTTCAAAACCGCCCCTAAATACACATTAACTCTAACTAAAAACTACAACAGCTATGGCACGGTTACCGGTGGCGGACAATATGCGGAAGGCACGAATGTCTCAATAAATGCGACACCTGGGACATATAAAGTGGGTTGGCAAACCTATAACTACAAATTTGTTGGCTGGTATGACGGAAATACCTTGCTAAGCACAAGCAAAACCCATACCTACACCATGCCTGCAAGCAACAAAACACTGCAAGCAAAATTTAGCAAATAATCTATATTCAGCTATATAATTAACAGCAGCAGGGGGAACTCCCCTGCTGCACTACATAATCCGTTTTTTTACCAGGAAAGAAGGAAAGGGGCAGAGGGCAGGAGGTATTATAAAAAACCAAGTACCTCCCTCACCTTAACCCTGTTTTATAATCACCGGTACCCAGAAGTTACCGTATACCGGATAGAGACAAATCTCCAAAAGGGGGAACAGACCAAAGACCCTTTTTAAGAGGCCAATGGCGATTTGAAGAAAGGTTGCAAAAAGTAAATTGGAGGAATTCCAATGAGATCAAAGGCTTTATTGAGTATATTCCTAATTTTAACAGCGGCGGCTCTCATAGGCGGGGCCACCATGGCTTGGTTCACCGATGATGCGAAGTTGGCCAGAGCTGAACTGGAAACGGGAACATTGTATATAGATGCTGAACTTAATAATATTATCCCCATGCCGGATAGGGAAATTGACAATGTCAACCCCGGTGACTGTGCTACAGTGTGTTGGGAAATAAAAAATACTGGTTCCAAAAGTGCAGAAGTCAGGGTAAAGCTGGAAGGTCTATGGGAAGATGGGCTGGATGCAGGTAATGTGTTTTTTGCTCCCAAGCCCGGCAGCGGCTGGGTGATGCATGAGGATGAAGGACAAACATGGTTGTACTATACCGGCGGCCCCTTAGCGGGAACCTATGGCGGTGCTGAAGGTGGGACTGTGGAACTTTGTGTAGTGGTCGCCTTTGACGGCGTATTGACAGATTGTGCGTACCAAGGGAAGGAATTTACATTTACCGGTACTGCCGAGGCTATCCAGGCAACAAATGATGCACCGGAATCGCAATGGCCTGGGTTTGAGGAAGCAACGGCTCCGGGATACAATGACGATCACCTAAGGGAGTATTTCCTGACCGGTGCCGGTAAGGATATGATCTGCTATCATGGGGAGAATGATGAACCCCCAGGCCCCAGTGAGCCCAAAATAATTACAATGGTTATAGAGAGAATCGATCATGATGAAACTGCATCATACTCATACATTGAAAACCCCAACGCGGGATCAGTAACCTGGATAAAGCAAGGTGTGGGATATTATCCTGAGTATTACCCGGCTGCGGGATATGAAAAAGTGGGTATATACAGTCAGGTTCCCGATGATCCCCGCAATATCCACCAATACTGGCTTAATATTGGTCCCGGCGCACCCTATGTAGTTCCGGATCATGATGTGACCCTATATGCTATTTTCTCTAAAATCAGGCCGAATTTACAATAGTATGATGTGGAGTGCCGTAACAGTTGAGCAAGGATTAAGCATGACACCAACGCAATTTAATTAAGAGAAAGAAGGAAGGGGGCAGGGGATTTGATTAGGAAAAATGTGTTATCGGCAATCATCCTAACATTATGTTTCATAATGGCTTTGCCCGTGGTATCTTTCGCAAAAAAGGAACCGGGGGTGGTAGTGGAGGGAAATAAATGCGGTCTCAAGGTGGAAGCCATATCAAAAAAAGTAAATACGGATAATCTAAACCCCGGGGATAAACTGTACACCA